>NZ_JBIRHU010000008.1:0-285797 GCF_044328675.1 Streptomyces sp. NPDC017890
GCGTTCGCGTTCCACGAGCAGGGGCAGCGGGTCGGAGGTGGTGACCAGCTCCCGCAGCGGGTGCCGGGCCAGCACCGCGTCCACCTCGGGCGTCAACGCCGCCGCCAGCCGGGTGGCCACCGGCAGGGTGTCGTCGAGCAGGGCACTCGTCGCGGCCAGCACCACATCGCGCCCGGCGTCCTTCGGTACCCCCGCCGCGGCTCGCCGGTACAGCTCGGCCCCCTCCTCCAGGACCAGGCCGGTGTCGATGCCGGCCGGCACCTTGATCCGCGCGTGGCGCTGCCAGGTGGCGACGGGGTCGCTCCACGCCTCCACCCGGTAGGTCCAGTCGCCCGGGGCGCCCGGGGTGACCTCGGCGCCCCAGCGGTCGCTGCCCGGGGACAGCTCCCGCATCGGCGTCCACGGGCCCGGCCGCCCCTCGGGGTCCTTCAGCACGACGTTCGCGGCCACCGCGTCGTGCCCCTCACGGAACACGGTCGCGGTGACCTCGAACGTCTCTCCCACCACTGCCTTCGCCGGGCGCCTGCCGTACTCCACCACCGGGTGGACGTCCCGCACCGGGATACGTCCGATCCCCACGGTCGTACTCATCCGTTCTCACCTCCGCCGTGCTCGGGGCCGGGCACCGGCCCGGCCGTTCGGGTCAAGCCGCGCCGGAGGGGGTCTTCCGCCCCGACGGGGAGAGCCGGTCCTCCTGTTCCTGCGCATGGGTGACCAGGTTCGTCCGCAGATACCGTTCGGCGGCATCCGCCGCCTCGCGTGCGCACCGCTTCCCCATCAGCACGCACAGGGTGTAACCGGAGTCCTCGAAGGTGGACCGGACGCCGACGTCCGCGGGGGACGCGAGCATCGAGCGTTCCCAGGCGCGGTAACGCCGCAGCTGCCGGGCGACTTCGCTCTTCGCGGGAAGCAGCATGGCCGGTCACCTTCCGGACGGTCCGGGGGTACGGACGATTGAGTTCTTCACACATGGTGCACGCGTGGTGACGCGCCGTCTTGTTGGAACTTCAACCGTTTTCTTCGCCGGAACCCCGGACCGGTTCCGGTCGATTCCGGCCGGTCCGGGCCCGTTAGCCGCTCGTGTTGCACGAATGGACTACCGCTCGCACTCTGGAGTGACTCAGAAGCGACCAGTGCTCACGCTTCGTGTTTCGGGGAGCTCGTCCCCCAAGGGGCGAGGAGGAGCGAGAGCCTTCGCGGTGAGGAGCCACGACGATGAAGACCGCAGTGCCCTGCTACTACCACCTCGACGTGGAAGTGAGCCCGGAACGGGTCGGACAGGTCAGGCGCATCCTGGCCGCTCACCTCCGGTTCTGGAACCTGGAGAACCTCGTCGAACCCGTCTGCTCAGGTGCCGAGATGCTGCTTCGGGCGATCGACGAGCACGCGAGCGACAAGAACACGTCGATCGAGATGTGGTGGAACCATCAGCATCTCATCACGGCCGTCGGGGGCAACGACCACGCGCTCCGTCCCGACCAGGACCTGCGCACCTGCCTGCAGCACCTCGCCGCCACCAGCGACGGCTGGGGCTGCTGCGCCACCGACACGGGGGCGAAGGTCATCTGGTTCTCGCAGCGCGCCCGGGCGGGCGAGCGCGTTCCGCTGGTCGCGACGGCGCCGGAGCCGATCACCCAGGAGGGGCTGGAAGTGCCGCGAGAGATCATGCCGGTCGCCCGGCTGGCCGGACCGGCGGGTACGGGCAACGGCGTTCTGGAGCAAGCCCGGTGACCCGCGCAAGGCCGAACTGGAAGGGGTCGCCCGTGTGGAGCGGGCACCCCTGCCCCCTGGGCGCCGTGTACGACGGACAGGGCACCAACTTCGCGCTGTTCAGCGAGGTCGCCGAACGGGTCGAGCTCGTCCTCGTCGACGACAACGGCACCCACAGCACCGTCCCGCTGCCCGAGGTCGACGGCTTCGTCTGGCACTGCTATCTGCCCGGCGTCGGCCCGGGGCAGCGCTACGGCTACCGGGTCCACGGTCCGTGGGCCCCCGCCGTGGGGCACCGCTGCAACCCGGCGAAGCTCCTCCTCGACCCGTACACCCGGGCCGTGGACGGGCAGGTGGACAACCACGCCTCCCTCTTCGAGCGGGCCAAGGGCAGGGCCGACCCGGGCGACAGCGCCGGGCACACCATGCTCGGCGTGGTCACCGACCCGTTCTTCGACTGGGGCGACGACCGCCCGCCCCGGCGCGCGTACTCGGAGAGCGTGATCTACGAGGCCCACGTCCGCGGGCTCAGCCGCACCCACCCCGATGTGCCCGAGGAACTGCGCGGCACCTACGCGGGGCTGGCGCACCCGGCGGTCGTGGACCACCTGACGTCCCTGGGGGTGACCGCCGTGGAGCTGATGCCGGTGCACCAGTTCGTGCACGACGGGGTGCTCCGGGACCGCGGCCTGTCCAACTACTGGGGCTACAACACCATCGGCTTCTTCGCGCCCCACAACGGCTACGCCGCCCTCGGCACCCGCGGCCAGCAGGTCACCGAGTTCAAGTCGATGGTCAAGACCCTGCACGAGGCCGGCCTCGAAGTGATCCTCGACGTGGTCTACAACCACACCGCCGAGGGCAACGAGAAGGGCCCCACCCTCTCCTTCCGCGGCATAGACAACGCCTCGTACTACCGCCTGGTGGACGGCGACTGGCAGCATTACTACGACACCACCGGCACCGGCAACAGCCTGCTGATGCGGCACCCCTACGTACTCCAGCTGATCATGGACTCGCTGCGGTACTGGGTCACCGAGATGCACGTCGACGGCTTCCGTTTCGACCTCGCCGCCACCCTGGCCCGGCAGTTCCACGAGGTGGACCGGCTGTCGGCGTTCTTCGACCTCATCCAGCAGGATCCGGTGATCAGCCGCGTCAAGCTGATCGCCGAGCCCTGGGACGTGGGCGAGGGCGGCTACCAGGTGGGCAACTTCCCGCAGCTGTGGTCGGAATGGAACGGCATGTACCGGGACGCGGTACGGGACTTCTGGCGCGGCGAGGAGCACACGCTCGGCGAGTTCGCGTCCCGGCTGACCGGCTCCTCCGACCTGTACCAGCACAGCCGGCGCCGTCCCCGCGCCAGCGTCAACTTCGTGACCGCGCACGACGGGTTCACCCTGCGCGACCTCGTCTCCTACAACGACAAGCACAACGAGGCCAACGGCGAGGGCAACCGGGACGGCGAGAGCCACAACCGGTCCTGGAACTGCGGCGCGGAGGGCGAGACGAAGGACCCGGCCGTCCGGGAGCTGCGCGGCCGCCAGCAGCGCAATTTCCTCGCCACGCTCCTGCTCTCGCAGGGCATCCCGATGCTCTGCCACGGCGACGAACTGGGCCGCACCCAGCGCGGCAACAACAACGCCTACTGCCAGGACAACGAGATCTCCTGGGTCGACTGGCGGCTGAACGACGAGCAGCGCGCGCTGCTGGACTTCACCCGCCGCGTCATCGCGCTGCGGGCCGGCCATCCCGTCCTGCGCCGGCGCCGCTACTTCCGCGGTGACACCCTCACCCACGCGGACCAGCCGCTGCCCGACCTGGTGTGGCTGCTGCCCGACGCGCGGGAGATGACCGACGACGACTGGCAGCGCTCCGACGCGCACGCCGTCGGCGTCTTCCTCAACGGCGACGCCATCGCCGAACCCGACCCGTGCGGCCGGCCGGTCACGGACGACTCCTTCCTGCTGCTGCTCAACAGCCACTGGGAGCCGGCGGACTTCCGGCTGCCCGCCGCCGCCTACGGCGAGCGCTGGGCGGCCCTGATCGACACCGCCGACCCGGAGGGCGTCCCCGACGAGACGGAGTACAAGGCGGGCACCGTGCTCACCGTCGAGCAGCGCAGCCTGCTGCTGCTCTCCCGGCCGTCCCGCACCGGCGGATGAGCACGGGCGTGGGATCAGCTGCCGAGGCGGCGCGCGGTCACCGTGAACTGCGCGCCGTCGGCGTCCCGGAGCACGGCCTCGTCACTGCTCAGCGACAGCACGCTGCCGCCGTGCCGCTCCGCGGTGCGGGCGCACGCGGCGACGTCCTCGACCGAGAAGTGGACCTGCCAGTGCGGCCGGATGGCCGGGTCGGGCGCCGCTTCGAGGGCGCCCGACTCGATGCGCGCCACCACATCGCCCTGGTGGCGCAGCACCACCTCGTCGCCCTCGTACTGGACCTCGCAGCAGCCGCTCCGCCCCGACGCCCAGTCGAAGATCTCGCCGTAGAAGATGGCGGCGTCGAAAGCGTCACGGGTGTGCAGACGGATGAAGGCGGGGCGCGAGGTGCGCCAGGTCTCCCAGTCCGAGAAGAGCTCGCCCTCCCAGACCCCGAAGGTCGCACCGTCCCGGTCGGCCAGCAGGGCCGCCCGTCCGGGCGGGAGGGAGATCGGCCCGACGGCGGTCGTGCCGCCGCGCTCCTGCACGCGCGACGCGGCCTCGTCGGCGCTGCGCACGGCGAAGTACGGCATCCACGCCACGGCCATCTGCCACATTCCGGCGACCGCGGCGATCCCGGCCACCGGCGACCCGTCGGCCAGGGCGATGCGGAAGGGCTCGCCCAGCTTGGCGGGCCGCCACTGCCAGCCCAGCACGGCGGAGTAGAACTCCTCGGTGGCCTTCAGATCGCGGCTGGTCAGGCTCACCCAGCAGGGGGCCCCGTAGACGGGGTGCGGGGACAGCAGGCTCTCCCCGCCGGCGGAAAGGGACATGTCGTGGTTCATGGCAGTCGCGTCCTGGTCTCGTCCACCGGCAGTCACCGGCTCCACACCAGTGTCCGGCCGGGAGTGCGGCGGGCGCCTGCCGAGTACCCCGGCCGCGGCGCCGAAACGGTGGCGGACGCGCCCCGGACGGCCCAGTGGCGCAGGGAGGCACATGTGACGACGATGGAGGCGTCGGAGCGGTACCGCGCGGCACAGGCGGCGGTGACACGCCGGATCCGGAGGTGACCATGCCCACGGAGTGGGGCTCGGACCAGACCGGCTCGGACCAGATCTTCCAGCTGCAGGAGCAGGTCCGGCAGCTGAAGGAAGCGGTCGTCTCGCACGCGGTCGTCGACCAGGCGATCGGGATGACTGTCGCCCTCGGCAGGGTGACACCGGACCAGGGCTGGATCGTACTGAAGGAAGTTTCCCAGCATACGAACATCAAACTGCGCAACGTGGCGGAAATGATACTCATCTGGGGGCGCACCGGAGTGATGCCGCCGGAGATCCGGGCCGCCCTCGAGGACTCCCTGGACCGCCACGGCCCCACCCAGATCCCCGGCGCCCCGCCCGAGCGCTGAGCCAGGGGCGCCGAATCAGCGCTGAGCCCGGGGCGCCGGATCGCTGAGCCCGCGACGCCGTGCCCGCGACGCACGCCCGCTAGCGGACCTCCGCGAGGATCTCCTCGCGGATCCGGTCGAAGCAGCCGCTGAGCAGCCGGGAGACGTGCATCTGGGAAATGCCCAGCTGCTGCGCGATGCGGCTCTGGGTCATCCCGCCGAAGAAACGCAGGTAGAGGATGGTGCGCTCGCGCTCGGGCAGCGCCTCCAGGCAGGGTCGGACCGCCACCCGGTCCACGACCGCGTCGAAGGCCGGATCCGGGCCGCCGAGCGCGTCCCCGAGGGCGTACCCGTCGGTGCCGGGCATCTCCGCCTCCAGCGAGAGGGCGGAGAAGCACTCCAGGGCCTCCATGCCGGTTCGGACCTCGGCCGTGGTCAGCTGCGCGTGCTCGGCGATCTCCTCGATCGTGGGGGCGCGCCCCGGCGTCGTCTGCGCCAGCTCCTTCGCGGACCTGCGTACCCGGTTGCGCAGGTCCTGGATCCGGCGCGGCACGTGCAGGGTCCACATGTGGTCGCGGAAGTGCCGTTTGATCTCGCCGGTCACGGTGGGGACGGCGTAGGCCTCGAAGGCGTGGCCGCGTCGTGGGTCGTAGTGGTCGACGGCCTTGACCAGTCCGAGGGCCGCGACCTGGTAGAGGTCCTCCAGGTTCTCGCCGCGCCCCCGGAAGCGGACCGCGATCCGCTCGGCCATGGGCAGCCAGACCTGGATCAGCTCGTCCCGCAGCGCCTTGCGCTCCGGGCCCTCGGGCAGACCGGCCAGCCGGTCGAACGCCGCGGCCGTGTCGGGGGCGTCGTCGTGGGGGTGGGGTTTGGTTCTGCCGGCGATACGCGTCATGCGCACCTCCCTCAGCAGGGGGGCTGGCAAATCCTCATATATATGGATACTGAGCGCGAATGCCCCGAACGGCCACCCGAACGGATGCGGACCGGTGAGTGAGACGGCGGCGCCGCGGAAAGTGATGTGCGGCACGCTCTGGGTGATCGCCCGGCGGGGGTGCCCGCGGATCGTCCCTGCGCAACGCTTGATCGCCGAGCAAAAGGGGCGAAGTCCCTGGCCACGGCGCATTCCGCTCATTTGACAGTGCACTGAGCGCACAGATAGGAAGCAGCGTCGAGAGGTCGAGAGGGGCACCGTGTACGAGCCGAACGTGGTCGGGGACTGGCAGGAGTACGACGAGCACCCCGGCCTGCGGGTCCGCGTCCACCGTCTTGAGCCGGCCGAGCCGCCGCGTGGACGCGACGACGCCGCCGAGGGGCTGACGTACGTCCGTGTCCGGGTGACCGTCGAGAACCGGGGTGGCCGGCACCTCGGCATCCACCTGGAGGACGGCCAGATCGACGTGCGGATCGGGCCCGACGGGGAGAGCGCCTTCCTCGACTGGCGCAACTCCCAGTTCATCGAGGGTTTCGACGTCTACCCGCTGCGCCGCGCCACCGCCGTGCTCTACGCGGCGGGCCCGGAGGCGAGCCTTGGCCAGGTGGACGTCCAGGTGCAGTTGCGGGTGGACGAGGAGTGGGCCGACCGCCGGCTGTGGACCGGCGGCCTCGGGCTGCCCGACGCGGCCACCGGGCCCCTCGCCGGTACGGCGCGGGAGGACGGTCTGGCGCGTCAGGTGAGCGCCTTCCTGCGGGACCAGGCGGAGGAGGGCTCCGCCTGATCCCCGGTGCGGCGACGCCTCAGTGCGCGATGCCGTCGATGATCTCGCGGGCGCCCTGACGCAGCAGTGCCACGGCGACCGACGTACCGAGGGTCGCCGGGTCGAGCCGGCCGGCCCACTCGTGGGCGTTCAGCCGCGTCTTGCCGTCCGGGGTGAAGACGCAGGCCCGCAGGGAGAGTTCCCCGCCGCGGTCCACGCGGGCACACCCGGCGATCGGGCTGTTGCAGTGCCCCTGCAGGACGTGCAGGAACATGCGCTCCGCCGTCGCCTCCCGGTGTGTTTCGGGATGGCCGAGACCGCTGACCGCGTCGATGAGCGCGGTGTCGCCCTCCCGGCACTGCAGGGCGAGGATGCCCGCGCCGATCGGCGGCATCATCGTCTCAGGAGAGAGGACCTCGCTGATCACGTCGCGGCGGCCGATGCGCTCCAGGCCGGAGACCGCGAGGAGCAGGGCGTCCGCCTCGCCGGCGGCCAGCTTCGCCAGCCGCCGGTTGGCGTTGCCCCGGAAGGGCACGCACGTCACATGCGGGTGGGTCGCGGCCAGCTGGGCGACACGGCGCACCGAGGAGGTGCCGACGCGGGTCCCGGCCGGCAGCTGGTCCAGGGTGAGGCCGTCCGGGTGGACGAGGGCGTCCCGGACGTCGTCCCGCTCCAGGAACGCGGCGAACACCGTGCCCGCCGGCAGCGGCCGGTCGGCGGGCACGTCCTTGACGCAGTGCACCGCGAGATCGGCCTCGCCCGACAGCAGCGCGGCGTCCACCTCCTTGGTGAACGCGCCCTTGCCCTCCACCTGCGACAGGTCGCCGAGCCACTTGTCGCCGGTGGTCCTCACCGGCACGACCTCGGTGCGCACACCGGGGTGGAGGGCCGCCAACTCGGCCCGGACCCGCTCGACCTGCGCAAGGGCCATCGGGGAGTCGCGGGAGACGATGCGGATCAGTTCGGGGGCGGACATGCGGACACGATAGTGCTCCCCGGGGCGCCCAGGTACCACGCTTCGCCCGACTGGCCCCGTCGGCCGCGCCCGCCTCAGGCGTTCGGGTCGAAGGCGATGCCCGGGGGCTTGGCGGCCGCCAGGTGGGAGGCGAAGCTGCCGTCCTTCAGGCCGAAGTTGGCGCTGCCGAAGTCGTAGGAGCTGAGCTTCTCGCGCAGGCCGGCCGGATAACCGTCCCAGCCGACCAGGGCCGGGTACTGCCAGCCGCCCTCGTGGTTCTCCGGCGGCTCGTCGCCCGAGGTCGCCGGGCGGAAGCAGTGGGTGCTGATGCCGTCCTTGTGGTAGACGATCTTCGGGTGGGTGCCGTCGAAGCGGACCGCCGACCTCGCGTGCACGCTGAACGAGCCGTGGCTGGAGGTCGAGACGTACTGGACGGCACCGTCCCGCACCCACACCACGACGTGCTCCCAGTCGTGCCGGTGGCCGCCGAGGCTGCTGCCGGGCAGCGCCTGGTCCTTCTCGAAGTAGAGGCCGTACATGTAGGCGCACCAGTCGTTGTCGCACTTGGCGCGCGAGTAGCCGTTGGTGTTGTCCAGGTCGGAGGCGTCCCGGCAGTTGCCGTCCAGGGCGCCGGTCGGCTTGAGTCCGCCGTTGACCGTTCCGTCGGCGCCGATGGCCGGCGTCGGGTAGCAGCCGTCGGTGTCGTAGTCGTAGGCGGGCTGGTACGCCCGCTCCAGGCTGTCCGCGTTGCCGGGCAGCCCCGGGGGCGGGGCGGCGAAGGCGGTGGTGGGGAAGGCGACGACGAGGGCCAGCGCACCGAGCGGTGCGGCGAGCCATCTCTTGCGGCGGACGGGGGCGGTACGCGACGGCATCGCGTCCTCCTCTGTACTGGGGCGCAGCCCAACGGCTGTGGGGGGAAGGGGAGTTAAGCGTCCCGTCTTTTCACTTCCGCGCCAAGGGGCACGGGCGTCCCCGCGGTGAAGGGCAGCCCAATACTTGACCCCGCGTCACACGGTCACACCATGTCGTCCGGAACGTCGGCGGCCGACTCCTCGGGCGCGAGGTCCGGTCGGAGCCTGAGCCAGGACGGCTGGCGCAGCATGCCCTCCCGGGTACGGGTGCTGTAGCGGACCTCACCGACCAGCCGGGGGACGACCCAGCGCGCCCCGGGCACCGGCGGTACGGGGTCGAAGGGGCACACGTCCGTCGCGGCGGCCCGCAGCAGTGCGGCCAGCTCGGTGCGCTCGGCCGCGCTCCAGCCGGTGCCGACCCCGCCGACGTAGCGCAGCCGGCCCGCGGCGCGCTGGCCGACCAGGACGGCGCCGGGCAGACCCGTGAGCCCTCCCTTGCCGGGCAGCCAGCCGCCGACCACGACGTCCTCGCTGCGCATGTTGCGGATCTTGATCCAGGCCCGGGAGCGGATCCCCGGCTCGTACACCGAGTCCAGCCGCTTGCACACCAGGCCCTCCAGGCCGTGCTCGCGGGTGGCCCGCAGGGCCTGCTCGCCGTGGCCGACCAGCGCGGCCGGGGTCGACCAGGACGCCCCGCCGAGGCCGAGTTCCGTCAGCCGTTCGCGGCGGCGGGTGTAGGGGAGGCGGAGCAGCGGCTCGCCCGCCAGATGCAGGGCGTCGAACAGCACCAGGTGGACGGGGACCCGCGCCGCCCGCCGCGCCGCCCGGCCCGGGGCGTGCGCCAGGCCCATGCGGGACTGCAGCAACTGGAAGTCGGCGCGGCCCTGTTCGTCCAGGGCCAGCATCTCCCCGTCCAGCACGGCGGCGGTGGAGCCGAGGGCGGCGCCGAGCGGTGCCAGTTCGGGGTAGGCGGCCGTGATGTCGTGGCCGGAGCGGGCGCGCAGCAGCACACTGCCGTCGCCGGGCAGGTAGACCACCACGCGCTGGCCGTCCTGCTTGGTCTCGTAGGCCCAGTGCGTGTCCTGCGCGGCGGGCGGCAGGGTGCCGGGGGTGGCGAGCATGGGAGGGATCAGCGGCAGCTCCACGGGTCAGTTCTCGACGTGTCCGCGCGCCGTCACCCGCGTTGTCCGCGAGGTTCGCCTGAACGGCGCCCGTGAGCGCGGGTTCGTAGTCCTCGACCTGCGGCTGCCGCGCCCTGGTGGCCGCGCCGGCGTGGCTGCCGCGCGGGGTGCGGCGGGTTTCAGGCTGTGAACGGACGGACGGACGGACGGCCGGCAAGGCGGAGGCGGGAGGGGGAAGCGCAGCGCGGGTGACGACGACGTCCCCGGCCACGCGGCGGACTACGAGCCCGGGGCCGGTCTGCGGTGCCGGCGGGTGCCGGTCGACGACGCTCACCGCACGTCCGCGTCGCGCGCCGCCGGTGCGTCGACGGCGGGCGGCGCCGGGGGCGGGGCGGGCTCGCGCAGGCCGCACAGGAGCAGCCCGCCCACGGCGGGGAGCGCCACCAGTGGCAACAGCGCAACCTGCAGTGACACGGCGTCGGCGAGCGCGCCGACCGCCGGGGCGGCGAGGCCGCCCACGCTCACGGTCAGCCCCAGCGTGACCCCGCTCGCCGTTCCCACCCGGCGCGGCAGGTAATCCTGACCCAGCGTGATGTGCAGGGAGAACGGCACGTAGAGCCCCGCCGAGGTCAGGCCGACGAACAGGTACACCGCCGGCCCGGGTACCAGGACGACACCGGCCACCGCGAGGACCGTCAGGGCGTACGACCGCCGCACCACCTTCAGCCTTCCGTACCGGTCGGCGAGCCGGCCCCCGGCCACGGTGCCCACCGCGCCGCCCAGGTACAGCACGAACAGCGCGGCCGTCCCCGCCGCACTCCCGCCGCCGGTCCGCTCCCGGACGAACAGCGACACGAACGTGCTCAGGCCGACGAAGACGACGGAACGGCAGACGACGGCGCCGGTGAGGCGGAGGAAGGACGTCCAGTCGTCTCTCCCCTCCGCCGTCGTACGGCCGTCCGACCTGCGGACCGCCCCGGCCGAACGCACCGCCGCCAGGCACAGCGCGGCCCCCGCGACGGCCGGCAGGGCCAGCAGCAGGGAGGCGCCGAGGCCGCCGGTGGCGACGACGGCCCAGACCAGCGGCGGCGCCAGCGCGAATCCGACGTTGCCGCCCAGGGAGAACCACCCCATCGCCGTATGGCTGCCCCGTGCGGCGTCCCGCGCGGCGCGGGCTGCCTCCGGGTGAAAGGCGGCGACCCCGACGCCTCCCACGGCGACCGCGGCCAAGGTGAGTGTGTAGGAGCCGGCGACGCCGCCCAGGGCGATGCCCACTCCGGCGGTCAGTGTGCTCAGCGGCAGCAGCCACGGCAGCGCCCACCGGTCGGTGAGCGCCCCGAACAGCGGCTGCACCAGCGACGACAGCAGCGAGGCGGCCAGTACGACGCCCGAGGCGGCGGCGTAGGTGTAGGCGCGCTCGGCGACGAAGTACGGCACCAGGGCGGCCACCGCGCCCTGGTAGACGTCGACGCAGGCGTGCCCGAGGGACAGCAGCACGATGGGCCGGTCACGTTTCACGATCACCCCCCGATCGTCACGCCCACCGCTCCTGGCCCGCTTCCGATAATCTGCCCACTTGTGTCGAACCCCCGCCACATCTCGATCACCGCCCATCACGTCCCGCCGGACGCGCATCACGTCCCGCCGGACGCCCGCCGTGTCCCGCCGGACGCGCATCACGTCCCGCCGGACGCCCGCCGTGTCCCGCCGGACGCGCATCACGTCCCGCCGGACGTTCGCCGCGTCCCGCTGGACGCCGGCCGGGCCCCGACGACGGGACCCGACGTCCAGGAGGCGGCTCGCAGCGCCCTGGCGGCCACCGGCACCGACGCGGCAGTCCGTCACACCCCCGCCGCCCCCACCCGCGCCCAGCGGCTGGTGGCCGGGCAGCGCATCGACGCCCACCGGCACGACGAACACCAGATCGTCCACGCAGGTTCCGGCGTCGTGGCCGTCACCACCGACGCCGGCACCTGGTTCGCGCCCGGCACCCGGGCCATCTGGATCCCGGCGGGCACCGTGCACGCCCACCGCGCCCACGGCCGTGTCGACCTTCACCTGGTCGGCCTGCCCGCGGCCGAGAACCCGCTCGGCCTGGACGCCCCCGTCGTCCTCGCCGTCGGCCCGCTGCTGCGCGAGCTGATCGTCGCCTACACCCGCGACCCCGGCGACACGGGCCCGCAACGCCGCCGCCTCCTCGCCGTCCTGTGCGACCAGCTGCGCGCCTCGCCGCAGCAGCCGCTGCGGCTGCCCACTCCCACCGACCCCCGGCTGGCGGTGGTCTGCGCGCTCGTCCACGCCGACCCCGCCGACACCCGCACCCTCGCCGCCCTCGGCGCCGCCACCGGGACCGGGGAACGTACGCTCAGCCGCCTCTTCCGCCGCGAGTTCGGCATGACCTTCCCCCAGTGGCGCACCCAGTCCCGCCTCTACCACGCCCTGCGCATGCTCGCCGACGGCCTGCCCGTCACCACCGTCGCGCACCGCTGCGGCTGGTCCTCCGCCAGCGCGTTCATCGACGTCTTCCGCCGCTCGTTCGGCTACACGCCCGGCACCCACAACCGCCGCACCTGACCCGGCCGCCCCGTCCCTTACCGTCGAGTAAGATCGCGCGGCAGGCCCCCGGAGGAGGAACCGTGTCCCGGTCCGAACGCTCACCCCTGCTGCTCGCCGGCCTGCTGGCCACCGCGGGCGTCGCCCACTTCGTCCGCCCCCGTACCTTCGACGCGATCGTGCCGCGCGGCCTGCCGGGCACGCCCCGGGCGTGGACCTGCGCCAGTGGCGTCGCCGAACTGGCGCTCGCCGCGGGCATCGCACTGCCACGTACCCGCAGGGCGGCGGCGCTGACCACGGCCGCCTTCTTCGTCGGGGTGTTCCCCGCCAACGTCAAGATGGCCGTGGACTGGCGGCACCGCCCGGTGTCGCAGAAGGCGGCCGCGTACGGGCGGCTGCCCGTGCAGGTGCCGCTCGTGCTGTGGGCCCGCGGTGTCGCCAGGGGCAGCGAGGGCCGGTCGTGAGCCGCTCCCCGGCGGTGGGCGACAGGGTCGAGGACTTCGCGCTGCCGGACGAGACCGGCACCCCGCGCCGCCTGTCCGAACTGCTGGCCGACGGGCCGGTCGTGCTGTTCTTCTATCCCGCCGCCCTGACCCCGGGCTGCACCGCGCAGGCCTGCCACTTCCGCGACCTCGCCGCCGAGTTCGCCGCGGCCGGCGCCCGCCCCGTCGGTGTCAGCGGAGACCCCGTGGAACGGCAGCAGGAGTTCGCCGGGCGCCACACGCTCGGCATGCCGCTGCTGTCGGACGCCGACGGCGCGGTCCGCGAGCTGTTCGGGGTGAGGCGGGGGTTCAGCCTGGCCCCCACCAAACGGGTCACCTTCGTCATCGGGCAGGACCGCACCCTGATCGAGGTCGTCCGGAGCGAGCTGAGGATGAACACGCACGCAGACCGAGCCCTCGCCGCGCTGCGCGCTCACCGCGAGTAGGGCCGCCCCGGCTCCGCCGCGGTTGAAACCGGGCGGCAAAGGGTCAATCCTGGACGCTATGGAGCATGTCTCCGCTGTGGCGACCCTGGACGCCCACGGCACGGTGACGGGGTGGAGCGAGGGCGCCCGGCGGCTGACCGGCTATCCGGCCGGGGAGGTCGTCGGCCGGGACGCGCGGGAGCTGCTGGCCCGGGACGTGCCGCCCGGCGCCCTGGCCGGGCTGGCGGGCACGGCTGCGCTCCGCCACCGCGACGGCTCCACCGTGACGCTGTGCCTGCGCGGCTCACGGCTGACGGGGGCGGCCGGCACACCGGACGGGTTCGTGGTGACCGTCGAGCCGGCCGCGGAGCGCGCGTTCCATCTGACCGGGGAGACCTTCCAGCAGGCGTCCCTGTCCATGTCCGTCCACGACACCCGGCAGCGCTATCTGCGGGTCAACGACACGGCGCGCCGGATGCTGGGGCTGCCGGCGGAGGACCTGATCGGACGGCGGCTGCCGGAGGTCATGGAGCAGATCGACGCCAACGGGTTCGGATTCATGCGGCACCTGCGGGAGGTCGTCGACACCGGCCGGCCCGCCCACTACGAGACCTTCACCTCCGACTCCTCCCGGCTCGGCGAGCACGTCTGGACCATCGAGATGTGGCCGGTCCGGGACGCGTCGGACGAGGTGGCCGCCGTCGCCGTGGCGGGTTTCGAGAGCACCGAACAGCACCGGTCGCGGCAGCGGCTGGGCCTGCTGAACGAGGCCGCGGCCGGTATCGGCACCACCCTGGACGTCGTACGCACCGCCGAGGAACTGATCGAGTTCCTCGTGCCGCGCTTCGCGGACTTCGCCAGCGTCGACCTGCTCGACTGGGTCCTGGGCGCGGACGAACCGCTCGCGGTGCCGGCCGAGGCCGTCGAACTGCGGCGCGTCGCGCACAGCGCCACCACCGAGGGCTGCCCCCGGGCTTCCGTACACCTGGGCGACACCGACGTGTACCCCCCGTACTCGGCGCCCGCGCGAGCGCTGACAGAGGGGCGGGCGGTGCTCACCGGGCCGGGCGACCCGGACTTCGACCGGTGGATGCGGGCGCGTGACGAGCAGGCCCCGTACAACCGCTCCTACCGGGAGCGGGTCCGCTCGACCCTGGCGGTGCCGTTGGTGGCCCGGGGCACCACCCTGGGAGTCGCGGTGGCCGTCCGCGCCGCGCCCCAGCCACCGCACGTCCACGACGACACCGTCCTCGCCGAGGAACTCGCCAGCCGGGCCGCGGTCTGCATCGACAACGCCCGCCGCTTCGCCCGCGAGCGTTCCACCGCCCTGACCCTCCAGCACAGTCTGCTGCCCAAGGACCTGCCCGGACAGGTGGCGGTCGAGGTCGCCCACCGGTACCTTCCGTCCGTGTCGGCGGCCGGCATCGGCGGCGACTGGTACGACGTGATCCCGCTGTCCGGCAGCCGCGTCGCGCTCGTCGTCGGCGACGTCGTCGGCCACGGCATCCCGTCCACGGCGACGATGGGCCGCCTGTGCACGGCCGTCCGCACCCTCGCCGACGTCGACCTGCCCCCCGACGAACTCCTCACCCACCTCGACGACCTCGTCGGCCACCTGACGGCCGGCGATTCGGGCGACGAGGTCGCGGAACTGGGCGCCACCTGCCTCTACGCCGTCTACGACCCCGTCTCCCGTTCCCTCACCCTGGCCGCGGCAGGGCACCCGGCGCCGGCCCTGGTCCTGCCCGACGGCACCACGCGACTCGTCGACATGGCCGCCGGTCCGCCGCTCGGTGTCGGCGGACTGCCGTTCGAGGCGACCGAGCTGAAACTGCCCGAGGGCTCCGTCCTCGCCCTGTACACGGACGGCCTCGTCGAGGACCGCGACCGCGACGTCGACCACGCCACAGCGGAACTGTGCCGTGCGCTGACCGCGCCCGCGAACTCCCTCGACGCCCTGTGCGACACCGTGCTCAAGGCGGTGATGCCGGAGGAGCCCAGTGACGACGTGGCGCTGCTGCTGGCCCGCACCCGGGCGCTGGGCACGGACCAGATACGCACCTGGGACGTCCTCCCGGACCCCGCGCACGTGGCCGCCACCCGGGCGTCCGTCACCGAGCAGCTGACGCGGTGGGGACTGGACGAGGCGGCGTTCGTCACTGAGCTGGTCGTCAGTGAGCTCGTCACCAACGCGATCCGGTACGGCGAACCGCCCATCCAACTGCGTCTCATCCGCGACAGCGCCCTCATCTGCGAGGTCTCCGACGGCAGCGCCACCTCCCCGCACCTGCGCCGCGCCCACGCCTACGACGAGGGCGGCCGGGGCCTGCTGCTGGTCGCCCAGCTCACCGACCGCTGGGGCAGCCGGCAGACGGGCACCGGCAAGACCATCTGGGCAGAACAGCCTCTGCCCGCAGACCTCTAGACCCGCAGGCCCGCAGTCCTTCAGCCCGCAGTCCTCAGGACCCGTGGTCCTCTGGGCCCGCAGACCCCCAGCCGCTCTCCGCGGCGACCCGCGCGAGCGTGCGGCCGGTCCGTGCGGAACGGGCACGCCGCGGGTCCGGGGCGCCGCGCGCCCTGGCCCCGCCGCGGGCCGTCCTCACGAGCAGCCACGGCTCCTCGTCGTCGCCCTCCTGTCCGCCGCGGAACCGGGTCAGCGCGTACTCGCCGCGCAGCTTCGCGCCGCGCAGCCGGAACCTGGCGTGGCCGCGTGCGAGCGACTCCCCGAAGTCGACCGGCCGTCCCCGGCGATCGTGGCTCAGCGGCTCGTAGGTGCCGTGGTCCCAGACGAGGACCGTGCCACCCCCGTACTCGCCCGCCGCGATCACGCCCTCGAACTCCTCGTACTCCAGCGGATGGTCCTCCGTGGGCACGGCGAGCCGCTTGTCGCCCGGGTCGGCCGACGGTCCCTTCGGTACCGACCAGGACCTCAGTACGTCGGCGACCTGGAGCCGGAAGTCGAAGTGCAGGGTGCTCGCGTCGTGGATCTGCACGACGAAGCGGGGCGCCCCGCCCCCGAGTCCCTGTGATGCCGTACGCCCCGCGGGTTCACCGGTCCGGCCGAAGTCACGCCTGCCGCGGTAGTCGCCCAGCCTGTTCCCCTCGCTCACCCGCGGCTCCTTCCCGGGAGTCGTACGCCGGCCGGGACCGGGTACCCCGGTCAGAACTCCTCGTGCACCTCGGGGTCGCCGCCGATCCTCCGGTGCGCGCGGTCCGCGACCGTGCGCATCTGACCGGCGTCCAGCTCGAATCCGAGGATGTCGAGGTTCGCCCGCTGCCGCGCGGGGTCGGAGGACTTCGGGACGGGCACCGCGCCGAGCTGGGTGTGCCAGCGCAGCACCGCCTGGGCGGGCGTCACACCGTGCGCCTCGGCGACCGCGACGAGGGCCGGATCCTCCAGCAGGTCGCTGCCCCGGCCCAGCGGGCTCCAGCTCTCCGTGCGGATGCCCACGCGCTCGTGGAAGGCGCGCAGCTCGTCCTGCGGGTAGAGCGGGTGCAGCTCGATCTGGTTGACGGACGGCAGGACCCCGGTCTCCTTCTCCAGCCGTTCGATGTGCCCGGCCGTGAAGTTGGAGACGCCCACGGAGCGCACCAGGCCGTCGTCGCGCAGCTTGAGCATGGCCTTCCAGGAGTCGACGTACTTGTCCACGCGGGGCAGCGGCCAGTGGATCAGGTACAGGTCGACGTACTCCAGGCCGAGCCGGGCCCGGGACTCCTCGAACGAGGCGAGGGTCTGCGCGTAGCCGTGGTGCCGGCCGGGCAGCTTGGTCGTCACCACGATCTCCTCGCGGGGGACCCCGCTGCCGGCCACGCCGCGGCCGACGCCGGTCTCGTTGCGGTAGTTCGCCGCCGTGTCGATCAGGCGGTAGCCCGTCTGCAGGGCCTCGCGGACCGCCCGCTCCGCCTCGTCGTCGTTCATCGGCCAGGTGCCCAGCCCCAGGGCGGGGAGCGGGGTGCCGTCGTTGAGCGTGTGCGTCGGGATGCTGATCACCGTGGGACCTTCCCTCGACCGGGTGCGGCGGTGTGCCGCCCGTCCAGCGTCGCCCACGGGGTGGGAGGTGATCAACCGGACGGCGAGGGAAGGGTTCTGCCACGATCTCTGCTGGAGCCGACACGCACGACCGACCGGACAACGACCGACCGACAACGGAGCGCGCATGACGACGGACAGGGAAACGGCGGACCGTACGGCAACGGCGGAACCTACGGCGACCGACACCGCCGGGAACGAGGCCGGGGAGACCGACACCGCGGGGATCGAGGTGAAACCGGTCGCCGGGCACATCGGCGCCGAGATAGCCGGCGTCGACCTGGCCGGCGGCCTCGACGCGGCGCGGGTCGCGGCGATCCGGGCGGCGGTGCTGCGCTGGAAGGTGGTGTTCTTCCGCGACCAGCGCCTCGACCACGCCGGACACGTGGCGTTCGCGCGCCTCTTCGGGGAGCCGGTCGTCCTGCCCCGGCGTGGCAAGGCGTCACCGGCGGACTTCCCGGAGGTCGAGACGACCGCCGACCGGCTGGAACTGGGCGGACGGTTCGGGATGGAGCACGACGAGTGGCTGCGGCGCCGGCGCCACACGCTGCTGCGCGGATGGCACTGCGACCACGGTGCCCGCGTCGACCCGCCGGCCGCCACGATCCTGCGCGCCGAGACGGCCCCGCCGTACGGCGGCGACACCACCTGGTCGAACCTCGCCGCCGCCTACGCCGGGCTGTCCGCCCCGATGCGGGCGTTCGTCGACGGACTGCGCGCCGAACACCGCCTCGGAGTCGGCTACCAGCCCCGCCCGGGCGACGACGCCTACGTCCGTCACCTGCTGGACCGTCAGACCGCCACCCTGCACCCGCTGGTCCGCGTCCACCCGGAGACGGGGGAGCGGGTGCTGTTCGTCAACGGCTACTACGTCGAGCAGATCGCCGGACTCTCCCGTCCCGAGAGCGCCGCGGTCCTGGAGCTGCTGCTGGAGCAGGCGACCCGGCCCGAGTACACCGTCCGCTTCCGCTGGGAGCCGGGCAGCGTCGCCTTCTGGGACAACCGGGCCACCATCCACCTCGCCCCGAGCGACAACGCCCACCTCGACCACCCCCGGACCATGCACCGCGTGATGCTCGCCGGTGACGTACCGGCCGGGGTCGACGGCACCCCGTCCGAGCCGATCGTCGGCAGCGAGGCGGGCCGATGGTGATCTTCCCCGCGTCCTCGTTCTCGTCCCCGTCGTCGTCCTCGACCGGCGGGGCAGGCTCCTCCGTCAGAACGTACGCTTCAGGAGGTCGAGCAGCGCCTCCCAGTGCCGCTCCGTCGCCTCCGGGTCGTACGCCGCGGTGTCGGCCTGCGTGTAGCCGTGAGGGGCGCCGTCGTACACCTCGCAGCGGTGCCGGACGCCGGCCGCGGTCAGGGCCGCCGCCAGGCGCTCCTGCTGCTGGGGCGGCATGGACCCGTCGTGGTCGGCGTGGCCGAAGTACAGCTCGGCGGTGATGTGTTCGGCCACCAGGTGCGGGCTCTGCGGGCCCTCGGTCGCCAGGTTCCCGCCGTGGAAGCCGGCCGCCGCGGCGACCCGGTCCGGATACGTGCCGGCCGTGCGCAGGGCGAGCCCGGCGCCCATGCAGTAGCCGGTCAGCGCCACCGGACCGTCGGCCGCCGCCGGTGCGTCCGCCAGCCACCGGAGATAGGCGCCGGCGTCCCGCATCGCCCGGTCGGGCGTCAGCGAGCGCATGATCGGGCCGAGGCGCTGGAAGATGTCCGGACGTGCCCCCGGATCGATGAACCCGGGCAGCTCCGCGACCGGCGCCCGCCCGTGCCGGTAGAAGACGTTCGGCACCAGCACGGTGTAGCCGGCGCCGGCCAGCCGGTCGGCCATGCTCCTCAGCCGCGGGCGCAGCCCGAAGGCGTCCATGTAGAGCAGGACCGCGGGACGTGGGCTCCCGTCGGCGGGGTGCGCCAGGTAGGCGTCGGCGGTGCCGTCTTCGGTGGGGATGTCGACAGCGGTTCCCTGTACGGCGGTCATGGCGGGGCTGCCTCTCTGTGGTGCTCGCCGGGTCGTGCTCTCTGCCGGCGCCTCGGTGGACGGTCCGCCGGCGGCACCGGCGGATCATGGCATCGTGGCACGCCGCGCCCGGGGAACGTCAGGGGCCCCGGGCGCGTGCGCACCGCCCGCATACATCGACACGGCGGTCGGCGTCGCCGAGGCCGCCGGACCCGCGGTGTCAGCCTGTGGAGCGCGGGCGGCGCCGGTACGCGTACCGGCGCGGCGCGTCGAACCGGGAACCGCCGAGGCGGCCGGCCGACCGGCAGGGGCGGGGCCCTTGGGGGCGGGGGCGGATGTCACTCGAAGCGGGTCGTGTCTCCCGCGCCCCGCCGCACGATCTCCGCCTCACCGCCGGAGAAGTCGACGACCGTGGTCGGCTCGGTGCCGCAGTCGCCGGAGTCGATCACCGCGTCCAGTACGTGGTCGAGCCGGTCCTTGATCTCCCAGCCCTGGGTCATCGGCTCCTCCTCGCCGGGCAGCAGCAGGGTGCTGGACAGCAGCGGTTCACCGAGCTCGGCCAGCAGTGCCTGGGTGACGACGTGGTCGGGGATGCGCACGCCCACGGTCTTCTTCTTCGGATGCTGGAGCATGCGCGGCACCTCCCTCGTCGCCGGCAGGATGAAGGTGTAGCTGCCAGGGGTCGACGCCTTGATCGCCCGGAACACGTCGTTGTCGATCTGCACGAACTGACCGAGCTGCGCGAAATCCTGGCAGACCAGTGTGAAGTGATGCCGGTTGTCCAGTTGCCGGATCGACCGGATGCGGTCGATCCCGTCGCGGCTGCCCAGTCGGCAGCCCAGCGCATAGCAGGAGTCCGTCGGATACGCGATCAGCGCCCCCGAGCGGACGCTGTCGGCGACCTGGGCGATGTTGCGCGGCTGGGGGTTGTCGGGGTGCACGTCGAAGTACTTCGCCATCCACCGAGCTTATGCCCGCTCGGGCACCCGGACCGACAGGCCTGTTCGGCGGCCCGGACGCGGTCCCGACCGGGCGGCGGTGCCCGCCGGAAGTGCCGTGCCGCCCCGGCCATGAGGTAACGTCCCCGGCCTGGGCCGGGGGCGAGCGAGGACGAGGAGAAGGCCGACGTGGCGGGCCGAGAGGACGGGACACGGCAGTGCACGACCGGGGCCGGTGAGCACGCGGACTGGGCGGCGGAACTGCTCGACCACCTGCGGCCGGCCGGACGCGACGTGCGCAGGGTCGTGACCTGGCTCGCCTCAGCCGCGCACGCGGCCGTGTCACTGCAGGACGGCACCGGCCGTCTGCTGGCGGGCACCCGCGCCCGGCTGGACGAGGACCTGGTCGCCGACATCACCTGCGGCCGGATCGCCTCCGCCGCCCTGGAGGACCGGGGCCGCCATCTGCGGCTCGTCCGTGTCGAGCGGGTCCATCCGGCGCCGGCCGCCGTTCTCGCGGTGGCGCGCGAGGCCCCGTTCGACCGGCGGGCCTCCGACATCGTCACGCACACCGCGCAGGTGGTGGAACTGCTGCTGGCCGGCCACGAATCGACCGCGGCCGGACGCCGGCTGCGGCGGGCCACCTCCGACCTGCGCCTGGCCATCCTGCAACTGCTGATGGTGGAGGACACCGTCTCCGCCCGCCGCGTGGCCGCCGGGCTCTGGCCGGGCCTGCTCGACACCGAGGCGGCGTGCGTCTACGTCGTGGAGAGCAGCCCCGAGGAGCGGGACCACCTCGCCGAGGAATGCCTGTCGGCGACGGGGGAACGGGCGCTCGTCGTGCGGTGCCCGGCCATGGACGGTCACGTGATCGTCCTCACCCCCGAAGAGGCGGCCGGTCAGGAGCTGCGCTCGCTCGTCGGCCGCCTCCCCGGTGTCTTCCTCGGCGGCAGCGCCCGGCAGAACCTCGCCCGCACCGCCACCGCGTACGGGCAGGCCGTGAGCGCCCTGGCCGTCGCCCGGTTCCGGCCCGACAAGGCCGCCGTGTACGCGGAGCGGACCCACCCCGAGCGCCTGATGGACCCCGCGGCGCTGCACGGCTGGACGGCCCGCCTGCTGAGCCCGCTCGACGCCCTGCCGCACCACACCCGTGCCGAACTGCTCGCCACCACCCGGCTCGGCCTGGAGTTCACCGCCGTCAACACGGCGAAGATCCTCGGCGTCAGCCGCAACACGGTCCGCGCCCGCATGGACCGGGTCGAGTCACTGCTGCGCACGGACTTCACCGACCTGACCGTCCGTGCCACCGTCCACCTCGCGCTGAACGCCCAGGCCGCCCTCGCCCAGCACCCCGACGGTGGCGCCGCACAGTCCGGTGCCGCCTGCCTCACCGGCCTGCTGGCCGGGCCCGCGCTGCGCACCTGGGCCGGCGACCTGCTGGGCCGCCTGGAGCCGGACTCCCGCAACCTGCGGCGCACGCTGCGCACCTGGATCGCCGTCGGCGGCAACGCCGAGCGGGCCGCGCAGAGGCTCGGCGTGCACGCCCAGACCGTGCGCGAGCATGTCCGCAGCGCCGAGCCCGTCCTCGAACGCCAACTGCTCGCCGCAGGCAGCGACCTGTACGAGGTGGTGCTCGCCCACCTGGCGGCGGGTGACCTCGACGAGCCGCTCCTGTGCGGGACGAAACCGGGCCATCCGGACTCACCTGTGCACGGGTGAGTCCTTCCGGCCCGGCAGCGGGCATCGACGCGATTCACAACGGCCGAGCCGTCCGCGTAGGTTCAACGGGCCGCGGGGGTACGACCGGAACGGGGGACCGGTCGCGCCCCCGCCACGCCTTCGCCCAGGGGCGCGGGACCGGCTCAGCCGCGCGGCCGTACCGGGATCTCCCGCCGCCCGAAGGGGCCGGGTGGTCAGCCGTGGGGCAGGATCACCGCACGGCCGTTGACCTTCCCCTCGTGGAGCCGCTCGTACGCGAGCGGGGCGTCGTCCAGGGAGTACGTCTCGGTGTGCACCGACACGGCACCCGCACGGGCCAGGTCCAGCACCTCGATGAACTCGCTGCGGCTCCCCCAGTAGGGGGCGTTGACCGACACTTCGAAGGGCAGCAGGCCGAACCCGACGGGGATCGATCCGCCGCCGATGCCGACCAGCGTGACATCGGCCTCGACGGCCGCGACGGCGCCCGCGGTCTTCACGGTGGGCGCCACACCGACGAAGTCGAACACGGCCTGGGCGCCGAGACCGCCGGTGAGTTCGCGCACCGCGTCCGCCGCCTTGGCGTCCGACAGCACCGCCTCGTGCGCGCCGACCTCGCGGGCGAGGCGCAGCTTGTCCTCGCTCACGTCGAGGGCGACGACCCGGGCGGACGTCAGGGCGCGCAGCAACTGGATGGCGACGTGGCCGAGACCGCCGGTGCCGATGACCACCGCGGTCGACCCGGGGACCAGCTTGGGCAGCGACCGCTTGATGGCGTGGTACGGCGTCAGCCCGGCGTCCGTCAGCGGTACGGCCGCGACGGGGTCGAGCCCGTTCAGCGGGACCAGGTGCCGGGGGTCGTCGATGAGCAGGTACTCGGCCATCGAGCCCGGACGCCCGAGTCCCGGCGGGTGGATGCCCAGCTCGTCGGCGCGCAGGCAGTAGTTCTCCTTGCCCTCGGCGCACTTGGCGCAGGTGCCGCAGCCCCACGGTCCGTACACGGCGACCGCGTCGCCGTCGTTCAGCCCGGTCACACCGGCGCCCAGCGCCGCCACCGTGCCGACACCCTCGTGGCCGAGGGTGAGCGGCAGCTCGTAGGGGAAGCCCTCGGCGGGCCAGCTCATCACCGCGATGTCGGAGTGGCAGACGCCGGCGGCGGTGACCTTCAACAGCACCTGGCCGGGGCCGGGTTCCGGGTCGGGGACCGTGACCACCTCGGGCGGCGCCCCGATGGTGCGGTACTGCAGTGCCTTCATGGTC
Organism: Streptomyces sp. NPDC017890; assembly: GCF_044328675.1. Lineage (NCBI taxonomy): Bacteria > Bacillati > Actinomycetota > Actinomycetes > Kitasatosporales > Streptomycetaceae > Streptomyces > Streptomyces sp. NPDC017890. The sequence continues at coordinate 23,200 of NZ_JBIRHU010000008.1, forward strand.
GAACTCCTTCGTTCTCCCCCCGGTTCGTTCTCCCCCTCGTCCTCCCCGTGAAGCGGGGCCCGGCTCAGACGGCGGTGTAGGCGCCGTCGACCAGGTGGTAGCTGCCGGCGACGAAGGACGCCCGGTCCGACAGCAGGAACGCGATCAGTTCGGCGACCTCCTCGGAGCGCCCGAGGCGGCCGGCCGGGTGCAGGGCGACCAGGCCGTTGTAGGCGGCCTCGTCCATGCTCTTCAGCAGCGGGGTGTCGATGAAGCCCGGGCCGACCGCGTTGACCCTGATGCCCTTGGCCGCGTACTCGGCGGCGGCCGACTTGGTCAGTCCGACCACGCCGTGCTTGGCGGCGACGTAGGCGGGGGAGCCGGCGAAGCCGACCGAGCCCAGGATGGAGGCGACGTTGACGATGGCGCCGCCCTTGCCGGCCGCCTCGATGGCGGGCAGTTCGTAACGCATCGAGTAGAAGACGCCGTCGAGGTTGGTGCGCACGACGCGGTGGTAGGCCTCGACGTCGTACTCGCCGGTCGGGGCGCTCGGGCCGCCGATGCCCGCGTTGTTCACGGCGAGGTCCAAGCCGCCGAAGGTGTCGACGGCGAACGTCACGGCGGCCTCGACGGACTCCGGACGGGTCACGTCCACCTCGACGGCCGCGGCGCGGACGCCCGCCGCCGCCAGTTCGGCAGCCGCCTTCTCGGCGCCCTCGGCGTTGTAGTCGGCGACGACGACCTTCGCGCCGCCGACGGCGAGGCGGCGGGCGGTGGCCAGGCCGATACCGGAGGCGGCGCCGGTGACGAGGGCGGTGCGGCCGGCGAACTCGGCGTCGGGGGTGGAGGTGCCGGTGGTGCTCATGGTGCGGTTCTCACTCTTCGTTGGTGCTGTCGGGGGTCGCGGACGCGGCCTCCGAGGTCAGGGCGTCGTAGGCCCGCTCCACGAGGGCGGCGAGGTCTGCGGCTCCCGAGTCCCGGTCGTCGCCGCGTGCCCACAGGCGGAGGGCGGCGATCAGGACTCCGGCGGCGGCGTCGACGAGGGCGGCGGGGCGTACGTCCCGGGCGTCGTCCGTGCCGAGCCGGCCGGCGACGATGCGGATCGACTCCTCCTGGGCGTCGACCCGGATGCGCTGGTAGGCGGCGAACAGGTCGGGCTCGGTGTCGGCCAGGGCCAGCAGCCGGCGCATCCGGGGACGCACGTGCCAGGCCGGGTCGTCCCGGTCGGCCAGCCAGTCGCGCACGGCCCTGCGATAGGCGAGCAGGGGCGGCTCGTCGGCGGGACGGGACCGCAGCAGTGCGTTGATGCGGTCGCCGTCCCGGCGGACGAAGTCGAGGGCGGCGTCCTCCTTGCCGGCGAAGTGCCGGCTGAACGTGCGGCGCGTGACGTCCGCCCGCTCGGCGATGGCTTCCACCGTGGTCGCCGCCGGCCCGCGCTCCAGCAGCAGGTCGCAGGCGGCGGTGGCCAGCGCGTCGCGGGTCTGCCGCGCCTTGCGCTGCCGCCGGTCCTCGGTGGTGGAGGGCTTCGTTGCCGTCATGCTTCCGATCGTACACCCGAAAATGTCCCAATGGGACACATGACCCGGCGGGACATCACCACTCGGGTGCAGGGTCCGCTCCCGGGTCCCGGATCCGGCTCCGGTCGTGAACGCCGTGTGCCCCGTGGCCTTCCGGGTACCCGGCCCGCACTTCGGATCGGACACCACCTGATGGGAGACCCGCATGGCCAGCGGCACGGAGACCGGCGGCGTGACCGGCACGCAGGACAAGGACTACAACCTGATCTGGTACGTCGAGTCGTGCCTGAACAACGCGCTGCGCCTGGAGACGTACATCCAGGACGCCGAGCGCAACAAGGACACCGAGGTCGCGGAGCTGTTCCGCAAGGCGCAGGCGGACAGCCGCAAGGGCGCCGAACTGGGCAAGAAGCTGCTGCGCGCACGGCTGAACGGCGGCTGACCCGTCCGGCCCGCTGGGGCCCGGACGCCCCGACCCGGGCGCCCGGGCCTTCGGTGCGAGGCATGGAAAACGCACACAACGGTATGTGTCGGACACCTCACCGTGGGTACCCGGGGCACCCATGTGCGCGGCCGACGTGCCGCCTCGCAGCTCAGGGCCGCGTCCGAGCCGGCCACGAGTCGAAGGAGCCCACGAACATGACGGACGTATCGAGCCAGGGACCCGCCCCGGGCGACGACCGCAAGGTGCTCACCAACCGGCAGGGGCACCCCGTCTACGACAACCAGAACCAGCGCACCGTCGGCGCCCGCGGCCCCGCCACGCTGGAGAACTACCAGTTCCTGGAGAAGATCAGCCACTTCGACCGCGAACGCATCCCCGAGCGCGTCGTCCACGCCCGCGGGGTCACCGCGTACGGCTACTTCGAGGCGTACGGCGCCTGGGGCGACGAGCCGATCGACCGCTACACCCGGGCCAAGCTGTTCCAGGAGCGGGGCAAGCGCACCGACCTCGCAGTCCGGTTCTCCACCGTCATCGGGGGACGCGACTCCGCCGAGACGGCCCGCGACCCCCGCGGCTTCGCGGTGAAGTTCTACACCGAGGACGGCAACTGGGACCTCGTCGGCAACAACCTGGGCATCTTCTTCATCCGCGACGCGATCAAGTTCCCGGACGTCATCCACGCCCTCAAGCCGGACCCCGTGACCTTCGAGCAGCAGCCCCGGCGCATCTTCGACTTCATGTCGCAGACGCCGGAGTGCATGCACATGCTGGTCAACCTGTTCAGCCCGCGCGGAATCCCGGCGGACTACCGCCACCAGCAGGGCTTCGGCGTCAACACCTACAAGTGGGTCAACGCGACCGGGGAGACCAAGCTCGTCAAGTACCACTGGATGCCCAAGCAGGGCGTCCGCAGCATGACCGAGGAGGACGCCGCCAACGTGCAGGCACAGAACCTCGGCCACGCGACCAAGGACCTCTACGACGCCGTCACCCGCGGCGACCACCCGGAGTGGGAACTGCTCGTCCAGATGATGGACGACCACGACCACCCGGAGCTCGACTTCGACCCGCTCGACGACACCAAGACCTGGCCCGAGCAGGAGTTCCCGCCGAAGCCGGTCGGCCGGATGGTGCTCGACCGGATGCCGGAGAACTACTTCGCCGAGAACGAGCAGATCTCCTTCGGTACCGGCGTGCTCGTCGACGGCCTGGACTTCTCCGACGACAAGATGCTGGTCGGCCGCACCTTCTCGTACAGCGACACCCAGCGCCACCGGGTCGGTCCGAACTACCTGCAGCTGCCCGTCAACCAGGCCAAGCACGCCGACGTGCGCACCAACCAGCGCGACGGCCAGATGGCATACCGCCAGGACGGCGGCGGCGAGAACCCGATCGTCAACTACGAGCCGTCGATCACCGGCGGCCTGCGCGAGGGCGAGTACCCCACGCACGACGACCAGGGCCCGGAGATCCGGGGGCGGCTCACCCGCGCACGCATCCTGCGCACCAACGACTACCTGCAGGCCGGGCAGCGCTATCTGCTGCTGGAGCAGTGGGAGCGCGACGACCTCGTGGCGAACTTCGTCAACCTGCTCTCCCAGTGCGACCGTCCGGTGCAGGAGCGCATGGTGTGGCACTTCCTGCTGGTCGAGAACGACCTCGGCCTGCGGGTGGGCGAGGGCATCGGCATCAGCCCGCAGGACGTCTCGCACCTGAAGCCGCTGGCCAGTCAGACCCTCACCGACGAGGACCGTGAGCGGCTGGCCAACCTCGGCAAGAACCCGCCGCGCGACGTGGAGGGCCTGACGATGACCCACTGCGTACCCAACGAGCGGCACGTCGTGACGCGCTGACGCTCACCCCGGGCGCCGCAGCGCCGCCGTGAGCGCCTGCACGGCGTAGCCGCGCCCCAACAGCACGGCGTGCACCAGCAGCGGGAAGAGCTGGTGCACGCCGACGCGGTCGGCCCAGCCCTCGGCGAGCGGCGCCGTCTCCCGGTAGCCGTCGCCGCGTTTGACCATCACCGTGTGTCCGTCGGCGAGGGTGACTTCGGTGAGCGCTCCGGACAGCGGGCGTTCACCGGTCACCGGCCGGCCGGTGAACCGGGCCGCGGCGGTCGAGGGCGAGGAGGCGGGGCACACGGCCACCAGACCAGGGCCGGGCTGCGGCCGACCCGGTGAAAAACGCCCGGTACGCCGATCGAGCACCCCGGGTACGGGGGAGCAGTGAGACTATGACCAGTTCAGCGTTCCATCGCACCATCACCCTGCCCGCCCCCGTGTGTGAACAGGCGGCGTTCCATCTCGAGCAGGCGGTCCAGAAGGCCATCGACGGCGCCGCGACCCCCTGGCGTGCGTTCCGCGGGGCCGACGGTGACGACTTCGCGTTCTCGGTCCCGGTCGTCGAGCAGGCCGCGGGCTGCCTGCTGGTCCTGGCCGCCGAGAGCGCCCAGAGCCTTCGGCCCTCCGCCCTGCGTGCCCTGATCACCGTCGCCCTCCATCTGCGGGACGCCGCGGAGGCCGTGCGCCGCCCGGCGATCCCCAGCGTGGCCTGGTGAGCGCGGGGCGGCTGGCGCCGCGGCGGGAAAACCCGGTGCCCGGCCCCTGAGCGTGTGTTTGGCTCTGCGGCATGGAATTCACCCGCTTCCTCGACTGCCTCGCGGCCGACTACGACCGGCTGCGGGCCGTCGTCGAGACCGACGCCGACGCCCCGGTACCCACCTGCCCCGGCTGGACCGTCGGCGATCTGACCCGTCACGTCGGCGAGGTCTACCTGCACAAGACCGTCGCCATACGGGAGGGCGTCGAGCGCGAGCCCTGGCCGCCGAAGGAGTTCGCCGAGGAGGAGCCGACGGCGCTGCTCGACCGGGGCTACACCGCGCTGCGCGCCGAGTTCGCCTCCCGCGCTCCCGAGGACCCGGCCGCCGCCTGGTACGGCCCCGACCAGAGCGTCGGCTTCTGGATCCGGCGGATGGCACAGGAGACCGTCGTCCACCGCATCGACGCCGAACTCGCCACCGGCCGGCCTGTCGCGCCCGTCCCGGCCGATCTCGCCGTGGACGGCATCGACGAACTGCTCAAGGTCTTCGTCGCGTACTCCGTCGCCGAGTGGGGCGACTACTTCACCGGCGTCCTGGCCGGCTCGCCGGGGCGTACGTTCCTGGTGCGGGCCGGGGACGCGGCGTGGCGGGTGCGGACCGGCCCGGGGGAGCTCACCGTGACGGACGGCGCCGGCGACGGCACGGCCGACGTGACGTTCAGTGGAACCCCGGAGGCCGTGCTGCGCCGGCTGTGGAACCGGGAGGGCACCGCCGGGGGCGACCGTGTGACGGTCGAGGGGGCCCCGGAGGCGGCGGAGGAACTGCGGCGATGCATCGTCGTGGCGACCGAGTGAGCGAAGACCCGGCCGGTACGGCCTCCGGCAGCTACGGGCCTCCGGTACGGGCCTCCGGCAGGTAAGGAGTGGGTGGGAACCGGGTGTGGGCAGCCCGACCGGAGCGGGGCGACCGGTCGCGCGGGCGTCCGGCCCATGCGGGGCGCCCGGGCGAACGGCCGCCCCGAACCGGCCCGCGCCGCCGGTGTCACACGCCGATGAGGCGCAGCGCACCCCACAGGGCCACGGTCGAGGCGACGACCGTGGCCGGTACGGTGAGCAGCCCGAGCAGGGTGAACCGGCCGAGGTCCGCCTCGATGCCGTGCCGGTGCAGGATCCGCCGCCAGAGCAGGGTGGCGAGCGAGCCGACGTAGGTCAGGTTCGGGCCCAGGTTCACGCCGATCAGCACCGCGAGGACCTGGCCCGGTCCGGCGGGCGCGGTCAGGGGGAGCAGGGCGAGGACGGCCGGCAGGTTGTTGACGAGGTTGGCCAGCACCGCGGCGACCGCGGCCACCCCGAGCAACGCCGGCAGTGAGTCCCCCTCGGGCAGCAGCCGCCCGAGCCCCGAGGCCGGGCCACCCGCCACCACACCCTGCACCACGACGCCGAGGGCCAGTACGAACAGGCAGAACGTCGGCGACGCGGCGCCCACCAGTTCCCGGGGCGTGACATGGCGCCGGGCCAGTGCCCGACCGCCGAGCACCACAACCCCGCCGAGCGCCGCCCACGCGGGGTCCAGCCCGGCAGGCGAGGCCACGGCGAACCCGGCCAGGGTCAGGGCCAGGACCACGACGGTGAAGCGGGGCACCCTCGGCTCCGCCAGGGGCGCCGGCGCGGAGCCGGCGGACACCGGCTCGTCCAGGTCCGCGCGGAAGAAACGGCGGAACACCGCGTACTCCACGGCGATCGCGGCCAGCCAGGGCAGCGCCATCAACGCGGCGAACCGGGTGAAGGACAGCCCACTGGCCGCGAACGCCAGCAGGTTGGTCAGGTTGGAGACCGGCAGGAGCAGTGAGGCGGAGTTCGCCAGATGCGCCGTGGCGTACACGTGCGGACGGGCCCGGGCGCCGGCCCGCGACGCGGTGGCCAGGACCACGGGGGTGAGCAGTACGACGGTGGCGTCCAGGCTGAGCACGGCCGTGACCGCGCAGGCCACGGCGAACACCCCGGCCAGCAGCCGCGGGGGACTGCCACCGCACCGGCGGGCCACGACCGCGCCGACGGCCTCGAACAGCCCCTCCTTCGCGCACAGGTACGCCAGCACCAGTACCAGGGCGAGAAAGGCGACGACCGGCAGCAGCGTACGTGTCTGCTCCCACGCCTGGTGCGGGGTGACCGTGCCCAGCGCCACGGCCAGCGCGGCGGCGGGCACCGCGGCCGCGGCCTCCGGCAGCCCCCGCGGGCGCAGCACGGCGAAGACCAGGACACCCAGGAGCAGGACCACGGGCACTGCCTCGGAGAGGACGGTGGTACTCAGGACTTCTCCTCCACGCGGTGAGCCGGGCGGCCACCTGGTGATCGACAAGGACTGCCCAGGGTCGCATCCCTGGGTGAGGACGGGCGCGGGAAGGGGCTCCGCCACACGTCCGCAGACCCGCGGACCGGCCCGCGGACATGTGTCCGAGGCCACGCCGACGACGAGAGCCGGGCCATGTTCCGCGCCGGGAGCCGCGGGCTACGGTCTTCGGGTCCCCTGTTCTCCCACGACGACCAGACTCCTGTCCCCACGACGAGTAGTTCGGACGGCCCGGCAGTGCATACAGATCTCTCCCCCGTCATCGCGGCGACCGCCCAGTGGCTCACGGGCGCCTATCCGGCGTCCGGCGGCGCGCTGGCCCGCGCCCTGTGCGAGGCGCAGGCGCGGCAGGCCGTGACGGTCGCGGCCCGGCTGCGCTATCCGACCCCGATGGACGCCGCGCTGATGGGCGTGGCGGGCCCCGGAGGCTCCGCCCGGCTGGACTGGATCACCGGCGCCGACGGCACGGCGGCCGCCGACCCGGACGAGGACGACGGGGGCGCCTGGCGCACCTGGGTCGACGAGGTCGTGGCGAGCTGGGCGGCTTGTCTGCTGACCGACCCGGAGCTCGCCGTCCTGGCCGCGGCCGCGCTGGATGAAGGCCGCACGGCCGGTACGCCGGCCGAGTTCCGCCGCCTGCTCGCGCCCGACGAGCACGACCGGCGGGCGGCGGCGCTGCTGCGCCACCCCGACCTCGCGGCGCCCGTCGCCGAACTGCACCACGCCCAGCTCGTCGCCCGGCTGGATCCGGGCCGGGCACTCGTCGCCTGACTCCCGCTCGGGTGACGCCGGCACCCTCCGCGTCACCCACCCGGCCCGAGCGGGTGCTCCGCGGCGGGGCTCGCCGGGCCCAGCCGCCTCCGCCCCCCCGCCACCAGCTCAGGCAGCCGTCCCCAGCACCGCCTGCCCGGGTGCGTCGGCGTCCCCGGGGCGCACCGCCACCGGCGCCGTGGACCGGCGCTCGCGCAGGAGGTGGCCCGCGCCGATGGTGCCCGCGATGATCAGCCCGCCCGCGATGAGGGCGCCCCGCGCGCCGGCCAGCTCCATCAGCAGGCCGAGGGCCGGCGGGCCGCCGAGGCTCCACACCGTGCCGATGCTGCCCCACACCCCGAGTACCCGGCCCCGCATGTGCGCGGGCGGGTCGGTCTGGAGCACGGCGGTGCCCGCGGTGTCGGAGACGGACTCCACCACGGCCATCGGCAGCACCATCACCAGCAGGACGGCCAGCGACGGCGACAGCCCGGCCACCACCTGCAGCAGCCCGCCCGCCGCCGCCAGTGCGCCCACGATCCGTACGGAGGGCCGGCGCAGCCGGGCACCCAGGACCGCGCCGACGATGCCACCGGCCGCCAGCACCGTGGAGACCGTGCCGAACGACCCGGCGCCGCCCGCGAGCGGTCCGGTGACGAGCACGGCCAGGGTGAGCTGGTAGTTGCGCCCGAAGACCGCGCTGACCCCGGTGACACCGGCCAGCGCCAGCAGCCGGGGGCGGCGCGCGAAGAAGGCAAGCCCCTCCCGCACCGTCATGGTGTCCGCCTCACCGCGGCGCTTCCGGGCCCCGATGTGCTTGACCGCTCCGCGCGCTGGACGCAGGAAGGGGATGACCGAGGCCACGAACAGGAAGGAAAGCCCGTTGGCGGCGTAGGCGGCGGCCGTGCCGAGGAAGCCGACCGTCACCCCGGCCAGCGCGGCGCCGGTGAGCCGGCCCGCCTGGTGGACCAGCGCGCCCACCCCGATCGCGGAGGGCACGTCCTGAGGCGGGACGAGATCGTTGCCCAGCAGCGAACACGCCGGGCCGTCGACGGTGGCGATGACGCCGGTGACGGCGGCCAGCACCATCAGGGAGGTCACGTCGAGCCGGTCGAGCGCCACCATGAGCGCCGTCACGAACGCGACCGCGCCGAGCAGCGCCTGGCTGACCGCGGCGGTCAGTTTCCGCGGCCAGCGGTCGACGGCCGCACCGCCGAACACGCTGATCAGCAGCGCCGGCGCGGCCTGGACGGACATCGACAGACCTGTCGCGGCGGCGGACCCGGTGATCTGCAGGACCAGCAGGTTCTGCACCGTGAGCTGCATCCACGTACCGGCGTTCGACACGAAGTTCGCGACCGACCACCAGCGCATGCTGCGGTACCTCAGGGACCGCCACGGTGAACGGGACGCGGCCTCGGCCGGTGCCGGGGCGGGAGGCGGCGCGGGGGCCGGCGGGGCGGGGGCGGGGGAAGAAGACACAGTGCGCCACTCGAAGACGAGTCGTGAGACCCGGAAGAGGAAGGGGACGGGAGTGCGAAGGCCGGCTGCGTTGCGCGGCCACTCCACTGAGCCGGTTTGACGGCGCCGACCATCGTGACAGAAGGGACCGGCGAGTCATCGCCGGTGCATGCCTTCCAGCTCGGTCGATCTGGCTCAAGTCCCGGTACGGTGAATGTACTTGACGCGGCGAGTGGGCTTGATCACAGCCTCCGGCATCCCCCGGCGCCGGAGCCGGCAGCCGTGACGGTGGCCACAGCGGCCCCGCCCGCCCCGTACGGCCGATCGCGCGGGCCGTGCCGAAGGGGTCCACGGCAGCCGTCAGAGCATGAAAACGACTCGGTGGGGCACCCGGGGCCACGCTCGTCAGCGCTCCGTCAGTGCTCCGTCAGCGCTTCGGAGGAAGGAAGGTCGTCCTCATGATGCCGATGGCGGCGTTCAGCCCGCGGGCAGCGGCCCGTCCGCCCTGGGACCGCGCCCTGGTGATCGGCGGCGCGGGCTTCCTCGGCTCCCATCTGTGCACCCGCCTGCTCGATTCGGGTGTCGAAGTCGACTGCCTCGACAACCTCTCCACGGGGCGTGCCGAGAAGGTGGCCCACCTCGCCGGCCGTCCCGGCTTCCGCTTCCTGGAACGGGACATCTCCGAACCCGGCTGCGCGGACGCGCTCACCGGCCCCTACGACCTGGTCCTGCACCTGGCGGGCCCCGCGTCCCAGGCCGCCTGGCCGGACCGGCCCGTGGAGATCCTCGACGCCGGCAGTCTCGGCACCCGCGCGGCGCTGGCCGTCGCCGGCCGGGACGGCGCCCGGTTCCTCCTCGCCTCCTCGCCGCCCGACGCCCACCGCGGGAGCGACGCCGACCCGGTCGGCCCGCACAGCGCCTGCGCCGAGGCCGTCCGGTTCTCCGAGGCCCTGGTCGCCGCGCACGCGGGCGCCCACGGTTCGAACGCCGGGATCGTCCGGCTTTTCACCGGCTACGGCCCCGGCATGCGGACGGACGACGGGGGAACACCGGCCGCCTTCATCCGGCAGGCCCTGGCCGGCCGGCCGGTCACCGTCACCGGGGACGGCCGTCGGACACACCCCCTCTGCTATGTCGACGACATGGTCGACGGCGTGCTGCTGGTCGCGGCAGGCCGCTCGGTACGGCCCGTGGACATCGGCGGCGACGAGGAGCCCACGGCCGTGGAGATCGCCCGCCTGGTGATCGACCTGGCCGGCTCCGGCTCGCCGCTGGCGTTCGTCGAGGCGACCGGTGAGGGGCCCGCCGAGCCCCGGCCGGTCACCGGCTTCGCCCGTGAGATCTTCGGGTGGCTGCCGGGAGTGACCTGGCAGGACGGTCTGGAACGCACCGTCGACTCCCTCCGCGGACGGCCCGATCCGGTCCCGACGGCGACGAACGAACGGGCGGGGGAGTGGTGGGCCTGAAGCAGTCCCACGATGCCGTGTCCCAGCGGGCGGGGTGGTGCGCCTGAAACAGCCCCACGATGCCGTGTCCCAGGACGAGGGGCCCCTCGCCTTCGTATCGGCGACGGGCCCCTCGTCACGAGGTGCCGATGGCACGGGTGCCTGTGGCGGCGCGGTCAGCCGGGCTTGCCCCGTCCCGACATCGCGTCCCGCACCCGGTCGACCATGCCCGCGCCGGGTGCCAGGAGCTTGTTCATCGGGGGCTTGTCCGGGGCGGAAGGGTGCGGTCGCGTCGGAGCCGTCTTCTTCGCCTGGCGGACCTTGTCACCCAACTGGTCCAGGGCCTCGGCGGGGCACGCCTCGCGGAGCCTCGGGAAGAGGTTGCCCTCCTCGTCGGCGACGTGTTCGCGGATCTCGCTCATCAGCATGCCGATCAACCGGTCGAACTCGGCGTCGTCCGCCGCGCAGCCCTCCAGGTCCTTCATGATCTGCTCGGCCTCGGCGTGGTCCTCGAGCTCCTTGTCCGCGAGGGCGCCCCCGTTCGCCACGTGCTCGCGAACGGCCGGGTAGAGATACGCCTCCTCCGCCACCGAATGCCGGATCAGCTCGATCGTGGCCTGATCGGCGTACAGCTTCCGGTCCTTGTGACCGGGCGGCAGCGCCTCGATCCTGCCGAAGAGCTCCTCGACCTCACGGTGATCGGTCGTCAGCTCGTCGATGACGTTTCCTCCGTGTCCCATGTTCCACCTCCAGCCAGGTCGTGGCGGTTACGGGACCGACCCGCCACGAGCGTCGGGTCCCCCCGCACTCGGTGGGCTAACGCCCGGGTTCACCGGTGCCGGGCCCGGACCGGCCATGACGACCGGCAGTTGCGGCTTCGCACGCCGAGCCTGGCCCGGACGCCACCCACGGCCGCCGCGGGGCCTGCCGTGGCCCGGATCGAACGCTGTACCAGATCGGCGTCGTGCCGCAGGTCACGGGCGGCGTGCCGGCCCCGCCACAGCAGGGAGGGGGCACTGCCGGTGTCGTCGGCCGCGATCAGCAGCCCGCCCATCATGGACAGGTTCTTCAGGAAGTGGACCCGCTGCTGGGCGCGGTCGGACGGGTCCTCCGCCTCCCAGTAGCGGTGCGCCGCCAGTGTGGTGGGGACCAGCGTCGCCGCGAGGGCCAGCGCGGCGAGCCGCGGACAGCGGCCGAGCCCGAGCATGATCCCGCCGGCCACGTGGGCGGCGCCGTTGAGCCGGACGAGTTGTTCGGTGCGGTCCGGCAGCACCGGCACGCGGTCGGCGACCGGCCGCACGATCGGCTCCGCGGCCGGGGCCACGTCCTGCGGCCTGCGCAGGCACTGCAGACCGCCCGCGACGAACATCGAGGCGAGCAACGGGCGGCCGACCATACGCAAAAGACTCATGACGCTCTCTCGCTCTCTCGAAGAGGTACTGGCCCAGACCGGCGGGGATCACCGAAGGTGTGACGCCTACTGGGATCATCAGGTGCCCGGACCGGGCGGCGCCATTCGGCGCCCGGCCGGCCACCGACGCTCGCGGGCCCCGCGCCGCGCGGGCCCCGCGCAGGTCACAGACTGTTGAGAAGCTGCGGCGACAGGTTCTTGAGCATGGTGTTGGTCCAGCGCATCTGGCGCAGCGTCTGCGGATGGCAGGAGGAGACGAGCCCCAGCAGGTCGCTGTCGCGTGACGCCTGGGCGGCCTGGGCGAGCATCTCCCAGTGCAGGGAGTTCTCCGCGGCGGCGACGTGCAGCTCCCGCAGGTCGCGCAGGAGCAGCAGACCCGGCTCGGGCCGGTGCACCACCGCCTGCGACGCCTTCTCGCGCAGCGTCGCGAAGAGGCCGCCCGAGGAGTGGTCCGGCGCCTCTCCCAGCTTCACGCCGCGGTGCCCGGCGATCTCCGCGAGATGCCGGACGTGTGCGCGGGACCAGACGGCGAGGTCGGTGGCGACGTGGTGGACCTCGTGCTCGGCGCGGTGCCGTTCGGCGACGGTCACCAGGTCGTGCGCCAGGTGCCGTTCGCCGCGGTGCAGCGTGCGCAGGGTCAGGGTGATGCCGTTCACCGGGCGGCGCCTTCCTCGCGGCCGTGCGGGAACCGTGCCGGCGTCTGTGCCGTGTGCGCCGCCGGTCCGCCCGCGGTGGGCCGCGCGACGCCGGCGGCGGCCGGTGCCGACGCGGTGGTGGTGGGTGCCCGGGACGGCCGCCCGTCTCCGCGCTCGACGAGGGTGAGCGCGGCGGTGGCCGTCTTGAACAGCGGCTGCTTGGAGGCCGGGTCCCAGTCGGTGACGGTCGTCTCGTTGGCGGCCCGCCCGGGAGCGTCCCGGCCCGGCCCGGACCCGTCCTCGGTGTCCCAGTAGCCGTAGTGGAACGGCACGAACAGCAGCCCCGGCCGGATGCCGGTCACCCGCAGCCGCCCCCGCAGGGACCCCCGCCTGCCGGTGACCTCGACCAGGTCGCCCTCACCGAGGCCGAGCCGGTCCGCGTCCGCGGTGGAGATCTCCACCCACACGTCCGGGGCGGCGTCGCGGAGCTGGGGCGCCCGCCCGGTCTTCGTACGGGTGTGGAAGTGGTAGATCGTCCGGCCCGTGGTGAGCTGGAACGGATACTCCTCGTCCGGCTCCTCGTGCGGCGGCCGGTAGGCGGCGGCCTTCAGCATCGCCTTGCCGTCGGGGTTGAGGGAGCGGTACTCGGCGACCTCCTGCGACGCCCCCGTCTCCAGGTCCTTGCCGTAGCTCTCGCACAGGTCCGGATGGGCCCAGCCGAAGCCGTCCGTGTAGAGCCGCGCGGTGCCCTCCGGGGCCGACTCGTCGCAGGGCCACTGGATGCCGCTGGTGTCGCGCAGCTTGGCGTAGGACAAGCCCGTGTAGTCGCAGGGGCGGCCCGCGCTGCACCGCTTCCACGCCTCGAACGCCGACTCGGGGTCCTCCCAGGTGATCAGCGGGCCGCCGTCCTTGTCCCGGAAGTCCATGCGCCGCGCGTAGTCCAGGAAGATGTCCAGGTCGGGTCTGGCCTCGCCGGGCGGCTCGACCGCCTTCTGGGACAGGTGCACCGTGCGGTCCGCGTTGGTGAGCGCGCCGGTCTTCTCGCCCCAGGTCGCGGCCGGCAGCACCACGTCGGCCAGCTGCGCGGTCTCCGTGAGGAACAGGTCCTGCACCACTGTGAACAGCCGTTCCTGCGTCAGGATCGAGCGGATCCGGGAGAGTTCGGGCAGCGAGACGGCGGGGTTGGTGCCGCTGATCCACAGCATCCGGATCGAGCCCTGCTCGGCGTACCGGTACATCTGCATCGCGTGTGTGGGCGGCGCGTAGTGCGGGATGGTCTCCGGATCGACGTTCCACACCTTGGCGAGGTCGGCGACATGGGCGTCGTTCTGCCAGTTGCGAAAGCCCGGCAGGTCGCCGTTGGCGCCGCACTCGCGGGTGTTCTGGGCGGTGGGCTGGCCGTTCATCTGGAGCAGGCCGGCGCCGGGGCGGCCCAGCATGCCCCGGATCAGGTGCAGGTTGTTGATCTGCACCGCGGCGGCGGTGGCCTGGTGGGACTGGTAGACGCCCTGCAGAGCGGTGGAGACCAACGCGTCGGTGGTGCCGACGAGTTCGGCCGCCTCCTCGATCCGGGCGGCGGGGACGTCGCAGATGTCCGCGGCCCACTTGGGCGTGCAGTCGGCGACGCGGTCGGCCAGCTCCTCGAAGCCGACGGTGTGCGCGGCGATGAAGTCCCGGTCGATCCTGTCGTGCCGGATCGTCTCGTGCAGCAGCGCGTTGAGCAGGGCGACGTTGGTGCCGCCGCGGGGCGCGAGGTGCACGGCCGCGTGCCGGGCCACCCGCGTGGGGCGGGGGTCGACGCACAGCAGGCGGGGCGGATCGTCCCCCTCCAGCCGGTCCAGGAGCCGCATCCACTGCACGGGCTGGGTCTCGGCGATGTTGTGGCCGAACAGCGCGACCACGTCGGCGTGGTCGAAGTCGTCGTAGCTGCCGGGCTGACCGTCGCAGCCGAAGGTCTCCTTCAGCGCCTCCGCGGCCGTCGACGTACACAGCCGGGTGTTGCCGTCGAGGTGGTTGGTGCCGATGCCGGCCCGGGCGAGCACCGTGAGGGTGTAGTACTCCTCGAGGAACAGCTGGCCGGAGGTGTAGAAACCGATCGAGCCAGGGCCCCGCTCGTCGAGGAGCCCGCGCGAGCGGGCGGCCACCAGGTCCATCGCCGTGTCCCAGTCCGTCTCCACCAGCCGTCCGTCCCGCCGCACCAGCGGCCGGGTCAGCCGGTCCCGGGAGGCGTTCGCCTGCCACCCGAACAGGTCCTTCGGCCCGAGCCGGCCGCGGTTGACCCGATCGGTGCCCCGGCCCCGGACTCCCACCATCCGGCCGTCGGTCACCGCGATGTCCATGGCGTCGCCGTCGGAGTGCAGGATCGACGCCGACTGCACCCACCGCTGCACCGCCCCGGGCTCCACCCCGTCCGCGAGGAACGTGTCCACCCGCGCCGGCCACGGCTCGTGCCGCCCGTAGGGCACCCTGCCGCCCCACGGCCGCGCGATCCGGTCCGCCGAATCCTCCATCGCCGGCCTCCCGCCAACTTCCGCCACACTGCCGGCCAGCGGGTACCCGGGCCCCGTTTCCCTACGCGGATCACTTGTGGGAGCGCTCCCAAACGGGCAGGATGCTGCGATGACCCCGACTGCCTCCGTGCGCCCCTACCGTCCCGCCGACGCCCCGGCCCTCGACGACATCTGCATCCGCACCGCGCACAACGGCCGGGACAGCCGGCCTGTGTACGCCGACCCAGCCGTCCTGCCCGCCATCTTCGCCGCCCCTTATGTCCACCTGGACCCGGACCTGGCTTTCGTACTGGACGACGGAGAGGGCCGGGCCGTCGGCTACATCCTCGGCACGGCGGACACCCCGCGTTTCGCGGAGGAGTTCCGTGTCAAGTGGCTGCCGCGGTTCGCGGACCGCTACCCGGCGCCACAGGGCCCGCCCGGCACCCCGGACGAGGTCATGGCCACACTGCTGCACGACCCGGAGCGGATGATCGTCCCCGAGCTGGCCGCGTACCCGGCCCATCTGCACATCGACCTGCTGCCCGAATGGCAGGGCCGCGGACACGGCCGGTCGCTGATGCGCACGTTCTGGCGGGCGCTGCGGGAGCGCGGCGTACCGGCCGTCCACCTGGTCATGGCCACGGCCAATACGCCGGCCAGGGCCTTCTACGACCGTATGGGCTTCCATGTGATCGAGACGGCGGGTCTGGATCCCGCGGACGTCACCTGTCTCGGACGCGCCACGGACGACACCGGCCGGCCCTGACGCGCCCGTCCGCGGTCAGGCCGCGCCCAACTGGTAGACGTTGAACGCCCGGCGGATGACGGGCTGGGCCACGTTGCGCACCCGCACCCCGCCCGCCGTCATCCCGTGCTCCGAGCCCAGGTGGGCGTGGCCGTGGACGGCGAGGTCCGCGCCGGCCGTGTCGATCGCCTCGGCCAGGAGATAGCTGCCGAGGAACGGGTGGATCTCCGGCGGCTCCCCGGCGAGCGTGTCGGCCACGGGGGAGAAGTGGGTCAGCGCCACCCGGACGGTGCAGCCGTCGTCGGCCAGCTCCTTCAGCGCGGCGTGCAGGCTGTCCGCCGAGCGGCGTGTGGTGCGGACGAACTCCTTCATGATCGGCTCGCCGAACTCTCCCGCGCTGCGCCCGACGAAACCGCCGCCGAACCCCTTGGTCCCGGCGATCCCCACCCGGGTCCCGGCGCACTCCACGACGGTCCCCTCGCCCTCCAGGACCCTGACGCCGGCGTCCTGGAGGAGGGCGGTGACCTTCTCGGGCCGCTCGTCGTGGTGGTCGTGGTTGCCGAGGACGGCCACCACCGGCACCGGCAGGTCGCGTACCTCCTGTGCCACCACCCGTGCCTCCTGAGGCGTGCCGTGCCGGGTGAGGTCCCCGGCGAGCAGCAGCAGGTCGGCGCAGTCGGGCAGGGTCTCGAAGGCGGGCCGCAGCAGTCCCTGGCTGTCGGGTCCCATGTGGATGTCCCCGACGGCGGCGACGCGGATCATCACAGCTCCTCCGCATGGTCGGGGCCGGTCGTCTCCGCCACCACGACGTCGGTGTGCACGGTGAGCCCGGCCAGCTCCTCGTGGGCGACGCGCAGCACGGTCTCGCGGCACTGGGCGGACGGCACCGTGCCGGTGATCACGATCGCGCCGGCCCGGATCTCGGCCCGGACGCCCAGCTCGCCGAGCTCCTCGGCGGCGAGCCGGTCGTGCAGGTGGGCGACGCGGTACTCGACGTTCCCGGCCGCGGCAGCGGTGTCGCTCGCCGCGGGTCCCTGGTGTGCGACGGGGTCGCTCATCGCTGCTCCTCCTGCGCGATATGGGGCGGGGGGATGATCTCCAGCCGTTCGAGGATGAAGAAGAACGCGGCGGGCATCGGTGCGTCGCCGCAGTCGCGGCGCAGTTCGTCCCAGTCGATCTTCTCCCGCAGTGTGCGGGCGATCGGCAGCACCGCCCCGAAGTCGCAGTGGTGCTCCGAGAAGGCCGCCAGCAGACCGCGGAGCAGGTCGGTCGGCGACAGGACCGGCATGAGGACCGAGTCGACCGAGAGATCCTGGGCCCGTGCCAGCAGTTGCGCCGTGACCGGCTCGTGCGCCAGTTCGAAGATGAGGTCGACCTGTTGTCCCAGGCAGTTCGCCTTCAGCAGCCAGTCCTCGGGCGGCGTGTACACCGCCAGGCCCGCTTCCCGCAGCGTGGTGGCGACGGCCTCCGCGTCGTCGGGCCGGATGCAGAAGTCGACGTCGTGCTGGAGGTTCTGGGTGCCGCCGTGCGCGTAGACGGCGACGCTGCCGGCCAGCGCGAACGGGTGCTCCTCCTTCTTCAGGATCGAGCCCACCTGCTTGGCCGCCTGCAGGATCGCCTGGTTGCGGTCGAGCGGGAGATCTTCGTGGCGTACGTCGTTCTGGGGGACGAGTTCGGGGTCCCCCGCGGCCAGACGGAGCTCCGAAACGCCGGCGCGCTGGTCGAGAGCGCGGTCGTCGGCGGGCTGCGTCATTGCTGTCCCCTTCCCGGGCTGTCGCCTTGTGCGGACCGGACCGGACCGGACTGGATCGTGCCGAATCGGAATTGCCCTTCTCCGATGTTTCGGGTACCCGGCGCGGTACCGCCGACACGAAGGCCGTCCCGAAGACCGTCCCGAAGGCCCTTCCGAAGGTGAGGCACCGGCAGGAATCCGGGCACTCGGACGGTATGGACGACAAGCAGGAGCGGCAGCGGAACGGGTCCGCGGCCCGCCGGATCGGGACCGTGGAACGGCTGGTCGCGGCATGGCTGGCGGAGACCGAACGGCACGACCGCGTCGCGGCCCGCGAGGCCCGCGCCGGCTGGGAACGGGGCGCGCTGTCCGAGTCGGACGCCCAGGACCTGGCCACCTGGGTCACCGCGAGGATCACGGACACCGGTTTCACCGAGGACGAGGGCCCCTACGTGGAGGGACCCGTCCGGATCACCCCGTCCGACAAGGACACCGTGCACGACTGGCTGCGTGCGCGGGGGCACCGGGTCTGAAGCGGCGGCCACCGTGGCCCGACGTCAGCAGACCGGAGGCCGCCATTCGAACATCAGGATCGTGGCGTCGTCCCGCAGCTGCCCGCCGCTCTGCGAGTCCAGGATCGAGTGGATCAGGCGCCGCAGTGACTCGGGCGCCAGCTCGCCGCCCGCCGTGGCCCGGATGACGTAGTCCGCGAACCGTTCGAGCCCGAACAGCTTTTCCTCCCGGGTACGCGCCTCGGTGACCCCGTCGGTGTACATCAGCACCCGGTCGCCGGGTTGCAGGCTCATCTCGTGCGTCCGGCGCGGCTCGGGTGAAAGCTGGGCCGGCGCGCCCATCGGCGGGTCGGCGTCCCGCTCCAGGGCGTCGACGATCAACTGCTCGTCCCGGATCAGGAGTGGCGCGGGGTGGCCGCAGTTGCTCCAGCGCAGCAGACCGGTATCGAACTCCAGCTGGGCGATGACAGCGGTGCAGTACTGATCCGGCAGCCAGCGGGCCAGCGCGTCGTCGACGCACTCCACGAGCGCGGGCAGGTCCGCGCCGTTGCGCCGGGCGTTGCGGCAGGCGGCCAGCGCCACCGCGCTGGTCAGCCCGGAGGCCAGGTCGTGACCCATGGAGTCGATGACCGAGACGTGCAGCGTCGTCTGGGTGAGCGAATGGTCGAAGGCGTCGCCGCCGAGCTCGTAGGCCGGTTCGAGGACGGCCGTCGACACGACGTGCGCGTTGCCGATGGTGCGCGGCGGCAGGAACGCGCGGAGCATCTCGGAGGGCAGGTGCATCCGTTCGGTACGGGTGTGCCGGACGAAGGAGTCCTCGAAGGCCCGCTTCGAGGTGATCATCATGGCCAGCAGCGAGGCCAGCGCCCGCCCCCGGACAAGCGTGGCGGAGGTGAGCGCCGACGCGTGCACCGCCAGCACGCCGAGCCGCTCGGCGCCGTCCACCAGGGGCAGCCAGGCCGTGACACCGCCCGTCTCCGACTCCTCCACCCGCAGCGCCTGCGTACGGTAGGCCCAGCCCGCGAGTGAGCCGTCGACGGGCATGGCCGACGCCACGTCGGTCTGCGGTACGAGATGCCGTTGCTGCAGGTCGACGAGGTAGACCACGGCGTGCTGGAGGTCCAGGGCCTTGGTGCAACGGGCCACGGCGGTGCCCAGGTCCAGCGTCAGATGGCCCGGATCGGCGAGAAACTCCTGGAGCAGCATGTCGCTCGCCTCGGACGTCGACACCTCGCCTCCCCTCGTCGAGAAACCCGTCGTGCCGGGGCACGCTGCGCAGCAGTCTGGCACCGCGCGCCGGGCCCCGCCCGTCGAGCGGGTCGTGCGTCGAGCGGATCACCCGCCGCGCGCTTCGGCCCGGGCAGAACAGGGCACGCGTCACCCCGTACGGCACCGAGCGCGAAGGAGTGGCGCCTCATGACCGAGTACGAGCGTTCACGCACCATGCCGGCCCAGCCCGAGCAGGTCTTCGACCAGGCCGCGAACGTCGGGCAGCTGGACACCTGGCTGCCCCGGGACCTGCACGTGGAACCCGAGGAACCGCCGGCCGTCACCGTGCACGAGGACCGCACCGACCAGGACACCTCCGCACTGCTGAGTGCCCGGCCCGAGCAGATGCGGCTCGAATGGGGCACCCGCGAGGAGGGCAGCTACGCCGGCTGGCTCCAGGTCGCCGGCATCGGCAGCGGAGCCAGCGAGGTGACGGTGCACCTGTCATTCTTCGACGAGGGCCACGACCCCGGGCAGCGCGCCGTCGCCGACGCCCTCGACAGCAGCCTGCGGCGGCTCGAGGAGCAGGTGCGGATGCGCACCGACAACACGGCCGGGTGAATTCTCAGCACGGACAGGGCAACCCTTCTCTCTCATGTCAGGTCGTACAGGTCGTACGGGGAAAAGCCGACCGATACCGACGAACCGACATGGGGGAGACATGTACATCCGAAACCGATGGGTCCGCGCCGCCGTGACCGCATCGGCGGCCGGTGCCGCAATCGCCGTGGCCACTGTCCCGGCGACCGCGGCGCCGCCGCCCTTTGACCCGCCCGTCTTCCTGGAGCCGGCCGAGCTGCCGCCGCACCCCGCCTCCGGCTGGTACGCCGGACCGGTCACCGCCGGTCAGCCGGACCCGCTGCCGATGTGCGTGGGCGACGCGCTGCCCTCCACCGCCTCCTACCGCCGGTACTGGACGGAGTACGACACCGGCGCCCTCCAGGTCACGGTCGTCGAGCGCAGCACACAGCGGGCCAGGGAGTTCGCCGCCCTGCTGCGCGAGGACCTCGCCGACTGCGCGCGGACGGTGATGGAGCAGTACCCCGACATCACCGCCACGCAGAAGTACTACGGCCGGCTGGACGTGGAGGAGGGCGCCCACGTCTACGGCGTCCACACGGTCGCCGAGTGGGGTGCCTCCGACATCGGCCTGTTCTCGGTAGGCCGGGACGGCAGGACGGTGACCGTCGTGCAGTGGGGACAGATGGGCACCTTCGCGCACGCTCAGGTGTCCGACTTCCGAGCCACCACGGTCACGGCCGTCGACAAACTGCACTGAACGGCCGCGGCGGTCGCCGCCCGCTACGTCACGACGGGCGGCCCGCCGTCCGGGCCGATGACGGCACGCTGACCGTGCCGGCAGTGCACGATCCGGTCGGCGAGCCCCTCCCGGTCGGCCTCGGCCAGGAAGTCGTCGAGCGGGGAGCGGAAGACGGTGTAGTCGCCGTAGTGCACCGGCAGGATCAGCCGGGGGCCGAGGCGACGGGCGAGTTCCGCGCCCTGGCGTCCGTCCATGGTCACCACGAATCCGCCGGGCAGCGTCGTGCCGCCGAGGTGCAGCACGGCGAGGTCCGGTCCGGGAAAGCGCCGGGCGATCTCGTCCAGTCCGTCGAAGAGCAGTGTGTCGCCGGACACGTAGATCCGGTGCCGCGGGGGACCGCCGGCCGGGCCGAACTCCAGCAGGCTGCCCATCACCGGCGGCAGCAGGCGCCGCAGGACGGACTGCCCGGCGTGCCGGCCGGGCAGCGCCGTGATGCGCACCTGCGCGCCCGTGTGCCGCACGGTCTCCTCCTGCCAGGTGCGCAGCCCCACGGCCCGGTGGAACCCGTGCACGCCCTGCAGCCGGCGGGAGGCGTGCGGGGTGGTGACGATCGGCAGCGACCGGGACAGGTGCCGCCGGGCCCGGCGGTCCCAGTGGTCGCCGTGCAGATGCGACAGCAGTACGGCGTCCAGTTCCGGCAGGTCGCCGGGGTCGAGCGCGGGCTCGGTCAGACGGCGGCTCACCAGGCCGTACCCGAGGTGGGCGCGCTGGCCGCGGTGGAGGAAGTTCGGATCGGTGAGCAGGCTCAGCGCGCGGTACTGGAGCAGCACGGTCGCGTTGCCGACGAAGTGGATCCGCAGGGAGTCGTCCGGGGACGGGGACATGAGGGTGATCCGATCCTGTCCGGGAGTACGGGGCAGGGCCCGGCCGTCCGGGGCGGGCCCTCGCGACAGGACGGAGTACCCCTCCCACGGAGGCCCACCCGGCCGCCGAAGCCGCGACCACCGCCGAGGCGCGCCCCCGGCGGGCCATGCCGCGGATGCGCTGCCCGGCACGTGCGTCAACGGCAAAGGTGCCGGTGACGGGGCCCGCGTCGCAGATCTACGCCGGCGGGTCCGTAACCGCCCCGGTGCAGCCCGCCCCGGACCGGGTGCCGGGCGACCTCCCCGCCCTGCTGGTGGCAGGCACGGACCATAGCCTGTGGCTCCACGAACCCACCGAGCAGCCCGTTCACGGCCCTTGCCCGCCCGGCACGGTGATCGCCGCCCGGCGGTCAGGCCGCCGCCGGGGGAGCGGTGCCGGCCATGCGGTTCGACGGCAACCTCGTACTGCTCGACCCTTTGGGCCTGTGGGCCGACGAAGACCGCGTCGCTGCCCCCGGACTTCGACGTACCGACGGTCGGTGTCAGCGGTCACCCTTGTGCCCCTGTCCCTGCCCCGGCTCCACGGCGTCGCGCCGCCCCGTCTGCTCCGCCTGGTCGAGCCGGACGAGTTCGGGATGGTTGAGGTCGAAGGCCGGCGACTCGGAGCGCACGCGCGGCAGTGCGTGGAAGTTGTGGCGCGGCGGGGGACACGACGTCGCCCACTCCAGTGAACGCCCGTACCCCCAGGGGTCGTCGACCCCGACCGGCCGGCCGTACCGGGCGGTCTTCCACACGTTGTACAGGAACGGCAGCGTGGACAGGCCGAGCAGGAACGCGCCGATGGAGGAGAGGGTGTTGAGAGCCGTGAAGCCGTCGACGGCCAGGTAGTCGGCGTACCGGCGCGGCATGCCCTCCACACCGAGCCAGTGCTGCACCAGGAACGTGGTGTGGAAACCCACGAACAGCGTCCAGAAGTGCACCTTCTCCAGCCGGTGGTCGAGCATGCGGCCCGTCATCTTCGGCCACCAGAAGCTGAACCCGCCGAACATCGCGAACACGATCGTGCCGAACAGGACGTAGTGGAAGTGCGCCACGACGAAGTACGAGTCGGTGACGTGCCAGTCCAGCGGCGGCGAGCCGAGGATCACCCCGGTCAGGCCGCCGAAGAGGAACGTCACCAGGAAGCCGGCCGCCCACAGCATCGGCGGTTCGAAGGACAGGGACCCCTTCCACATCGTGCCGATCCAGTTGAAGAACTTCACGCCGGTGGGGACGGCGATGAGATACGTCAGGAAGGAGAAGAACGGCAGCAGCACGGCACCGGTGGCGAACATGTGGTGCGCCCAGACGGTCGCCGACAGCCCGGCGATGGCGATGGTGGCACCGACCAGCCCCATGTAACCGAAGACCGGCTTACGGGCGAAGACCGGGATGATCTCGGTGACCACGCCGAAGAACGGCAGCGCGAGGATGTACACCTCGGGGTGGCCGAAGAACCAGAACAGGTGCTGCCACAGGATCGCCCCGCCGTTCTCGGCGTCGAACACGTGCGCGCCGAAGTGCCGGTCCGCCTCCAGCACCAGCAGCGCCGCCGCCAGCACCGGGAAGGCCAGCAGCACCAGGACCGAGGTCAGCAGCACGTTCCAGACGAAGATCGGCATGCGGAAGATGGTCAGCCCGGGTGCGCGCATGCAGATGATCGTGGTGATGAAGTTGACCGACCCCAGGATGGTGCCGAACCCGGACAGCGCCAGCCCCATGATCCACAGGTCACCGCCGAGGTAGGGCGCGTGGAGCGGGCCGCTCAACGGCGTGTAGGCGGTCCAGCCGAAGTCCGCGGCGCCCTGCGGGGTGAGGAAGCCGGCGAGCACGATCAGCCCGCCGAAGAGGAACAGCCAGTACGACAGCATGTTCAGCCGCGGGAAGGCCACGTCAGGGGAGCCGATCTGCAACGGCATGACCGCGTTCGCGAATCCGGCGAAGGTCGGGGTGGCGAACAGCAGCAGCATGATCGTGCCGTGCATCGTGAAGGCCTGGTTGTACTGCTCGTTGGAGAGCACCTGCAACCCGGGCCGGGCCAGCTCCGCCCGGATCAGCATCGCCAGCACGCCGGCGATCAGGAAGAACGCGAACGACGTGATGAGGTACAGATGGCCGATCCGCTTGTGATCGGTCGTGGTCAGCCAGGAGATGATCGCCCGCCCCTTGCTGCGGGGTTCCGCCGCCGGGACCGGCGTGATCGGTTCGGTCTGTGTCGCCATCCGACCAGAGCATCCGAACCCCGGCCGCCTGCGTCGACGCCACGTCACGCGCCCAGCCGGGTAGGGCCGATTGGCAGATCGTTTCTATCCGTCCGGGTGCGTCACCACCTCTGAGGGACGAAGCGGCCGTCACCCGAATGGCCCCCACACATTACTGGTGACGGTCGATCCGGTGTCTCCTGGAGGGTGTCAGCGGCGTCCAGGCTGGGAGGCCGATCATGTACGAAATGTGCGTGGGCCCGGAGAAGGCGGGCGGAGCGTTGGTGTGGCACGTGATGGCCAAACAGGCCGCGGCCACCCTGTGCGGACAGCGACTCCGCGAACGTATAGAGGCATCCGACGGCGAACGGGCACGTCACTGCCCGGACTGCATGGCTTCCTTCGAGAAGCTGATGGCAGCCACGCCGTGCTGACGGACCGTCCGCGACGTCGTCCGCCCCGCCGCAGCCCGCGGCGGGGCGGACTTCGTAGGGCGGTCGGCGAAAGCCGTGGCGAGCGGCCGGCGTCGGCCGCGGCGTACTGCCTTTCCCCGCACAGCCGGTATTCCTCGGCCGCGTGACGACGCGCGTTCCCGGCCGGCGATGGGTGTCGGTCACCGGAACTTATGGGTGCCGTCCCCGATGTCGCGGCACCGGCCCGGTGTGTGACCGTGGAGCGACGCCGCGCTCCGGGGTCTTCCCGTGGGCCGGGGAACGTCGCGGACAAGCCCCCGTCCCGCCCGTCCGCGGGCGTCGCCGCACGGCCTGTTCCGGGTGTGCCGTCCGCGCCCCGGGTGCCGGGGCGGCACGTGGTCACCGTCGTGTAGTGCCGTGGACGCGGCCCGGGTCCTGGCGCCCGACCGTCCGTCCGTGCGCTCCGCGGTCCGGCCGGGGCGTCCGTCCGTGCGCGGTCCGGCGGGGGCGTCCGCCCGTGCACTGCGCGGTCCGGTCCGCGCCCCCGTCCGGCCCGGGAGCGGTGTCACGGCACCGGTGCCGGCCAATGACGTCCGGCCGTACGACAGATGACGCGTCACACACGAAGGAGAATGCGCATCCATCCCAGTCAAGTGAAGCCCTCCCGACCCTCCGCGCGGTCGAAGGCGGTGGCCCGTGGGACACGCTGACACCCTGCTCGCCATGGGCGGCGCCTTTCTGGCCGCCGCGTTCTTCGCCCGCCTCGGCGGCAGGATCGGACTTCCGACGATCCCCCTGTTCATGCTCGCCGGCATCCTGCTCGGCCCCCACACACCCGGTTTCGTCCTGGTGGAGGACGCGCACGACTTCGAGATGCTCTCCGCGCTCGGACTGGTGCTGCTGCTCTTCTACCTGGGCCTGGAGTTCCACCTCGACGACCTCAAGAACGGCGGCAAACGGCTGCTGACCGCCGGCGGCATCTACCTGCTGCTGAACGTCGGCGCCGGGCTCGGCTTCGGCTTCGTCCTCGGCTGGGGCGTGCGAGAGGCGCTGGTGCTCGCCGGCGTGCTCGGCATCTCCTCCTCCGCGATCGTCACCAAGATCCTCATCGACCTGGGCCGGATCGGCCGCCCGGAGACCCGTCTGATCCTCGGTGTCATCGTCGTGGAGGACATCTTCCTCGCGCTGTATCTGGCCGCTCTCCAGCCGGTCATCGCGGGCGCGCACGGCGCCTGGGACATGGCCCTCCAGGCCGGCAAGGCCTTCGGGTTCCTCCTGGTGCTGGCCGCCGCGGCGCGCTACGGCACCCGGCTCGTGGGCCGCCTGATCGCGACCCGGGACAACGAACTGCTCGTCATCAGCTTCCTCGGGGCCGCGGTGCTCGTGGCCGGTGTCTCCGAGGTCCTCGGTGTCGCCGACGCCATCGGCGCCTTCATGGTCGGGCTGATCCTCGCGGGCACCCCCTCGGGACCACGCATCCGCGAGCTGGTGCACCCGCTCCGGGACGCCTTCGCGGCGATCTTCTTCTTCGCCTTCGGACTCGCCATCGACCCCGGCGACCTCGCCTCCGTCGCCGGCCCGGTCGCCGCTGCGGCGGCACTGACCGTCGTCATGAACGTCATCGCCGGGCTGTGCGTCGCCCGTGTGTACGGTTACGGCTCCGAACCGGCCGCGGAGATCGCCACCACGCTGGTCGCCCGCGGGGAGTTCGCGCTGATCCTGGCAGCCATGGCCGCGGGCGCGGGTCTCGACGCGCGGCTCGCTCCCTTCATCGCCGGATACGTCCTCGTCCTCGCCGTTCTCGGTCCCGTCGTCGCGGGACGGGCGGATGTGCTCGCCGGCGCCCTGCGGGCCGTCGGGAGGCTGCTCCCCGGGGCGAGGACGCCCGCCACGGTGCCGGGTGGCCGGCCCGGCACAGATACGGCAGCGGACGACCCGTCGGCGCCCGCACCGTCCCCGACCTCGGCTCCGGCCTCCTCATCGGAGCCCGCGGGAGCCGACCGGTAGGCCCGGTCAGGACCCAGGCGGCGGGGACAGCGGCTCGGACGGCGGCTGGTACGGGAGGACTTCGGAGGGCGGGGGTGCACGCGGGCACGGTCGCGACCGGTGGGTCGGTGAACCCGCGGCCGGTGGGCCGGTGGGCCAGTGGGCCTGCGGGGTGAGCCGGTGGGACGGTGAACCCGCGGCCGGTGAGCCGGTGAGCCGGTGGGCCCGCGCCCGGTGGGCCGGTGAGCCCCGGACGCCACCCCGGCCGGTACGTCACTCCGCGTCCCAGTGGGACAATCTGCCCGCAGGGCCGGTGTCCGACGCCTGGTCGGAGCCGTCCGGGACCGGAAGGAGCCGTCAGCATGATCGAGTGGGTGCCCCTGGGCATCGGTGCCAGACCCGTCCCCCGGCCGGTCGCGGCTCCGCTGGTGTGGGCGGGAGCGTTCGGCGGCGCCCTCGCCCTGGTGGCGCTCCTCAACGGCACCGTGGGCTCGGGCCGTCCGGGACTCGCACTGGCCGTGCTCTCCCTGCTGGCGGCGCTGCTCGGGCTCTGCGCCCGCTTCACGGCCGCTCCCGGAACGGCCCTCCTGTGCTGGCTGTCCCTCAACGGCTTCGCCATCCCGCCGGCCGGCACGCTGACATGGGCAGGCCGGCGGGACGCCGTCTGGCTGGGCTGCCTGCTCGGCGCGGCCCTCGTCGGCACGGCACTGGCCCGCCTGGTCCACGCCCGGGCCGCCTACCGCCGGCTGACGACGGCGAGCGGTCCCGAGGCACCGGAGCCGGGCGCCGGACCGGGCGACTTCTGAATCCGCGCCCGGCCGGTGCCGGGGGGCATGTGCAGGTCCTCGCTGCTCGTGTCCGGCAACGAGGCAGTGAGGCACTGTCACTGTCCCGCGCTCTCTCGCGGTGTCCCAGCCCCACGACATGGCTTTCACGAGGTCCGGCCCCTTGAGCGTCAGGGCGTTGTCGTCGCATCATCCGTCCGTGCGGCTGGGAGCGATCGGGGCTCCCCGTGCCGCGGGCGCCGACTCGATGCGTGCCGCGAGGCCGTCGAGGAGAGTGGTGAGGCCGAACGCGAACAGCGATGCGGACGAGAGATCGGCCTCGGCGGCGACGGAAGCGAAATGGGGCAGGCGGCCCTGGACCAGCAGGGCGGTCGTGCGGTCGTGCTGGGCGTCCATCCACTGCTCGCCCGTGATACCGCTGGTCTGGGTGGCGCGTGCCTCGGGTTCTGTGTCGGCCGCCTGGGCCGGACGTATCCGAAGAGGGCGACGGCCGCGTGCATGCGGGTGTCGGCGTCCAGGCCGGGGCCGTCCAGGGCCGCGAGGGCCCAGGAGGCGAGGATGTCCTGAGCGGAGCCAGGCGCACGGCGGCAAGGCTGGATGTGGGAATCCGCAGCACGGCCCCCGACCGGCGACTGGGGGAGGACCCCACCACAGGACCGGTGAAGTCCTCCCCGCCGCCCCCGGATCAAGCCGTGTGCAGCGTCAGACCGTAGCGGTTCAGGATCTCGTTGACGGGCTGGAACCAGGTCTCCCCGCCGCTGGAGCAGTTGCCCCAGCCGCCCGAGGTGACGCCCTGCGCCTGGTCACCGCTGATGAAGGAGCCGCCCGAGTCGCCGCCCTGGGCGCAGACGCTGGTCTTGGTCATCTGGTGCACCGCGCCCTGGCTGTAGTTGACCGTCTCGTTCTTGGCGAGGACGGTGCCGCAGTGCCAGTGGGTGGTGGAGCCGGAGCGGCAGATCGAGGCGCCGACGGGTGCCTCGTTCGATCCGCGCACGAGCCGGTCGGGGATCGTGCCCCAGCCGAGCACCACGGGCACCGTCCACCAGCCGCTGCCCACGCCGACCCAGGCGTAGTCGTTGCCCGGGAAGGACGAGCCCTGGAACGTTCCGATGTGTGAGCCGTCCCAGCCGCGGACCGCCGCTCCCGCACCGCCGCAGTGCCCGGCGGTGACGAACCCGCCGTGCACCGAGAAGCCGATGGAGCAGCGGACGTTGCCGGTGTAGTACGGGTCGCCGCCGACGGTGCCCGCCGCGAAGGTCCGCGGGGCCGAGGGCACCGTCCGCACCGTGACGGGGCCGGCCTCGTTGGCCCGGTCCACGAACTGCCGGACATCGTTGTCAGCGCGGTCGCTACTGACCACGTCGACGACCACTGTGTTGGCGGCCGGGTCGACGTGCCAGCCGCTGACGCCGGCGGGTGCGTCCAGGCGGTCGATGCGGGTCTTGGCCTCGTCGAGCGCCCGCGCGCTGTGCTCGACGGTGCGGACGTGCGCACCGGTGGCGTGGACGGCCCGGACCGTGGCGGGTGGGGCGTCCGAGGTGACGGCCACGGTCAGCCGCCCGCGGTCGGCGTCGAACCAGGAGCCGCCGAAGGCGTCCCCGGCGGCCCGGCGTGCCGTGGGTGCGAGGTCGGTGGCGCGGCGTTCGGCCGCGAGCCGGTCCTCGGCCTCGGCCCGGGTGAGGCCGAAGTCCCGCTGCATGGCGTCCAGAAGACCGGCGGAGGCCGGTTCACCGGCGGCGGGGGCGGGGGAGCCGGCCGCCGAGGCCGGCAGGGCGCCGAAGGCGGTCAGGCTGCCGAGCACGAGGAGGCCGGCCAGGCCGAGGTGCCTGAGTCTGCTGCGTCTCACGGGAGTTGCCCTTCGTCGTTCCAGCAAGGTGGGGGTGGAACAGATCGGTGGAACAACCGCGGACTGAGAGCGCTCTCGTCGGGGTTGGTTCGAGCTTAGCCAGAGTGCGTTATCAGGTCCATGCCAATGCACGGGGTCTTTCCGGGGCGCTTCGTCGGCCGGTCCTGTGGCGCTCTACGGGGGCAGGACCAGGAGATGGCGCGAAGGGGCGGAAGAGCCCCGGTTGGCCGGTCGCGGACGGGGCACTCAGTGCTGCGTCCTTGCAGTGGCGGCTTGTGGACGCGGGAGGCACGCGTGGCGGTCAGGCATCGGTTGGTCCAGGCGAGCCCACAGGCGGTATGGGACGTGCTCGCGGACGGCAACCAGTACGTGGAGTGGGTGGTGGGTCCCTCCGAGGTCACCCCCAAAACCGGCCAGTGGCCACAGGTCGGCGCGACGATCGCCTACGAGGTGCG
This sequence comes from Streptomyces sp. NPDC017890, assembly GCF_044328675.1. Lineage (NCBI taxonomy): Bacteria > Bacillati > Actinomycetota > Actinomycetes > Kitasatosporales > Streptomycetaceae > Streptomyces > Streptomyces sp. NPDC017890. The sequence continues at coordinate 52,330 of NZ_JBIRHU010000008.1, forward strand.
GATCGGGCCGGTGCGGCTGAACAACGAGTCGGTGGTCAGGCACTGCGTGGAGGGCTCCGTGCTGGAGCTCGAGGCGAAGGCGGGCAGGCTCGGCACGGCCCGGATCGCCATCGAGCTGCGCCCGTGGGGCGACCAGTGCCTGGTGCTCGTGGACGAACACCCACTGCGCGGTCCCGGCGGCCTGCTGCACAACGTGGGCGTCGAGGCGCTGATCCAGGTGCGGCACCGTGCGATGCTCGCCCGGCTCGCCGAGCTGTGCGAGTCCAGGGCCGGGGACCGGTGCCGGCCCGATCCCGCGGAGGCGGCCGGCTCCGTGGACTTCGGTCCGGAGGCCGGCCGTGCCTGACGCCGTCGTGATCGGGGCGGGCCCCAACGGACTGGTGGCGGCGAACCTGCTGACGGACGCCGGCTGGAGCGTGGAGGTCCTGGAGGAGCAGCCCGAGCCGGGCGGAGCGGTGCGCCACGACAGCGAGGTCGCCCCCGGTTTCGTCAACGACCTGTTCAGCTCCTTCTATCCACTCGCCGCCGCATCCCCGGTACTCGCCGGACTCCGACTGGAGGAGCACGGGCTGCGCTGGGGCCACGCTCCCCACGTACTCGCTCACCCCCTGACCGACGGCACGTGCGCGGTCCTCGACCGCGACGTCGGTACCACCGCCGCCTCCCTCGACACCTTCGCGCCCGGGGACGGCGCCGCCTGGGGCCGCCTGCACGAGGTGTGGGACCGCTACCGGGCCGACATCCTGGACGCCCTCTTCACGCCCTTCCCCCCGGTCCGGGCCGGCGCCCGGCTGGCCCTGCGGCTGCGCGGCGGGGGCGGGCTCCGGCTGGCGCGCACTTTGGTGCTGCCGGTGCGCCGCATGGGCGAGGAGGAGTTCCGGGGCGAGGGCGGCAGACTGCTCCTGGCCGGCAACGCCCTGCACGCCGACCTCGCACCCGAAGCCGCGGGCAGCGGCGGATTCGGCTGGCTGATGTCGATGCTCGGACAGACCTACGGCTTTCCCGTGCCGGTCGGCGGCTCCGGCGCCCTCACCGCCGCCCTGGTCCACCGGCTGCGGGCCCGCGGCGGCACCCTGCGCTGCGGGCAGCGCGTCGAGCACGTCCTGGTCCGGGGCCGGCGCGCGGTGGGCGTGCGCACGGCCGGCGGGGAGACGGTCGCCGCCCGGCGCGCCGTACTCGCGGACGTGTCCGTCCCCGCCCTCTACGGCGATCTCGTCGCCCCGGAGCACCTGCCGGACCAGGTCCTCGCCGACCTGCGGCGCTTTGAGTGGGACTTCGCCACCTTCAAGGTGGACTGGGCGCTGGACGGCCCGGTGCCCTGGCGGTGCGAGGACGCGGCCCGGGCCGGGACCGTGCATCTGGCCGACGGTCTCGACGAGCTGACCCGGTTCGCCGCCCAGATCGCCATGCGGCAGGTCCCCGACCGCCCCTTCTCGCTGTTCGGCCAGATGACGACCACCGACCCGACCCGCTCACCGCGCGGCACCGAGTCCGCCTGGGCCTACACCCACGTCCCCCACGACATCCGGGGCGACGCGGGCGACGAGGGCATCACCGGCACCTGGGACACCAAGGAGCAAGAACTCATGGCCGACCGCGTCGAGCGCCAGGTGGAACGCTTCGCGCCCGGCTTCCGCACGCTGATCCGGGCCCGCCGCGTGCTGGCCCCGCCGGCCCTCCAGGCCATGAACGCCAACCTGGAGGGCGGCTCCATCAACGGCGGCACCACCGCCATGCACCAGCAGCTCGTCTTCCGGCCCGTGCCGGGCACCGGGCGGCCGGAGACCCCGGTGACCGGCCTCTTCCTCGCCTCCGCGGGCGCCCACCCGGGAGGCGGAGTGCACGGGGCGCCGGGTTCCAACGCCGCGCGCGCCGCCCTGCGCCAGCACCGGTTCGGCGGCCTCACACGCGTGCAACGCGGCCTCACCCGCCGCGACCGCACGGGCGACAAACGGTGACGTCCCCGTGCGACCGTCCCCGTGATCACCAGGGAAAGGGCCGGCCGGTGACAGACAGCCCCCTGCGGAACCGCACCGTCGTGGTGACCGGCGCCGCGCGCGGAGTGGGCGCAGCCCTGGCCCGCGAGTGCGCCCGCCGGGGAGCCCGGCTCGCCCTGCTCGGCCACGAGAAGCCGCGGTTGGACGCCGTGGCGGCACAACTGCCGGTCCCCGCGCTCGCCGTCGAGGTCGACGTCACCGACCCCGCCGCGCTGGACGACGCGGCCGGTGAGGTCCGGCAGCGCCTGGGGCCGCCGTCGGTCGTGGTGGCGAACGCCGGCATCGCGGAGGGCGGCCCGTTCGCCACGTCGGACCCGGCGGAGTGGCGACGCGTCGTCGACGTGAACCTGACCGGCAGCGCCCACACGGCCCGGGCCTTCCTCCCGGACCTGCTCCGCACCGCGGGATACCACCTCCAGATCGCCTCACTGGCCTCACTCGGTGCCGCCCCCATGATGAGCGCGTACTGCGCCGCCAAGGCGGGCGTGGAGGCCTTCAACCACTCGCTGCGCGCCGAGGTCGCCCATCACGGGGTCGCCGTGGGCATCGCCTACCTCAACTGGATCGACACCGACATGATCCGCGACGCCGACCGGTACGCGGTCCTGCGTGAACTGCGCGCGCACATGCCGCCTCCGGCCCGCCGCACCTTCCCGGTGGACGACGTCGCCGCCAGACTGGTGCGCGCCGTGGAGCGCCGCCGTACCGCCGTGTACGTACCCGGCTGGCTGCGCCTGGCACAGGCGGCGCGCGGCGCCCTGCCGCCCGTGGTCATGCGGCTGTCCCGCCGTGAACTGCCCCGGCTGGAGGCCGAGGGCGCCATGAGCCCCACCGGCCCGCTCGGCGCGGGCGGACGGGCCGACCGCGCGGCGGACGGGACGGGAGCCTAGAGCCGCCGGCGCTGCGCGGCGGATCCGGGCTCCGAGGTGTCCACCTCCGGGCCCGCGCCCGAGGCATGGCCCAGTGGGGCGGCGCCACGGGCTCCCGCGAGGGGCCTCGGCTCGCGCGGGGGTGCCGCCACCCGGGTCCCGTGGGGCGGACCACCGGCTCGGCCGCCGCCGGCGTGGACGTCAGCGCGCCCCGAACCGTCGCGCCACGGCACGCAGCAGGGCCGACCGCCCCTGATCCGGCACGGTCCACAGTGTCTCGCCGCGCACACCCCACCGCTCCAGCAGGGTGTTGGCCGCGAGGAACCCCGAGGTGGCGGCGCGTTCCATCAGGGCCACGGGCAGATCCGTGCGGACCAGGTCCCCGGCGACCACGACGCACGGGTCGGGTGTGCGGACCGTGGGACGGTCGCGGTAGCCGCCGACGGTGAACAGCGGGCAGTCCGCCCGCCACTCGTGCCGCGCGGCCACGACGCCGGCCTCGCGGGTCTCCGGATAGACCTGGTGCAACTGACCGACGAGGCGCTTCTCCTCCACCTCCCGGACCGCCGTCGACGGCAGGGCGTAGGCGTGGAGTTCGACGACCGACCCTTTGGTGCGCGCCGCCCAGCGCGCGGCCTCGCCCTCCCAGTGGGACAGCACGCTGATGTTGTCCAGCGAACCGTAGCCGCTGGTGCCGAGGAAACCGGGCCGGCCGGACGCGACCGGACGGTCCAGCCACAGCCGGGAGACCAGGAACGGCGGAGCGTTCCGCAGCCGCGCCACCCGCTCGCGCCACCCGGCGTCACCCAGGTGCGGTGAGCGGCCCACCACCTCCCGCAGACCGCCGGTGTCCAGAGCGAGCACGACCCCGTCGTACGGCCGGGCGCCGGTGGCGTCGACCACCAGGTGACCGCCGGACGGACCGGGCCGGACGGCCTCGACGGACGTGCTCGTCCGCACCCTCACCCCACGCCGCGTCAGATGCTCCGCGAGGGGATCCCACAGCGCCTGCGGGAACGGCTCGCGGGGGACGTCGAACAGCAGTCCCTCGCTGGAGCCGAGGAAGTAGATGTGGAACATCAGCGCCATCTCCGCGGCGGACAGCTCCCGCGGGTCGGCGAAGAAGCTGCGGGAGAACACCTCGAAGGCCAGATGCCGCGCGGCCGCGGGGAAGCGCAGGGTGTCGAGGAAGTCGTGGGCGCTGACGTCGTCCAGCCGTTCGTGGACGCGGCGCGTGCGGACGTCGAGGAGAGGCAGCGCCGCGGCGGGCCGCATGGCCAGCAGGTCGCGCGGCCTGAAACTGGGGCTCAGGGCGACGAAGCCCAGGGCGCTGAACGGGGGAGTGCGCGGTACCCGGCGGAAACCGTCGCACAGCCCGCTGCTGTGCCGCAGCGGATAGTCCGGCAGGCCGGTCAGCATGCCCAGCCCGGGATCGGAACGGCGCAGCAGGCTCCGCAGGTTGTAGTACTGGCGGAAGAAGGCGTGGAAGCCCCGGCTCATCGTGGCGGGCGTCCCGTCGGGCAGCTCGACCGGCCGGCCGGCGACGCGGCCGCCGAGTACGGGTTCGCGCTCGTGGAGCACCACGCGTACCCCCCGCTCGGCCAGGACGGTCGCCGCCGCCAGCCCCGCGATGCCGCCGCCGATCACCGCCACGGACGGCGGTTCACCGGTCACCCGTGCCCGGCCCGGCCGGGGAGCGACGGCCTGTGCGCGCCGGTCCCGCCCAGGAGGCCGCGCCCCGCCGCGCCGGCTCACCGGACACCGCCCGTCTCCGTGCCGCCCGTCTCCGTGCGGCGGGCTCGCTTGCCCTGCGGTGCTGCGTGGCCCGTGCGCGCCCCGTCCGTCCCCGTGTCGGCGCGGCGGGCGACGAAGGTGTGGGTGACGCCCGTCTGCCAGCCCGGCAGCGGCAGGATCCGGACCCGCTCGAACCCGGCCCGGCCCAACCGGGCGCCGAACGCCGGCGCGGTGTCGAACGCCGCGACGCTGCGCCACAGGTGCCGGTAGAGGTCACGGTCGCCCGTGGCCGTGCCCAGCGGCAGGATGACGCCCCGGCACACCGCGGCCCACACCAGCCGGTGCGCGCGCCGCCCGCCGAGCGCGTACTCGTGAACCGCCAGCCTGCCCCCGGGAGCCAGCAGCCGGTGCACCGTGCGCAGGACGGCGTCGGGGTCGCTCAGGTTCCGGAACAGGTAGGCGGCGAGGACCGCGTCGAAGGGCCCGTCCACCTCGGCCCGGTGCAGTTCCTCCGCCGGGGCGTGCACGAAACGTACCCGCGGCGGCCACGGCTTGGACCTGGCCCGCTCCAGCATGCCCGCCGAGGCGTCCACCCCCACGATCTCCGCGGCGGGGAGGGCCGCGGCCAGCGCCGCCGTCGAGGCGCCCGTGCCGCAGCCCAGGTCCAGCACCCGCCGCCCGGCGCCGCCGTCCGCGAGGCCGAGCCGGCGGGCTGAGCGGCGCAACTGGGCGTGGTACCCGGGGTTGAGTGCGACCAGGCGGTCGTAGCGACCGGCACCGTGGTCGAAGGCGGCGGTCAGCGCTGCGTCGCGCAACAAGGGCATCGGGACTCCTGGTGGCAGGGTTTCTCGGACCGGTGGCTCTCACGGGTGCGTCTCACCGGTGGCTCCTGCTGGTGGCGCTCACCGGTGGTTCTCAACGGACGGAGATGTGGCGACGCGGTACCCACGGCAGCTCCGCCGCCGTACGCAGCATCGGCAGGACCGGAGTGCGTACTCCGACCGCGAGGTCCTCGTACAGCCGGGACCGGCCGTCGAGGAAGCGCAGCAGCCGCCCGGCGGGTACGCGGTCGAACAGCCGGAAGAAGAGGTCGGGGCCGTCCACCCGGCCGGTGCCCAGCGCGCGCAGCAGCACCGCGTCCATCCATCGGGCCCGCGCCGGGTGCGGGGGCGGCGGCACCGGGCGGCGGCCCGCGCGCACGGCGCGGGCGATGGCGTCGGACTGCCGCTGCACGGCGGCGAACGTGTAACCGGTGGAGGCGCGCGTGGCCCCGCCCGCGGCGCCGATCCGGAAAACGGCAGCGGAGCCCTGGGCCCGCCGCTCGAAGACGGCGTCGGTCATCGGAATCACCCCCTGCTCCGTCGACAGGATCTCCGTGGTGCCGGTGCGCAGGACGCGGCGCGTGTAGTCCTCCAGGGCGCTGTCGTACGCGCCGGACGTCAGCGGTGCCGGCCCGAACTCGGTGTACTCGACCAGCGCGGTGTGCCGGCCGGTCGGCAGGACGTAGCCGAAGGACAGGCCGCGTGCCGGCTGAACGGTGCGGAAGTCCATCAGGTCGACCACTCCAGGGTCGAAGACCGGCCGCCGGGTGCGGACGAACCAGCCGCGGAAGTGCTGGAGGAGGCGGGTGCGCGCCGGCGGCAGGCGGTCCGGCGGGCGGGAGTCGAAGACCCAGCGGGCGCGCAGCCCGGCCCGGGTCCCGGTCGCGTCCGTGGCCGGCACGCACACCGTCCCGTCGGGCAGGGTGGTCACCGTGCCGACGGTGGCCTCCAGACGCCGCAGTCCGGGCCGGTCCTTCAGGTCGCGGTCCACCAGCGCCTCGAAGTCGTCCGAGCGGATCATCTTGTAGCGCGCGGGCGCGATGTGCCGCAGGACGACCGCCCCGTCCCGGCCGCGCACCCGCAGCCACTCCCACGACGCCGTCGTCGCCGGGTCGAAGCGGCCGGGGCCCGACTCCCAGAAGCACCAGGTGCGGCGCGGTGCCCGCAGCGGACCGGGCGGCGGATCGATCAGGACCACGGAGGGCGCCGCGCGACGCGGCGCGTCCGCCGGGAGCCGGTGCGCCAGGGAGAGACCTGCCGCCCCGGCACCGACGACGACGATGTCCGCGTCGACCACGGTTACCTCCTTCCGCCTGAACGGCGGCCCGGCTTCCGGCGGAGTATTCCGCCCCGCGCCCTGCGCGGACGCACGGCGCGCTGGACGGCCCGGGGCGGGTACCCGCCCGGCTCGGTCGGTACCCGCCGGGCGGGTGACTGCCGGGCGTGAACGCGCCCGGGCGGCGTCGTAGCGGACGCGACGGGGGAAGGCATGACGCCGAGTCACCCCACCGGCGGCCCACGTCCGGCGCCGGACGGTGCGTCCGCGGCGCGCCGCCCGCCCGAAGGGGCGGCAGCAGCCGACGCACCCGGCACGGCTCACCGCCGCGGCCGACGACGAGAGGACCCGGGATGCCCCACGGAACGTCCGACGACGGGCGGGAACAGCCGCGGCACCGCCCGCCCACGGGCGAGGCCGCGCGATGACCCGGACGGTGACCGGCCGCACCGACCACGTGGTGGTCGTCGGGGCGGGGCTCGCGGGCCTGTCGGCCGCACTGCACCTGCTGGGCTCCGGACGGCGGGTGACGGTCGTGGAACGCGACCCGCTGCCCGGCGGCCGTGCCGGGCGGCGCGAGCTCGGCGGCTACCGCCTCGACACGGGCCCGACCGTCCTGACGATGCCCCACCTGGCCGACGAGGCGTTCGCCGCCGTCGGCGACCGGCTGGCCGACCGCGTGGAACTCCTCCCCCTGCACCCCGCCTACCGGGCGTGCTTCGCCGACGGCGGCACCCTCGACGTCCACACCGACGCGGACGCGATGGAGGCGGAGGTCGAACGGTTCGCCGGGGCGCGGGAGGCGGCCGGGTACCGGCGGCTGCGCGCCTGGCTGCGGCAGCTGTACGCCGTGCAGATGCGCCGGTTCATCGACACCAACTTCGACTCGCCGCTCGGCCTGCTCACCGCCGACCTGGCCCGGCTCGCCGCCCTCGGCGGCTTCGGCCGGCTGGACGCGCGCATCGGACGGTTCCTGACGGACGAACGGCTGAAGCGGGTCTTCTCCTTCCAGGCCCTGTACGCCGGAGTCGCACCGGCCCGGGCGCTGGCCGCCTACGCCGTCATCGCCTACATGGACACCGTGGCCGGCGTGTACTTCCCGCGCGGCGGCATGCACGCCCTGCCCCGCGCCATGGCGGACGCCGCCGCCGACGCCGGGGCCGACCTGCGCCTCGGCCAGGACGTCACCGCCCTGGAACGCTCCGGCGACCGCGTCACCGCCGTCGTCACGACCCACGACCGCATCCCCTGCGACGCCGTCGTCCTCACCCCCGACCTGCCCGCCGTCCACCGGCTGCTGGGCCGCCGCCCGCGCCGCCCGCTCGCACTGCGGCACGCGCCGTCCGCCGTCGTCCTGCACGCCGGCACCACCCGCACCTGGCCGCACCTCGCCCACCACACGCTCTCCTTCGGCGCCGCCTGGCACCGGACCTTCGACGAACTGACCAGGACCGGCACCCTCATGACCGACCCCTCCCTGCTGATCACCCGGCCCACCGCCGGCGACCCCTCCCTGGCCCCCGAGGGCCGCCACCTCCACTACGTCCTCGCGCCCTGCCCCAACACCGACATCGGGCCGGGCGCCCGGGACTGGACCGACCTCGCTCCCCGCTACCGCGACCGCCTGCTCGCCACCCTGGAACGCCGGGGACTGACCGGCATCGCCGCCGCCATCGAGGAGGAGTGCCTGGTGACGCCCGCCGACTGGACCGGCCAGGGGCATGCCGCGGGCACACCCTTCTCCGTCGCCCACACCTTCGCCCAGACGGGGCCCTTCCGCCCCCGCAACCTGGTACGCGGCACGGACAACGCGGTCCTCGCGGGCTGCGGGACCACCCCGGGGGTCGGCGTGCCGACCGTGCTGATCTCCGGGAAGCTGGCCGCCGCCCGCATCACCGGAACACCGGCACGCGCCACGGCGGCGAGGGGCGGCCGACGATGACCCACCGCGAACTGGACGCCGCGAACATCACCGACCCGGCCCTGCGCGCCGCCTACACCCACTGCCGGCTCCTCAACGCACGCCACGGCCGCACCTACTTCCTGGCGACCCGTCTCCTGCCCGCCGACCGCAGACCCGCCGTGCACGCCCTGTACGGCTTCGCGCGGTGGGCGGACGACATCGTCGACGACATGGGGGCGAAGGCGACGACCGCCGAGCGGGCGGCCACCCTCGCCCGCCTCGAGGAGCAACTGCGGCAGGCGCTGTCCGGTGCGCGGCCCGCCGCCGAACCCGTGGTGCTCGCCCTGGCCGACACCGCCGCCCGGTACGCCATCGAACCGGCGCACTTCACCGACTTCATGGCCTCGATGCACAGCGACCTCACGGTCACCGACTACGCCACCTACGACGACCTGCGTGCCTACATGCACGGCTCGGCCGCCGTCATCGGCCTGCAGATGCTGCCCGTGCTCGGCACCGTGACCTCCCGCGCCCGGGCCGCGCCGCACGCCGCCGCGCTCGGCGTCGCCTTCCAGCTGACCAACTTCCTGCGGGACGTCGGCGAGGACCTGGACCGGGGCCGGATCTACCTCCCGGCGGACCTGCTGGCCGCCCACGGCGTCCAGCGGGACCTGCTGCTGTGGAGCAGACGCACCGGCCGCCACGATCCCCGTGTCACCGCCGCGCTGCGAGCCGCCGAGGACCTCACCCGCGCCGTCTACCGCGAGGCCGCACCCGGACTCGCCATGCTGGACCCGGTCGCGCGGCCCTGTGTCCGCACCGCGTTCATCCTCTACCGGCACATCCTCGACGCCATCGCGGACGACGGGTACGCGGTACTGCACCGGCGCGCCGTGGTGCGCCGCCGCCGGCGCGCGGCCGTCGCGGCCGACGGGCTCTCACGGGTGCTCGCCGCCCGGCTGGGGGCGCGCGGCGCGGCAGCCCGCACAACCCCGCCGCTGCCGGGCCGGCACGACGCCTGCTCCGCGAAGGAGGCCGGATGATGAGTCCGAACCCCCGCCCGCGCCGGGGCCGCTACCCCCTGCGGCTGCGTCGCCGCCCCGTCCCCTGGCAGCGACAGCGGCCTACCTGGCGCGAGGCCCGGCCCGCCGTCATCGCCGGAGCCCTGGAACGCGCCCGGGCCCGCCCCTCGGGCAACTGGTACGTCCTCGGCGCGAGCACCGACGTACGTCCCACCCGCCCGCTGTCCGGCACGGTCGCCGGCATCGAGGTGGTCGTCTGGCGCGACGCGCACGGGCGGCTGGTGGGCGGACCCGGCGCGTGCCCCCACCTCGGCGCCCCGCTGGCCGACAGCCCGGTGCGGTGCGGCACCCTCGTGTGCCACTGGCACGGACTCGCCCTGGACGGCGCCTCGTTCGCCGGCTGGGAACCCCTGCCGGTCCACGACGACGGCGTACTGGTGTGGGTGCGGCTGGACGCGGTGGGTCAGGAGCCCCCGTCCCCGGCGCCCGCCGTACCCGCCAGGCCACCGCGGAAGACGGCCCTGACGTCCGTCTGGCGCGGGGTCGGGGTCTGCGAGCCCGAGGACGTCGTCGCCAACCGGCTCGACCCGTGGCACGGCGCCTGGTTCCACCCGTACTCCTTCGTGGACCTCACCGTGGTCGAGGCGCCCGACGGGACGCCGGACGCCGACGAGGACGACGACCGCTTCCTCGTGGACGTCTCCTTCCGGCTCACCGGCCGGCTCGTCGTGCCCGTACGGGCCGAGTTCACCGCACCGGAGCCCCGCACCGTCGTCATGCGCATCACTGACGGCGAGGGCACCGGCTCCGTCGTGGAGAGCCATGCCACACCGCTCGGGCCGGACGAGAGCGGCCGGCCGCGGACAGCGGTCGTCGAGGCCGTGCTGGCCACCTCGGACCGGCCCGGGTTCCCCGTGGCCCGCCGCCTGGCACCGGCCCTGCGCCCGCTGATGCGCGCCGCCGCCGGCCGTCTGTGGCGCGACGACCTCGCCTACGCCGAACGCCGCAGCCACCTGCGCCACCAGGGCCGGTTCCCCGGCTGACCGGAGAGGACAGCATGCAGACCTTCCTGCCCCATCCCGGCTTCCGGGAGTCGGCACTGGCCCTGGACCGCCGCCGGCTGGGCAAACAGCGGGTCGAGGCGCTCCAGGTGCTGCGCGGTCTGACCGTGCCCGGCTACGGCTGGCGCCGGCACCCGGCGGTACGGATGTGGACGGGCTACGAGGAGGCACTCGTCCGGTACGGCCTGGAGATCTGCCGGGTCTGGCGCGAGCAGGGCCACCAGGACAGCTGCGCCGCCTCACTCGTCGCCGGACTCGCCGTGAGCCGCCCGCACGAGCCGGTGCGGGATCAGCCGGAGCTGGCGGCCGCCGGGGAACTGCCGCCCTGGCTCGGTGACGACGCCTTCCACCGCAGCCATCGGTCGGCGCTGGTGCGCAAGGAGCCCGAGGTGTACGCCGAACTGTTTCCCGGGGTCCCGGACGACCTGCCCTATGTGTGGCCGGCCTCGGACCGGGAGCGCGGGGATGGGGGGAGCGGCGCCCGGTAGGGTCAGGCCCGCTGCTCGCCGGCCAGTTCCTTCATGTCGACGGTCTGGTCGGCCGACGGCTGTTCGGGGCTCACCGGCTTGTTGTAGTCACCGAAGGTGACGCTGCCCGGGTTCTTGCCGCCCTCCGTCGTGGTCTTCAGGATGTACGGCTCGCCCTCCGTGGCGACGTACAGCGCGAGGGTCTCGCCCGCCGAGCCCTTCTTCGTGAGCTTGATCGCCTCCTCGCCGTCCACCTCGGTGGTGTCGCCGCGCTTCATGCCCTGGCGTTCGGACTTGTCCTCGTCCATGGCGGCGATGAAGCCCTGCTTGTCGCAGACACCGGTGGTCGTGGCGTCGTTCGCCGGCATCTTCACCCACTTGCCCCGCAGCTTCGGCAGCATCTCCCGCGCCGCGTCCGGCTGCTGCTTCAGGGCGCTGCGCCAGTACTGCTCGTCACCGCGCAGGTACAGCGTCGCGTCGGTGTGCCGCACCTCCGCCTCGGTCTCGCCGGTGCCGATGGTGCCCTGACAGTTCTTCTCCTGGTCGACGGAGACGTCGATGGTGACGGTGGTGCCGTCCTCCAGACGGTTGTCGCCCTTCACGTGCATGGACTTGGCCTGCCGGGTGGCCTCGACCGCCTTCGCGGCGATGTCGTCGGCGCTCTGCCCGTCGAACGGCTTGCTCTCGCCGCCCGAATCGCCGCCGCAGCCGGCCAGTAGGGCGACGGAGACGCTCGCGGTCGCCACAGCGGTCGCCACTTTGATGGTGCGCACTGGAAGTTCCTTCCCATGTCCGTCCATGACCGTCAAATCCCTTGCTTCACCGATGTGTTGGCATCGGGACGTACCGACTACCCCGGATTCCCGCGACATGCACGTGATGGAGGATCCGTGGCGTCCGTGTGACCGCCGTCGCCGTGGACCGGTCCCCGATGACGCCCGTGAATCGGACCCCGTGAGGAGCCGCCGTGCTTTGTCGTGCTGTACGGGGCGCTGTTCGTGGCCGTCGGTGCCTTCACGGTCCGGGGCTGGGGGCGCACCGACGGCGCGGGCATCGCCTTCTCAGACCGGTGCGCTGCTGTGGCAGGCGGCGGTGGTCACCGTCGTCGGGTTCGTGTGCCGGTACATGGGCATGCAGCGGATCGGCGCCGAGCGAGCCACTCTGTTCTCCGGTCCGATCCCGGTCGCCGCCGCCTGCACCGCGCCGCTCGTCGGCACGGGATCCTACGGCGCCGCGCAGGCCGTGGGCAGCGCCCTGGTCTGCGCCGGGGTGGCCGTGGGATCGGGCGTCGCGTCGCTGCGGTTCGCGCGCCGGGGCCGTGCCCCGGGGGCACGTCAGCGGGCCTCGGAGCGCTCCTTGGAGAACCGGTAGAGGTCCTTCGAGGTGGTGATGAGCTCCCGCTGCTCCTGCCGGGAGCCGACCATGGGCTGCGAGCCGTTCAGCGGCACCTGGGCGCTCTCCGGCAGGAACTTCACGGTCACCAGGCCGATGACACCGGCCACCATCAGGTAGTAGGCGGGCATCAGGTCGTTGCCGGTGACACTCACCAGCGCCTCGGTGAGCAGCGGTGTGGTGCCGCCGAAGGCCGCCACGGCGAAGTTGAAGCCGATGCCCATGGCCGCGTAGCGCACGGCGGTGGGGAACAGTGCCGGCAGGGTGGCGGCGCTCGGCGCGGCGAAGCAGGCCAGCAGGGTGGCGAGGAGGAGGACCCCGGCGACCGGTGCCCAGGTGCCCTCCGCCTTCAGCAGGAGGAAGGCCGGCACGGCGAGGACGATCATCGCGACGGCGCCGACGGCGTACAGCGGGCGGCGGCCGACGTGGTCGCTGAGCCGGCCGAGGAAGGTGATCAGCAGCACGATCCACACCATCCCGATCAGCACCAGCACGTCGGCGAAGCCGCTGGAGCGGCCCAGGGTCTCCGTCTGGTACGTGGGCAGATAGCCGGTGACCATGTAGTTGGTGACGTTGTAGAGCAGCACCAGGCCCATGCAGATCAGCAGCTTGCGCCAGTGCTTCTGGATGATGGTCTTGAACTCGCTGCCCGCCGACTCCTGGGCGAGGCTCTTCTCGTGCTCGTCGAGCTGCTGCTGGAAGGCGGGGGACTCCTCCAGCTTGAGCCGCATGTACAGGCCGATGAGGCCCAGCGGACCGGCGATCAGGAACGGGACGCGCCAGCCCCAGTCGAGCATCTGGCCGTCGGTCAGCATCAGGTTCAGGACGGTGACCAGCGCGGAGCCGAGCGCGTAGCCGACGAAGGTGCCGAAGTCGAGCCAGCTGGAGAGGAAGCCGCGCCGCCGGTCGGGCGAGTACTCGGCGACGAAGGTGGTGGCGCCGCCGTACTCGCCGCCGGTGGAGAAGCCCTGGAGCATGCGGGCGAGCAGCAGCAGGACCGGGGCGGCGATGCCGATGCTGGCGTAGCTCGGGATGAGGCCGATGGAGAAGGTGCCGACCGCCATCAGGATCATGGTGGTGGCGAGTACCTTCTGCCGGCCGAGGCGGTCCCCGAGCGGGCCGAAGAAGAGGCCGCCGAGCGGGCGTACGACGAAGGCCGCGGCGAAGGTGGCGAAGGAGGAGATGACCTGGGCGGTCGGGGAGGCGCCGGGGAAGAACACCTTGCCGATGGTGGCTGCCAGGTAGCTGTAGACGCCGAAGTCGAACCACTCCATGCAGTTGCCGAGCGCCGAGGCCCCGACCGCGCGCTTGAGCAGCGGTCCCTCGACGACCTGGACGTCGTCCTCGTGGAAGGCGCGCTTGTTGCGGCGAAGGCGGCGGGTCAGTTCCTCGCGCACCTGCCGCGGCAGGCGCGCGACCGTACCCGGCATCTTCACCCGGCTCAGGGGCCCGGGCCCGCCGTCAGGCTTCGCGTTCATCACGCTGCTGCCTTTCTGTTGCCTCACCACGTTCGCCTGAGTGAATTCTGTGCCGCAATGATCGTCCGGCGCATGCCGGGGGCTGCTGCCCGGGTTCACGTGGGTCGCGTGCGAGGGGCCCCGGCGGACGTCCGCCGGGGCCCCTGTGTCCGTGTCCGGTACGGCTCAGGGCTGTCCGGGCATGCTCCAGCAGTTGGAGCCGGCCGGTTTGCCGGAGAGGCGGTCGGTGAGCCAGGAGATGGCCTTGCCCTGATCGGCGAGCAGCGGAGCGAAGTGGTTGAGCAGGCCACTGCCGGCACCCGGCAGCACGACCGGGTCGTAGGTGACCTTCGCGCCCTTGCGGCACCAGTCGACGGCCAGCCGGCGGGACTGCTCGTGGGGGACCAGGTCGTCGCTGACGCCCGTGGCCACGCGGACCGGGCTGTCCGGCTTCAGCGAGCCGATCCGCTGCTCGGCCAGGAAGGCCTGCAGCGCGGGCTCGGCGCGGATGATGTCGCCGAGCGACTGCCCGGTCCGCGTCCAGGCCGTGCTGCTGTCGCCTCCGTATCCGAAGAGCGCGTCCCCGACGCACATGGTCGACAGGTCCTTCAGGGCCTCCTCGCCCGCCGCGTTGATGTACCGGTCGGTGATGGGTTCGAGGGCCGGCTCGGTCTGCAGGAAGCCGTTGAGCGACCAGCCCAGCGCGCCCGCCAGGTCACCGCCGTCGATCGCCTCGGTCACCTCGGTCAGGTCGGCGGGCGGAGCGCCCGCGTAGGTGCCCGCCAGTTCGACGTCCGGGGCGTAGGACGGCTGGAGCTCGGCCGCGGCTGCCGTCGCCCCGCCGCCCTGGCTGTATCCGAAGAGGCCGACCCGTGAGCCGGGGGTGACCGACGCCGAGTCGAGGGAGCGTGCGGCGCGTACGGCGTCCAGTACGGCGTGGGCTCCGTCGACCCGGTTGACGTAGGTGTGCAGCCGGTCGGTGGCACCCAGGCCCACGTAGTCGGTGACGACGACCGCGACGCCGCGCAGCAGCAGCCGGTAGACCGACAGGTCCTCGTAACCCACCGACACCGTCTCGCCGTTGAGTATCAGCGGGTGCTCCAGGGCCATCGAGGCGGCGCACTGGTCGCCCTGGCCCATGGTGCCGGGGGCGAGGGCGACCAGGGGCCGCGGTCCGTCTCCGCGCCACTTCGCGGCCGGCTCGATGTATGCGCCGGTCACGGCGACCGGTTCGCCGTTCGCGTCGGTGGACTTGTACATCAGCCGGGTCGCCCGCCCCGGAAGGGGCCCGCCGAGGCTGGGCAGGCTCAGCGCGAGGCGCAGCGGCTCGGTGCGGATCAGCGCGCCGTCGGCGCCGGGCAGCGTGGCCGGCGGGGTGTAGAAGGCGGGTATCTCGACGCCGCGGGACACCTCCGTGGTGGAACCGGTGGCCGAGCCGTCGGCCGCGGCGGCCGGGACGGCCTGCGCTCCGAGGGCGAGCGCGACGGTGACGGCCGCGGCGAGCGTGCGTGGGTGTGGGGGCATGGCGAACCTCCTGGGGAAGGGCCGGAATCGTCGTCCGCGGTCCGGTGGGGTCAGGGCCGTGGTCGCGCTGCTCCTGTGGGGTTACGGGACCGTAACCGGACCAGAGTTACCGCGGGTAGCGTCATGCTCATTACGGTTCAGTAACTTGACGCGCCGTCTAACAAGGAGCAGGCCGAGAATCAGGGCTTACCCGATGTGCCATGGGTGATCGTCAGGGCTGCCGCTCCGTCAGGCGGCGGGCCAGACGCCGCGGTCCGCCAGCTGGAGCACCAGGGCCGCGATGTTCCAGGCGTCGTCCACACCCCGGTGGTGCCGCCCCTGCAGCGGCAGCCCGGCGAGTTCGAGCGCCCGCGCCATGCCGGGCCTCCTGCGCAGCCCGTGGGCCTCGGCGAAGACCGCCTTGGCGTTGGTGTGCGTACGCTCGGCCGGACGGCCGAAGGGGTACGCCACGCGGTCCGCCGCGCACTGGCGGACGAACTGGTGCCGGTCGTAGTCGCCCCAGCTCGCCCAGGGCCGGACTCCGGCGCCGTGCTCGCGCACGAGCGTGTCGCAGGCCTCGGCGAAACTCACGCCGGTGCCGGCCTCGGCCTGGGTGATGCCCGTCAGTTCGGTGCAGAACGCGCCGACCCGGGAGCGGGCGGGCCGCACCAGGAAGCGGTGCCGGCCCACCCGCTCCCGGGCGGCGAGGTCGACCACGGCGAGCCCGATTTCGATGATCTCGCTCACCGCACCGGGCGGGGGCCGCCCCTCCCAGCAGGTGGCCTCCAGGTCGATGACGTTCAGCAGGCCGTCGTGGCCCCCGTCCGCGGCGTGCCGGTCCATCCGGACACCGTACGAGGGCGCACGATCACCGTCACCCGGTTTTCGGCCCGGTGTGCCTATCGGCGGCTCCGTACCAGCAGATACAGGAAGTACGGCGTACCGATGACCGCCGTCATCAGCCCCGCGCCGAGCTGGGCCGGGGCGATCACCGTGCGGCCGATCAGGTCGGCCGTGCACACGAGCGTGGCACCGAGGAGGATCGCGACCGGCACGACCCGCACGTGCCGCCGACCCACGAGGGCGCGGGCCGCGTGCGGGGCGACGAGCCCCACGAAGGCGATGGTGCCCGCACAGGCCACGGCCGCCGAGCTGAGTACGACGCTCAGCACCAGGAACCCGAGGCGTCCCCGAGCCACGCGCAGGCCGAGCAGCCGCGGGGTGTCCTCGTCCAGCGAGACCAGGTCCAGCTCGGTGCGCCGGGCGACCGCCACACCGATCCCGACGGCCAGCGCCACCACGACCGGCACGACGTCCGGCATGGTCCGCCCGTAGGTGGAACCCGACAGCCAGGTCAGCGCCTTCGTCGCGTTGAACGGGTCGGTGAGCACGATCAGCAGGCTGATCAGCGCCGTCGTCGCGGAGGCGACACCGATGCCGACCAGCACCAGCCGGTTCTGCTGGAAACCGCCCCGGGCGGCGAGTCCGAAGACGAGCACCGCGGTGACCGCGGAGCCCGCGAAGGCCGCCCCGGCGATCCCCCACGTTCCGGCGGCCGGCACGGTGGTCACCAGCAGTACGGCGCCCAGCGCGCCACCGCCGGAGACGCCCAGGACGGCGGGCTCCGCGAGCGGGTTGCGGGTCACGGCCTGCACCAGCGTGCCGGACAGGGCGAGCGCCGCGCCCGCGCAGAGCGCGGCGAGCACCCGGGGCACCCGCGTGTCCAGGACGAAGGAGACGGTCCGTCCGGCCCGCCCCTGCGCCCAGTTGACGACGTCGCCGAGCAGCAGCTTGCTGTCGCCCACCAGCACGGCGGCGATCACGAGGCCGACCAGGACGGCGACCAGGACCGTCACGGTGACCAGGAACACGGTCCGGCTCGGGATGCGCAGCCGGTCCGGCGCGCCGGCTTTGGCCGTGTCCTTCAGCCGCAGCGCCATCACGACCAGGAACACGGCGCCGACGAGGCTGGTGACGACACCCGTGGGCACGGCGACCGAGAGGTCGTCGGCGACGAATGTCCGCAGCAGCACGTCCGAAGCCAGGACGAGGGCAGCGCCGGTGAGCGCGGCCGCCGGCATGGAGGCACGGGATCGGGCGAAGCCGCGGAAGCGGCGGGCCAGCGGGCGGACGAGGGCGGGCGCGCACAGGCCGACGAAGCCGATCGGCCCGGCGAGCGTGACCGCGGCGGCGGACAGCAGCGCCGCCAGGACGACGACCGTGACCCGGGTGGCCCGGACCGGGACGCCCAGCCCGCGCGCGGCGTCGTCACCGAGCGCGAGGGCGTCCACCCGGCGGGCCGTCATCAGCAGCCCGGCCAGCCCGACGACGGCGACGGGCAGCATCTGCAGGACGCCGTCGAAGCCGTTCTGGGCGATGCTGCCCTGGTTCCACTGGTAGAGGCCGTCGGTCTGCTCGGGGAAGAGCAGGAGCAGCCCCTCCGTCATGGAGTTCAGACCCAGCATCAGCGCGGTGCCGGCGAGCACCAGCCGTACGGTGCCCGTGCCCAGGCCGGACAGACCCAGCACGACGGCCGCCGCCGCCAGACCGCCGGCGAAGGCGATGCCGGAGGAGGCGATCATGGGCAGGGAGACGCCGGTGACGCCGGCCAGGCCGAGCGCCAGGTAGGAACCCGCGTTCACGGCCAGGGTGTCGGGAGAGGCGAGCACATTGCGGCTGACCGCCTGGAGCGCCGCGCCGGCCATGCCCAGCGCGGCGCCGACCAGGAGGCCGGCGGTCATCCGGGGCAGCCGGGACGCGATCACGACCGACGCGTCGTCGGCGTCCGCCTGTCCGGTCAGGGCTTTGAGGACCTCGGCCGGTCCGACGGCGGCGGTGCCCTGAGCGATGTCGACGACGGCGAGGACGGCGACCAGCAGGACGAGCCCTGCCGTCACCGCGGCCGCGCCCGACCGGGACGTGGGTGCCGTCGACGGACGGGCAGCGGGTTCGGTTGCGGTGACGGCCATGACCCCGCTACTTCGTCAGCGCGCCGACGACGGAGTCGATGTACGCCTCCATCGACGCCGGGCCACCGAACATCCAGATGCCGTCGTTCAGCCGGTGCACGTCGCCGGCCTTCACGAACGGCAGGGACTTCCACACCGAGTTCTTGGCCAGCGCACCGGTGAACGGGGTGGCGTTCGGGTCCTCGTCGTTGCCGATGTAGGCGAACTGGACGCCCTCGGGCAGCGTGGTCAGGCCCTCGACGTCGGTGGAGCCGAGACCGTAGGCCTCGTCGCCCTTCACCTTCCAGGCGTTCTTCAGACCGATCGCCTCGTTGACCTCACCGATGAGCGAGGTCGCGGTGTAGGGGCGGACCGAGACCTGGTTGGAGGTCACGTAGCCGTCGGCGAAGGCGATCTCCTTGCCGGCCGCCCCCGCGTCGGTCAGGGCCTTCTTGCCCTCGGCGATCTTCGCCTCGAAGCCGTCGCGGACCGTCTTCGCCTTGTCCGTGGTGCCGGTCGCCTTGGCGATGAGGTCGACGTTGTCGAGCATCTGCCCGATCTGGTCGGTGCCGTCGGCGGACTTCACCTCCAGCACCGGGGCGACCTCCCGCAGCTGCTTCACGGCGGCGGGCGGCAGGTCCGTGGTGGCGACGATGAGGTCGGGGGAGAGGGACGCGACGGTGTCCATGCTCGGCTCGCCGCGCGTGCCGATGTCCTTGGGGTCGTTCTTCAGCGAGACCGACGCGTTCCACGTCTTGAAGCCCTTGACGTCCGCGACGCCGACCGGGTCGACACCCAGCGAGACGAGGCTCTCGACGACGTTCCACTCGGTGGCGACGACCTTGGTGGCCGGGCCGTCGAGCTTCACCTCGGTGCCCTTGCCGTCCGTGAGGGTGATGGCTTCCGAGGCCGCCTTCTTCTCGGACTTGTCGGCGGCGGGCTCGGTGGTGCCGCAGGCGGCAAGGGTGAGCGCCGCGGCGGTGGTGGCGGCCGCGGTGAGCAGGAGGCGTCTCATGAGGTGGTGCCGAGCCTTTCGGTTCGTATGTGGTGGCGGCCGATCGGGCGGGTGCGCAGCCGGCCGGTCAGGGGGTCGGTGTCGACGTCGATCCGGATGCCGTAGACGGCACTCAGGCGTTCCGGCGTCAGCACGTCCTCGGGCAGGCCGTCGGCGACGATCCGGCCCGCTTCGAGAAGCGTGATCCGGTCGGCGACGGCCGCCGCCTGGTCGAGGTCGTGCAGGACGACCCCGACGGCGATCCCGTGGTCGTCCGCCAGGTCGCGGATGAGGTCGAGGAGTTCTACCTGGTAGCGGAGGTCGAGATAGGTGGTCGGTTCGTCCAGCAGCAGTACGCCGGTTTCCTGCGCGAGGCAGCTCGCGAGCCACACCCGCTGCAACTGCCCGCCGGACAGGTGGTCGGCGCCGCGGTCGGCGAGGGAGTCGACGCCGGTGAGCGCGAGCGCCCGGTCGACGGCGGCCGGGCCGTCCGGATCCGGCCGCCCCCAGCGGCCCCGGTACGGATAGCGGCCGAACTCGACGACGTCCCGCACGGTCAGCCCGCCGGGCGTCGGGCGTGCCTGCGTCAGCAGGGCGACGTACCGCGAGAAGTCACGGGACGTCAGCGCCAGGCCGTCGGTGTCCCCGTCGATCCTGAGCGTGGCGCTGCGGGCACGCTGCAGCCGGGCGACGGTCCGCAGCAGCGTCGACTTCCCGCTGCCGTTCGGACCCACCAGGACGGTCACTTCACCGGGCCTGAGCCTGACCGCCGCGTCGTGCACGACATCGACACCGTCGTACGACACGGTCACACCCGTCGCCGACAGCTCATGACCGCGCAGGCGCGGCATACCGGCTGCGTCTTCACCGAATCTCACGTGCCGAAGGTTAGCCTAACCTAAAAACCCCTGGTAGAGACGGGGGTCACACGGTGTCGGGGGTCATCGTCCCGTCTTGTGCGAGCCGGAGCGGCCGGTATTCTCAAGTCACCTTCCACGACTGGGGTTTCCACTGCCCCGCCCGGTTCGGTGACCACGGGCGGTGACGACGGATCCCGTCGGTCTCCAGCCCCTCAGAAGGCGTACCGGACACGCAGCCAAGGTGCGTGGGAGGCGACGAGCACACGGAGCCGCTCGACCGCCGCGGCCTTGGCACCGTCGCGGTAGCGCACGTTGAGCGCGCCGTTCTCCGAGCGTTTGGCCTGCTGGAGCTCCGGCCGCCACAGCACCTCCTCGGCGCGCGGATGCCAGCCCAGGTTGACCTCGTGCAGCTCCCGGTTGTGCGTCAGCATGATCACTTCGGCGGCGGCCTGCCGCTTGACCCGTTCCGGCAGGACGTCGTCGAGGTGCCGCAGCAACTCCGTCCAGGCCTCCTCCCAGCCCGGCCGCACCACCACGGGGGAGAGGTTGAAGTGGACCTCGTACCCGGCGTCCAGGAAGTCGCCGGCCGCGGCGATGCGCTCGGCGACCGGGGAGGTGCGTACGTCCAGCAGCCGGGAGTCGTCCGGGGGCATCACGGAGAAGCGGATCCGGGTCCGGCCGCGCGGGTCGAGGGCGAGCAGGTCGGGGTTGACGAACTTGGTGGCGAAGGACGCCTTGGCCGTCGGCCACTGGCGGAAGGCGTGCACCAGGTCCGCGGTGTTGTCGCAGATCAGGGCGTCCACCGAACAGTCGCCGTTCTCGCCGACGTCGTAGACCCAGGCGTCGGGGTCGCACTGGTTGGGCTCGGGCTTGGGCCCCAGCCGGGCGATGTGCCGGCCGAGGTGGGCGATGATCCGGTCGATGTTGGTGAAGACGGTGACCGGGTTGGCGTACCCCTTGCGGCGTGGCACGTAGCAGTAGGCGCAGGCCATCGCGCAGCCGTTGGAGGCGCCGGGGGCGATCCAGTCCGCGGACCGGCCGTTGGGGCGGGTGGCCAGCGTCTTCCGCTCGCCCAGGACGAGTGTCTCGCCCTTGACCCGCACCCAGCGCTCGACGTTGCCCTCGTTGCCGTGCAGGCCGGGGATGCGCCAGTGGGAGTCCACCTCGATGACGCGGGCCTCGGGGAACCGGGCGATCACCTGCCGGCCGCGCGGCGAGGTGGCCGCCGCCGGCTCGGCGTGGATCTCCCGTACCGGGAGCAGACGGCGGGCCGCGGCGGAGTCCCGGAAGAGCGGCCCGGCGGCGGGCGCGGCGGCCGGCGGACCGGGCACCAGGGCGTCGAGGCCGAACAGGGTGCCGGAGCCGTCGTCCGGTGCGGGGGACGGATCGTGCATGAGGGCTCCGGTGCGAGGGTGGGGGGCGGACCGGCCCCGGCCTCCTGTGCCGCGGACGGTCCCGTCCCTCCACTGTACGAAGCGCGCGGTGCCTTCCGCCGTGTCACGCACCCCGTCGGGGGCATACGCGTGACACGGCACCGGCCCGGTGCCCCCGATCCGAAGGGATGTACACCGTGCTCGCCATCATCGCGGCGGTCCTGTTCCTCATCGCCTGGCTGATCAACGCGGCGGAGGTCTCGACCAACGACATCTTCACCTCCACCAACGTCATGCTCATCGGCCTCGCCCTGCTGGCCCTGCACGTCGCCGGCGTCGGCGGCGGCATCGGCGGCGGCCGGACGACGCGCGGACGCCGCCGCTGAGCCACTGCCGGGTGCCCCTCCCGGTCAGGGGACGGGCGCCACGCCCGCGTGGACACCGCTCTCCTCCGGCATGGCCGGCTCCTGCTCCGCGCCGTACCGTTCGGTGGCCGTGACCAGGCCGGGCGGTATCAGTCCGCACCCCGGCGCAGGGTGCGGGGCGGCCGGTAGGTCCACTCCCGGTCGGCGTCGGTGATCTCGCGTACGACGCGCGCCGGAGTCCCGGCGACGACCACCATGGGCGGCACGTGCGCCGTCACCACACTGCCCGCGCCGACCACCGAGCCCCGGCCGACGGTGACCCCCGGCATGATCAGCGCACCGGCCCCGATCCACACGTCGTCCTCGATGCGCACCGGCGCCGAGAACTGCGTACCGTCCCTGCGCAGGTCCGGGTGGACGGGGTGTCCGGTGGTGCTGATGGTCACGTGGGGGGCGAACATCACCCGGTCCCCGACGAAGACCTCGACGTCGTCGACGAGGGTGAGGCCGAAGTTGACGTACACGTCGTCGCCCAGGTGCACACGGTTGCCGTAGGCCACGTGCAGCGGCGGCTCGATCCACACACCCGTGCCCAGCGAGGCGAGCATCTCCTTCAGTATCATCCGGCGGCCCTCCTCGTCCCGGGCACCGGTCCGGTTGTAGGCGTCGGCCAGCTCCTTGCCCCGCAGCCGCTCCTCCGCCAGGCCCTCCAGGCCCGGCGCGCCGTCCGAGTAGAGCTCCTGCGCCGCCATCCTGCGGCGGACCTCGGTCTCGCGCGGGTCGATCGTCATGTGGCCTCCTTCAGCCATCGCGTGCGTGTGTGGGCGGCCCCGTCCGCACCGCCCGGGAAACGGTGCGGACGGGGCCGTGGGTGTCGTGAGGGTGTCAGCCGGTGCCCGTGGCGGACACGTCCGTCACCGTCCAGCGCTGGTTGGCGCCGGAGTTGGGCGCCCACGTCGTGACGGCCGCACCCTGGTGCGTGGCCTGGCCTCCGACCTCGAGCAGGCGCCCGGTGGCCGCGTTGACCAGCGTCCAGGTGCCGTCACCGGTGGTCGACATGATCCACTCGGCGGCCCGGTCGCGCTTGCCGGTGTCGGGTTCGGCCACCGGGACGTCGTCGCGCACGGCCAGCCGCGTGCCGGCCTCTGGGTCGGTGAAGACATAACGGTCGCGGACGCCGCTGTCGTGGCGCACCGCGCTGAGCCGCCACCGCTGGGCGCTCGTGCCGTCCCCGGCGCCGAGGACCAGGTTCGTGCCGCCCGCCGCCACGGTGACGGCCTTGCCGCTCTGCACGCCGGTCAGCGTGTAGGTGTGCCCCTTGCGCAGCGGGGCGGTGTCCTTCGCGACGCCGGAGACGCCCTTGATCTCGAAGGAGGTCACGGACTCGGCGGGCACGGTGAAGGTGGCCGTGCGGTCGCTCACCCTGATCGGGGCCCGCTGTTCGAGCTTGCCGTCGACGCTGGTCACCACAGGAGTGACGGTGGCCCCGCGGCGCACGTCGGCGAACTTCGACAGGTCGACGGTGACCGTGCGGGGCGCGGGGGTGCGGTTGACGTGGACGAGCGAGGCGCCCTTGCCGTCGCGGGTGACGGCGGCGGCGCTGGAGGTGTCGTCCGTCCTGATCAGCCGGTCGCCGGGCTGGATGAAGCGGGTGAAGTTGCGGGCGGTGTCGAACTTGGTGTTGGTCCGGATCGGGCAGGTTTCGAGGGTGTCCTCGGCGGTGCAGTCGAACGGGAGCTGGATGCTGCCCCAGTTGCCGCCCTCGGCGGACTCACCGCCGGGCCTCATGTTGTCGTAGTCCTCGACGGGCTGCCAGAACACCCAGGCGCGGGGCTCCAGTTCCCGCAGGTCGTCGACGATCTGCTGGGCGAGGCCGAGGCCGGGCCGCATGTCCTCGAAGTCCTGGCCGTCGCCCCAGTCACCGCCGACCTCGCTCATCCACAACGGCTTGTCCGCGGCCTTGGACAGGTCCCGCACGGTGGTGCGCTGCCCGGTGCCGTAGGTGTGGACGTTCATCTGGTCGACGAGGTCGCGGTCGGCCTGGGAGTAGGCGCTCCAGTTCTTCGCGAAGGTACCGGGATTGGTCTCGTCCATCGCCGAGATGTCCGCCTTGACCTTCGCCTTCTTCAGCGCGGGGTCCAGGGCCCGCAGGACCTCGCGCTGAAGCTCGGGGCCCATGTGGGCCCCTTCCTGCCGGCCGCCGACGGGCTCGCCGTCCGCGCCCAGCCGCGTGCCCCAGTAGGGGGTGTTGGGCTCGTTGAACGGGTCGACGGTGTCGACCTCGATGCCCTCGGCCTTCTCCAGCCGTTTCGTCGCACCGGCCAGGTAGGCGGCGAAGTCGTCGACCGACTCGGACTTGAGCTGGTCGGCGCTGGAGTCGAAGCCGCCGGACACGTAGCCGCTGACGGTCATGAACCAGGGCGGGGAGTTGCTGAACGTCTCCCAGTGGTCGATGTCGTCCTTGATGCGCTCGACCCACCAGCGCTGCGTGGCGTCGGCGTCCTCGTTCCAGTCGGCCGGGTCGTCGGCGCTCCACCAGTCGGTGTCCTCGCGGGTGGTGCCCGCGGGGGCCTTCCACCAGCCCTCGACCGCGCCGCCGGCGCGCAGGTAGTCCTTGACGTCCGGCGCGTTGCCGCCGCCGATGTTGTAGCGGGCGATGTTCAGCCCCAGGCCGTCGTCGCCGAAGAGGAGCCGGGCCAGCTTCTCGCGGATCTCGGGCGGGTAGTCACCGGTGGCGTTGGCGAACCAGACCAGGCTGGTGCCCCATCCCTCGAACTCCTCCTGCTGGTACGACGGGTCCGGCCGCACCGTGACGGAGGAGGCGGCCGTGGCCGGTTCGGCCCGGGCGGGAACGCTGGTCAGGGCGGCCCCGGTGGCCAGGGCGGTCAGGGCGGCGGCCCCGAGGAGGCGTCTGCTGCGGGTACGGCGTGCCATCGTGTGCTCCCAACTGGAAGGTGTGGTCGCTGCGGTGGTGGTGGCTCCCCCGGCCCCGAGCAGGCAGGGGGGAGCGGCCCCGGAGCGGGTGCGTGCCGCTCCGGGGGGTCGTGGTCGGCGCGGTGGTGACCTCGGACGGTCCGGGCGGCGCCGGTGTGCGCTCAGCCGGTGGGCGTGCGCAGGACGGCGACGCCCCGGGGTGCGAGGACGACGGCGCCGTCGGCGCAGGTGCTGCCCACCAGGGCCTGACCGGTGACGCCCGGGACGGTCACCTCCTCGTCGGTCCGGTTGACCAGGAACAGGAACCGGCCGCCGGGGCCGCGGCGCACGGTGGCCTCGACCGATCCCCGGACCTCGGCGGGCAGTTCACTCACCACACCGGCCGGCTCCAGCAGCCGCGGCAGCAGCGAGGTGAGCCCGTCGGCGCCGAGCCGGGTGGAGACGTAGGCGGCCGAACCCTTGCCCGTCGGACGCCGGGTGACGGCCGGGCGGCCCGCGTACGTACCGGTGCGGTAGTGGGACAGGACCTCCGTACCGGGCGCGGTGACGGTGACGTGGTCGGTCCACAGCCCGCCGGTGCTCGCGTCGTCCAGCTCCACCGTCTGCCCGGCGGGCAGCGGACCGAACTCCTCGACACGGATGCCGAGCAGGTCCCGCAGGGCGCCCGGGTAGCCGCCGAGCCAGACGTGGTCGTTCTCGTCGACGACACCGGAGAAGTACGTGGTGACCAGGTGCCCGCCCTGCTCGGCGTACCGGGTGAGGTCCTTGGCGAGCTCGGCCGTGACCAGGTGCAGCACGGGCGCGATCAGCACCCGGTGGCGGCTCAGGTCGGCGCCGGTGGCGACGACGTCGGCGCGGACGCCGAGGGAGAGGAGCGCGGAGTACCAGTCGAGGGCCTCCTGGTGGTAGTCGAGCAGCGAGGTGGGGTGCGAGTCCTGCTCGCTCGCCCACCACGACTCCCAGTCGAAGAGGATGCCGACCTCGGCGGGCTCCCGCTCGCTGCCGGCCACCGGCGCCAGTGTCTTCAGGGTGTCGCCGAGCGCGGTGACCGCGCGGAACAGGTCGCTGTCCGCGCCGGCGTGCGGGACCATCGCCGAGTGGTACTTCTCGGCGCCCGCCGCCGACTGGCGCCACTGGAAGAAGCAGACCGCGTCGGCGCCGTGCGCCACGTGCGTCAGCGAGTCCCGGGCCAGTTCGCCCGGCCGCTTGGCCAGGTTGACGGGCTGCCAGTTGACGGCGCTGGTGGAGTGCTCCATCAGGAACCAGGGCCGGCCGCCCGCGATGCCGCTGGTGAGGTTCGCGGAGAACGACAGCTCGTCGCGGGCCTGGGGCTTCGGCACGACGTAGTGGTCGTTGGCGACGAAGTCGACCTCGCCCGCCCAGTCCGCGTAGTTCATGCCCTTGGTACCGGGCATCACCATGAAGTTGGTGGTGACGGGGATGCCGGGCGTGACCTCCCGCAGGACCGCCCGCTCCGCGAGCAGGTGGTCCTTGAGCGCGTGAGACGAGAACCGCTTGAAGTCCAGCTGCTGGGTCGGGTTCGGGTGGGAGGCGGCCAGCCGCGGCGGCAGGATCTGCTCCCAGTCGCTGTAGCGCTGCGACCAGAAGGCCGTGCCCCAGGCGTGGTTGAGGGCGTCCAGCGTGGTGTACCGGGCGCGCAGCCAGTCGCGGAAGGCGCGGGCCGCGTCGTCGGAGTAGTCGTACACGTTGTGGCAGCCCAGCTCGTTGTTGACGTGCCAGGCGACCAGGGCCGGGTGGTCGGCGTAGCGGGTCGCCAGCCGGCGGACCAGGCGCAGGGCGTGCTCGCGGAAGACGGGCGAGGTCGGGCGCCAGTGCTGGCGCGCGCCCGGCGACAGCGTCTCGCCCCGGTCGGTGACCGGGAGGATCTCCGGGTGCGCGGTGGTCAGCCAGGGCGGCGGGGAGGCGGTGGCGGTGGCCAGGTCGACGCCGACGCCGTTCTCGTACAGCAGGTCCATGACCTCGTCGAGCCAGGCGAAGTCCCAGACGTCGGGGCCCGGCTGGAGGCGGGCCCAGGAGAAGATGGCCAGCGACACGATGTTGACGCCGGCCTCGCGCATCAGGCGTACATCCTCCTCCCACACCTCCCGGGGCCACTGCTCGGGGTTGTAGTCGGCGCCGAAGGCGAGACGGGGCGCGGAGGCATCGTCCGTCCCGCTGTGCAGGCGGGACAGGAGAGTGGAGATCATGGCGGTCCTTCCGGTGGGGTGCGTGCGGTGCCGGGCGGCGGTGCGTGAGTCGCGCCGCCGCCCGGCGGGCCGCCGCGTCGTGGGCTGCCTGTGCTACTTCTCGACGGTGAAGCCCTGCTCGGTGCCGTACTTGACGGACGCCTCCTGCCAGGACCGCAGGCCTTCGGCCAGCGTGGTGCCGGAGACGTAGGCCTTGCCGACGGTGTCGTTGAAGACCGAGTTCGCGTAGACCTGGTAGGGCAGGTACGACCAGTCGTCGGCGACGTTCGCGGCCGACTCGGCGAAGATCTTGTTGGCCTTCTGGCCGCCGAAGTAGGGGAACGCGGTGTCCTGGAACTTCGCGGACTCCAGATCCGCGGTGGTCGCCGGGAAGGCGCCGTTGCCCAGCCGGGTCTGCACGCCCGCGCCGGCGCTGGCGTACTCGACGAAGGCGTACGCCAGTGCCTCGTTCTTGCCGAGTTCCGGCAGGGCGAGCGCGCTGCCGCCGTTCTCGGCGCTGGTCTTCCCGCCCGCCTGCCACTGGGGCAGCGGGGCGACGCGCCAGTCACCGGCGGCGTCCTTCACGCCCGAGGCCAGGTTGGCGGGCATCCACGCGCCGGTGGCCAGGGTCGCGATGGTGCCGTCGCCGAGGCCCTTGTACCACTCGTCGGTCCAGCTGGTGACGGGCGCGAGGAGCTTCTCGTCGATGAGCTTCTGCCAGGTGCCGGTGAACGTCGTGGCGCCCCGGTCGGAGAAGTCGACCTTCACCGTGGTGCCGTCGACCGTGTAGGGGCGCGAACCGGCCTGCCAGAGCATGCTGGTGGCGAAGCCCGCGTCGCCGGTGTCGGCGGTGATGTACGCCTTCGGGTCGGCCTTGTGCAGGTCGCGGGCGGCGTCCAGGTACTCGGCCCACGTGGTGGGCACCTGGATGTCGTACTTGTCGAACACCTTCTTGTTGTAGAACAGCGCCATCGGGCCGGAGTCCATCGGCAGCGCGTAGACGTCGTCGCCGCCCGCCTTCACGCCGTTCCACGGGCCGGGGGAGAACTTGCCGGAGAGCTTGTCGGCGCCGAAGGCCTTCAGGTCGGTGAGCTGCTTGGTGAGCGCGTACTGACCCATCGCGTAGTACTCGATCTGCGCGACGTCGGGGACGCCCTTCTTCGCCGATATGGCGTTCTGCAGCGCCGTGTACTGGTCGTTGTGGGTGCCCGCGTTGACGAGGTCGACCTTGACGCCGGGGTGTTCCTTCTCGAAGTCGGCGGCCACCTGCTCGAGCGTGGGCTCCCACGCCCAGACCGTGAGGGTGCCGCCCTCCTTGAGGGCCGCCTGGATGTCCGCCTCGGAGACCGCCTTCCGGCTCGATCCCCCGTCGTCGGAGTCGCCGCAGGCGGTCGCCCCCAGGGCGAGGGCGCAGACGAGTACTGTGCCGCGCAGCAGGCGGCGCGAGTGCTTGGGCATGGGTGTGCTTCCACTTCTTCGTGGCCGGAACCGGCACCGTCGAGGGTTGGGGGCGTTGGGGGAGAGGGGAGTGGACTGCTCGGGGCTACTCCTTGACGCTTCCGGCGGCGAGTCCGGACTGCCAGTACTTCTGCAGCAGCAGGAACGCGGCGATCAGCGGCAGGATGGTGATGAGTGACCCGGTGACGACCAGGTTGAAGACGGCCTCGCCGCCGGCGGTCGCGGCCTGGGCGTTCCAGCTGTTCAGGCCCAGCGTCAGCGGATACCAGTCGGGATCCTTGAGCATGACCAGCGGCAGGAAGAAGTTGTTCCAGGTCGCGACCATGGTGAACAGCAGGACGGTGACGATGCCGGGCGCCAGCAGCGGCAGGGCGACCTGGAAGAAGGTGCGCACCTCGCCGGCGCCGTCGATGCGGGCGGCCTCCATCAGCTCGGTCGGGATGGCCTCGGTGGCGAACACCCACATCAGGTACAGGCCGAACGGCGAGATCAGGGACGGGATGATCACCGCCCAGGGCGTGTCGGTGAGTCCCATCTTGCTGAACATCAGGAAGGTCGGCACCGCCAGCGCCGTACCCGGCACGGCCACCGCGCCGATGACCACGGCGAAGACGGCACGCCGGCCGGGGAAGTGGAACTTGGCGAGCGCGTAGCCGCCGAGCACGGCGAGGAAGGTGGCGCCGCCCGCTCCCAGCCCCACGTACAGCAGGGTGTTCAGCAGCCAGCGGGTGAAGACGCCGTCGTCGTAGGCGAACGTCTGAGTGATGTTGTCCCACAGCGCGAAGTCGCCGTCGAACCACAGACCGAAGGAACGGGCCAGTCCCTCCTGCGTCTTGGTGGCGCTGATGGCCAGCCAGATCAGCGGCACCAGGCTGTACAGGAGCACCAGCGAGGTGAGCGCGGTCAGCAGCACGCTGCGCCGGGGCTTGTCGGCGGAGTGACGGCGCCGGGAGGCGCGCAGCCGGGGCACGGGGCCCGAGGTGCCGGACGGGGCGGTCGCGGAACGGTCGGAGACGGTGACGACAGGACTGGTCATCGCTGTTCACACTCCCTTGCGCATGCCGCGCAGCTGGACGACGTAGGCGATGACCATGGTGATCAGCCCCATGACGATGGCGACCGTCGCGGAGTAGTTGTGCTGCTGGCCGTTGAAGGACAGCGAGTACGTGTAGTAGTTCGGCGTGTAGTCGGTCGTGATGGCGTTGGGTGCCAGCGGCTGCAGGATGCTCGGCTCGTTGAAGAGCTGGAAGCTGCCGATGATCGAGAAGATCGTCGCGATCACCAGGGCGCCGCGGATGGCGGGAAGCTTGATGGCGGCGATCACCCGGATCTGACCGGCGCCGTCGATCTGGGCCGCCTCGTACAGCGAGTGCGGTACGACCCGCAGCGCAGAGTAGAAGATCAGCATGTTGTAGCCGACGAACTCCCAGGTCACGATGTTGCCGATGGAGGCCAGCACCATGTCCGGGGAGAGCGGGTCGGGCAGGGAGACGCCCAGCGCGCCGTTGACGTCGCCGAGCAGGCCGAACCGGGTGCCGTACATGAAGCCCCACATCAGCGTGGCCACCACGGCGGGCACGGCGTACGGCAGGAAGATCGAGATGCGGAAGAAGTCCCGGCCGTAGAGGCGTCCGCTGTCCAGTGCCAGCGCCACCAGCAGTGCGATGCCGAGCATGATCGGCACCTGCACGGCGAGGAAGAGCGAGACCCGGCCGAGCGAGGCCCAGAACCGCTCGTCCTTCAGCGCCGCGCTGTAGTTGTCCAGTCCGACGAAGGTGGTCCCGCCGATGAGCTGGTCGCGGAAGAGGCTGAGGTAGACCGAGTACGCGATCGGCGCGAGGAAGACCAGCGCGAACACGGCCACGAAGGGACCGAGGAACCCCCACCCCGTCCAGGAGCGGCGCTCCCGCCTCGCCGGGGGTGGGGCCGGGCGCGGCTCGGCGGCGGCCGGCGGTTGCAGCGTCGTCATGTCGTTCCTCGCTCGTCCACGTCCTGAAGGCGTCCTGGAGCCTCGCGATGTTTACGTAAACACCAAGCGCCGCGGATGTGCGATTCCGTTGGTCGGAGTGCTGTTATGTTTACGTAAACATTTGATGGCGGCATGTCTACACTGCCCCGAGGACGACGGTCAAGGGTCCTTCGGGAGCCGGGATTCGGACATGGTGGAGAGGTGGCGAACGGCAGTGGACACCGCTGAGGAAGTCGCGGACGCGCGGGACGTGGGGACCCGGCGCCGCCGCGGCGGCCGGGTGCCGACGGCGTCCATGGCGGACGTGGCCCGGCTCGCGGGAGTCTCCTCGCAGACCGTCTCCCGCGTCTCCAACGGCTACGCCGGAGTGACCGAGGAGACCCGGCTGCAGGTGCTGGCGGCCATGAAGGAGCTGGGCTACCGGCCCAACAGCGCGGCCAGGGCGCTCAAGCGCGGCGAGTTCCGCACCATCGGCGTCATCACCTTCTCGCTGGCCACCACGGGCAACGTGCGCACCCTGGAGGCCATCGCCACCTCCGCGGCGAGCGAGGGGTACGCGGTGACGCTGCTGCCCGTCGCCGTCCCCACCCAGGACGAGGTGCGGGGCGCGTTCTCCCGGCTGGAGGAACTCGCCGTCGACGCGGTGATCGTCATCATGGAGGTCCACCTGCTGGACGCGGCGACCCTCAAACTGCCGCCGCACGTCCAGGTCGTCGTGGTCGACTCCGACGCCGGCGACCACTACACGGTCGTCGACACCGACCAGGCCGGCGGCACCCGCGCCGCCGTGCGCCATCTGCTGGACCTCGGACACGACACGGTGTGGCACCTGGGCGGGCCCGAGGGGTCCTTCGCCGCCCAGCGCCGCACGGACGCCTGGCGGCACACGCTCGCCGAGGCCGGCCGTACCCCGCCGCCCCTCACCCGGGGCGACTGGTCGGCGGAGTCCGGCTACCGGGCCGGCCTGGAACTCGCCGCCCGCAAGGAGTGCACGGCCGTCTTCGCGGCCAACGACCAGATGGCCCTCGGCCTGATGCGCGCCCTGCACGAACACGGCCGGCGCGTCCCCGAGGACGTCAGCGTCATCGGCTTCGACGACATCCCCGAGGCCGGCTCCTTCCTGCCTCCGCTGACCACCGTCCACCAGGACTTCGCCGAGGTCGGGCGGCTGTGCGTGCAGGCCGTGCTGCGCAAGATGCGCCAGGACGGCCCGGAGCGGGGCACGACACTCGTGCCGACCCGCCTGGTGACCCGGGCGAGCACGGCGGCGCCGCCGGAGTAGGGGTTCGGTTCCTGGCCGAACGGATGGGTACCTCCTGGTTTACGCCTTCCGGCGAAGGCAACTCACAAGCCGACCGGCGTCCCCCTCGTCCAGGAGAGCTTCATGACCGAAGTCGCCGATTCTGTGCTCCAGCGCCTGTCCGAGTGGGGCGTCCGGCGTGTGTACGGCTGTCCGGGTGACGGCACCATCGGTCTGCCCGGCGCCTTCGACCGGGCCGACGGCGACCCGGAGTTCATCCAGGCCGGGCACGAGGAGACGGCCGCCTCCACGCCCTGCGCCCACGCCGAGTTCACCGGAGATGCGGGCTGCTGCATCGCCACCTCGGGGCCGGGCGCAGGGCACCTGCTCAACGGCCTGTACGACGCCGAGCTCGACCACCGGCCCGTGGTGGCGGTGGTGGGCCGGCGCAAGACCCTGTCGCCGGGCACCCCCTACCAGCAGGAGGACGAGGCGCTCGCCGCCGACCGGCCGGTGGTCCTGGAGTGCAAGGTCGACGCGGAGACCGCGCCGATCCCGCCGCACATCGTGAAGGAGCAGGGCGAGAAGGCCGTCAAGGCGGCGCCGCACGACCCGGAACTCACCGGGATCGCCACCAAGGGCGTACGGCACAAGCCCACCGAGTACGCCGAGCACCTGCCCGGCCGGGGGAAGAAGTGAGCGGCGCGCGACGGACCCGGGGAGGCGGGCGGCCCGGCCGGGCGGACGGTACCGAAGTCGTGGTCGTCACCGGGGCGAGCGGCGGCGTCGGCCGGGCCACCGCCCGGGCCTTCGGCGCCCGTGGGAGCTCCGTGGCCCTGCTTGCGCGCGGCGAGTACGCCCTGGAACAGGCCGCCGAGGAGGTCCGGGAGGCCGGCGGACGCGCGCTGCCCCTGACGGTGGACGTCGCCGACCCGGAGGCCGTCGACGCGGCGGCCGCCCGGATCGAGGACGAACTCGGCCCGATCGACATCTGGGTGAACGCGGCGTTCACGACCGTCTTCGCACCCGTGCCGGAGGTCAGGCCCGAGGAGCTGAGACGTGCCACGGAGGTGACCTACTTCGGCTTCGTCCACGGCACCCAGGCCGCCCTGCGGCACATGACGCCGCGCGATCGCGGCACCATCGTCCAGGTGGGGTCGGCCCTGGCCCAGCGCAGCGTCCCGCTCCAGGCGGTGTACTGCGGGGCCAAACACGCCATCCAGGGCTTCACCGAGTCCCTGCGCTGCGAGCTGCTGCACGACCGCAGCGGGGTGCGGGTGACCATGGTCCAGATGCCCGGGCTCAACACGCCCCAGTTCAGCTGGGTCCTCACCCGGCTGCCCAGGCACCCGCGCCCGGTGGCCCCCGTCTACCAGCCCGAGGTCGCCGCCGAGGCGGTCCTGTACGCCGCCGACCATCCCCAGCGGCGCGAGTACTGGGTCGGCGGATCCACCGTCGCCACCCTGCTCGGCCAGAAGTTCGCCCCGGGGCTGCTGGACCGCTATCTGGCCCGGACCGGGTACGACTCGCAGCAGACCGACGAGCCCGTCGACCCGTCCCGCCCGGTCAACCTCTGGAAGCCGCCGGACGACACCGCACCGGCCGACTACGGCGCGCACGGCGTCTTCGACGACGAGTCCCACCCGCGCAGCCTGCAGTTCTGGCTCTCCCGCCACCGCCGGCCACTCGCGCTGGCCGCCACCGTGACCGGAACGGTCGCCGCGGTCCTGGCCGACGGCATCCTGCGGCGCTCCCACCGCGGTGGGGCCGAAGCGTCGTTGCGGCGGACCGCGTACGCCGGCCGGAGAGCACGGACGACGGCCCGCGGCACGCTGCCGCGCCGCTGACCGGACCTCACCCGCGGCACGCCGCCGCTGACCGGACCTTACCCGCGGTGCCGCGCCGGTGACCGGACCTCCGCGTCGCAGGGCGGACTGGCGTGTGTGAGCGTGTGGGTCATTCACGGTCGATGGTGCGTGTCCACCAGTGGTGCTCGCAGAACCAGTGGCCGACCATCGCGCCGCCGAAGACCACGAACCCCACCCCGATCAGCCAGGACTCCACCACCAGCACGATGCCGACCGTGCCGTAGCTGATCGCGTTGTCCAGGATGAGCGGCGTGAAGACGAGGTACGAGAAGCCGCGCAGTCCGATCAGGCCCACCATGGTCGCGAGAGCCCCCGGCAGCAGGTCCCGCCAGCGGACCTGGCTGCCCAGCAGGAAGTGCTGCCCCCACCAGAAGAACAGCATGCCCGTCGCCGTGGACAGCACGATCCGCGCCGACCCGTGCAGAGCGGTCCGTGTCTGCACCTCCTGGTAGAGGTACGCGGTCAGCGCGATCACCCAGGTCATCTGGCGCCAGACGCGGTGCCACGGTCCGGAGGGGAGCTCCCAGATCCGCTCGTAGCCGTTCTGCACGCTCGCCGCGAACGACACGCCGAACACGGCGAGCGCGATGGCGCCCCACACACTCGTGGTGCCGACGATCTTGGTCGGAGGGCTGAAGATGTCGGTCAGTACACGTGCGGACCGGCCGGACAGCCCCATGCCGTCGACCAGCCAGGTCGCGAAACCGCCCCGTCGCAGGGGGTCGAAGGCGGCCACCACGATCAGCAACGGCGCCAGCGTGACCAGGGCGAGCGTGGCGAACCCCATGGCCCGGTGCATCAGCTCCAGGTCCCGGCCGCGCCGGACGAGGGAGGACGCGGCCAACCGGTCCCACACACGGTGGAACGGTTGCCGGAAGCGGTTCACGGATGCTCCTCGGGCGGGTCCCTTCGATGGCTCGCGGACGCGGAACTGAGTGACCCGTCGGCGGGCCGGACAAACGCGGCGTCACCCGGATGCCCGCCGGGCGCCGGCCCGGACGGCCTTCGCACGGGCCGGACGCCGCGGGGAACCGGCTCCGTGAAGGGCGCGCACCGACCGCTCACGGGACGACCCGGGGGACGAGTACGCGATGACGCCGGCGACCGGCTTCGACGCGCGGGCGCTGGACGAGTGCACGGTCCACGCCGTCGACGTCCACGCCTTCCAGGACCCCACCGACGGCTCCGACCGCCCCCGACGGCCGGGAACAGGACGGCACCCGGGAGGCCTGGAGGTCGAGTGGGCCGACGGGGAGCCCTACCGCGTGCAGGGAAGGCGGCCCCGTCCTGGCCTCGGCCGGGGCGCGGGCCACCGGCGCGCCGGCCGGGGCCGAGGCGGGGGTCGGACACCGGGGCCGGGGACCGGAGTCCGGGACCGGGGTCCGGGG
The DNA here is from genome assembly GCF_044328675.1 of Streptomyces sp. NPDC017890. Taxonomy (NCBI): domain Bacteria; kingdom Bacillati; phylum Actinomycetota; class Actinomycetes; order Kitasatosporales; family Streptomycetaceae; genus Streptomyces; species Streptomyces sp. NPDC017890. The sequence continues at coordinate 87,415 of NZ_JBIRHU010000008.1, forward strand.
TCAGGGGTCCGTGCGCTGCTGCTCGCGCATGCGCTCGTTGTGCCAGGCGATGGCGGCACGTATCTGCGGCTCCTGGAGGCCCGTCCGGCAGCCGAGCTGTTCCATGGAGAGCGCCTCCGGGCCCGCGGTCAGGGTCCGGGTGAGCTTCGCCGCCCACAGTTCCTCCTCCACGAAGGGCCGGTTCGCGTAGCCCGCCTTCACCACGTCGAAGTGGTCGTCGCAGCACGCGGTGATGAGCCGTAGCCCGTCGGCCCAGACGTGGATGGCGTGCGCCGCGGAGGAGTCCGGTACGTAGCCGGTGACGGACTCGTTCTCGGGGAAGACCCTGGCGCACAGGTCGCACAGCTCCATGGGGACCGTCTTCGCGGTCCGACGGTCCTTCCTGCTCTTGCGCTTCCACATGGCGACTCCCGGGGGTCGGCGTCCGGAATGCCGGAGTTACCCGCAGGGCGGGGAGCAAACGCCCCGCGGGTGACAGCCTCGGCCCGGCCGGACGCCGTTACGCCAGCCTGACCGGCAGCTCGAAGAGGTCGTTCTGCGTGACCACCGGCTTGTTGCGCAGGTCGGACGCCGGCACCGCCAGGTCCAGGTGCGGGAACCGGGCGTAGAGCGCGGGCAGCGCCACGCCCGCCTCCAGCCGGGACAGGGCAGCGCCGGGGCACACGTGCGGGCCGTGACCGAAGGAGATGTGCCGGCTGGGCGAGGTGCGGGTGATGTCGAACTCGCCCGCCGTCGGCCCGTGCGCCGCCTCGTCCCGGCCCAGCGCGCCGTACGACACGATCAGCGCGTCCCCGGCGGGTATCACCTTCTCGCCGACCTTGACGTCCTCGGTCGCGAAGCGGATCAGGACGTGCGAGGTCGGGGTCGAGTGGCGCAGCGTCTCCTCGATCACCGCGGACCAGTCCGCCTCACCGGAGAGCACCAGGGCCCGCTGCTCGGGATGCGTGGACAGGTTGACCACGGAGTTCACGATGAGTGAGATCGTCGTCTCGTGTCCGGCGGCCACCATCAGCTGGAGCGTGGAGACGATCTCCGCGTCCGTGAGGTGGTCGCCGTCCTCCGACGCCTGGATCAGCGCGCTGGTCAGGTCGTCGCCGGGAGCGGCGCGCTTGGCGGCGACCGTGTCGGCCATGATCCCGGCCAGCTCGGTGAGGGTGGCGACGACCTCCTCGGGCGGCGTCTGCGTCGAGAAGAACTTCTCGAACAGCACCTTCAGCCGCGGCAGCCGCGCCTCCTCGATGCCCATCAGGTCGGCGATGACGTACATCGGCAGCGGGTAGGCGAAGGCCGCCTTGAGGTCGACGACGCCGCCGTCCGCGGGCAGCTCGTCGAGCAGCCGCTCGGTGAGCTCGGTGATCCGCCCCCGCATGTGCTCCACCCGGCGCACCGTGAGCGCCTGCGCCACGAGCGTACGCAGCCGGCGGTGCTCCGCGCCGTCCACGGTGAGCATCGAGCGGCCGGGGTTGGCCAGCCCGATCAGCGGCCAGTCGGCGGGGATCTCGCCACGCTGCCACGCCCCCCACACGTTGATGTCCTTGACCAGACGCGGGTCGGTGAGAAGGGCCTTGGCCTCCGCGTGGTGCGTGACCGCCCAGACGGGCACGCCGCCCGGCAGCTCCACGGCGGCGAGCGGTCCGGCCGCGCGCAGCCGGGCGCTCTCGCCGTCCAAGTCGGTGACGAACGGGTCCAGCGGGATCCGGGCTTCTTCGGTGCCGGTCGTCATGCTGACGTGCCTCCCAGGGCAGTGGTCGGAGTGAACCGCACGGGCAACTCGGTCAGCCCCCGCAGCCAGGGCGAGGGTCGACGGGTGAGGGACCCGGCGGGTACGGCCAGGTCGATGTCCGGCAGCCGGTCGAGGACGACCTCGATGCCCGTGCGCGCGATGACCTCGGCGACCTCCTGCGCGGGGAAGGGGCAGCGGTGCTCGCCGTGGCCGAAGGAGAAGTGCGCGTTGTTGCCGCCGGTGAGCGCGGAGCCGTCGGTGCGGACCTGCGGGTCGGAGTTGGCGCCCTGCAGACCGAGCAGCACCAGGTCGCCGGCGCGGATGTGCCGCCCGCCGAGCCGGGTGTCGCGCGAGGCCCAGCGGCCGGCCACGTTCTGCGTGGGAGTGTCCTCCCACAGCACCTCGTTCATGGCCTCGGCGACACTGTTGCGGCCGCCGAAGAGCGAGGCGGCGAACCGGTCGTCGGTCAGCATCAGGCGCAGCGAGTTGCCGATCCAGTCCGCCGTCGGCTGGTGGCCCGCCGCCAGCATCACCATCAGGTCCTGGGCGACCTCCTCCTCGGTGAAGCCGCTGTCGTCGGCCAGCATCCGGGAGGCGACGTCGTCGGCGGGCGCCGCCTTCCGGTCGGCGAGGAGCCGCGCCATCGACGTGCCGAGGTGCGTCTGGCCGGCGATGGCCCGCTCCCGGCCGTCGATCATGTCGTTGAGGGCGGTGACGAGCGCCGGGCCCTGCTCGTCGGGGAAGCCGTACAGACGGGCCAGGACCCGTACCGGCAGCAGCATGGCGTAGTCGCCGACGAGGTCGGCCTCGCCCTTGGCGCACAGCCGGTCCACCAGTTCGTCGGCGAACCGCTCGGCGTGGCCGCGCAGGACGTGCGGGTCGACCGCCTCCAGCGCGTTGCTGATCATGGCGGCGCGTTCGCGGTGCCGCTCGCCGACCGTGTAGAGGATCGACGGCTGCTTGCGACCGATCATCGGCAGCAGCGGCCAGTCGTCGGGGATGCTCTCCCACTGGTTCCAGAGGTCGGAATCCCGGCTGAAGAGCACCGGGTCGCCGGTCACCTGGTGCAGTTCGCGGTAACCGAGCACCAGCCAGGCCGGGACGTCCCCGTCCAGCAGCACCGGGGTGACGGCACCGTGCTCGCGCCGCATCTGCCGGTACAGCAGGGCGGGTTCGGTCTGGAAGCGGGGACCGCCGAGCGGTACGGCGTCCGCGGCGTCGGTGGCTTCGGTGCTCACACGAACTCCTGTCGGGGCCGGCCCGCCCGGCCGGCGTAGTGGGCCTGGAGGTGCTCGACGAGCGCGATCAGCACCTGCTTGCTGGACTCGCGGGACCGGGCGTCGCACGAGACCAGCGGCACCCGCGGATCCAGGTCGAGGGCCTCGCGCACGGCCCCGGGCGGATGCTCGGGACCACCGAAGTCGTTGCAGGCGACGATGAACGGCGTGCCGTGGTGCTCCAGGCGGTCGATGGCGTACCAGGAGTCGTCGATGCGGCGGGTGTCGACCAGGACCACCGCGCCGAGCGTGCCGGAGAACAGCCGGTCCCACAGGAACCAGAACCGCTCCTGACCGGGCGCGCCGAACAGGTACAGCACGTTGCGCGCGTCGAGGCTGATGCGGCCGAAGTCGAAGGCCACGGTCGTCGCGGTCTTGCCGCGCACCTCGCTGATGTCGTCGATCGCCTCGCCGGCCTGCGTCATCGTCTCCTCGGTGTTGAGGGGACGTATCTCGCTGACCGAGCGGACCATGGTCGTCTTGCCGACGCCGAACCCGCCCACGACCACGATCTTCAGGCCGTTGTCGGCGGACGCGCCCAGCGGCGTGCGCGCTGGGGTACGGGCGTCAGAGATTGCGGAGTCCAACGAGCACCTGCTCCAGGATGTCGGGGTCGGGGACGGCTGCCGTGTACGGGTGGCGTGCGCTCACCCGGCCGGCGGCGTGGAGGTCGGAGAGCAGGATCTTCGTGATGCTCACCGGGAGCCGCAGTTCGGCGGCGATCTCCACCACGGCCGTGGGAGCCTCGGTCATCCTGAGGATCGCCGTGTGCTCCGACTGCATGCCGGGCCTCGGCTCGCACTCGGCGACGACGAGGGTGACCAGGTCGAAGGGGTTGTCGGGGCCCGACCGGCTGCGCCCCTGGGTGAGGGTGTACAGGCGGTCGGGTGCGTCGTCCCTGCCGGGGCGGCTCATGACGTACGGGGCTGCGCGGTGAGGTGCTCGCCGAGCTGCTCGATGAGCTCGCTCATGTTGTGCCCGACGAGCCCCTCGTCCGCGTCCTCGGAGGTGACGACGGCGAGGTGCGCGCCCTCACCGGCCTCCACGATGAACAGGATCCCGCCGTAGAACTCGGTCATGGCCGAGCGCACCCCGCCGCTGCCGTCGCCGAACTCCACGGACGCGCCGTGGGACAGCGACTGGATGCCGGCGGCGATCGCGGCCAGCTGGTCGGCCTGGTCGACGGAGAGCTCCGGGGTGCGGCACAGCTTGAGTCCGTCCCGGGAGAGGACGAGCGCGTGCCGCGCGCCCGGCGTGCGCTCCAGGAGGCCCTCGATGAGCCAGGTGAGCTTCTCGTCGGCGGTGGTCGAGCCGGTCATGGAGTGGTGTCGCCTTCCGGGTGCGCGTGCGAGTGGGCGGGGTGGTCGGGGTCGGTCTCGGCCGGTGCGGACGCGGCGGGCTCCGCCCGCGGGTCGTCGTCCCGCGAGGCGGGTCCGGTGGTCCGGACGGCCTGGCGGAAACTGCTGAAGCGGGCCGCGCGGGCCTTGGCGTCGTCGGGGGACGGCGTGACGCGCGGCTGTGCGGACCGGGTGGTGGTCCGGGCACGTTCGGCCGCGGCGAGGGTGCGGCCGCGGCGCCGCTTGGGAAGCCCCGTGTCCGGCTCGGCGGGCACGGCGACTTCGGCCGACGTGTCCGGATCGCGGTCCGCGGGCTCGTGGGCGGGCAGCGGCTCGGAGTCCACGTCGACGTCGCCGGGCCCGGCGACGGCCGGTGCGGGGGTGCGGGGCAGGCCGGCCGGGGCCGCGGGCAGCGGGGCCACCGCCGGAGAGTCGGGGACCGCGGGTCCGCTCAGGATGTCCTGGGGGACGAGCATCAGCACGCCCGTACCACCGCGTGCGGACGGCCGGAAGGACACCTTCAGCCCGTACTTGGCCGACAGCCGGCCCACCACCGCGAGGCCCAGCCGGGTGCCGGTCAGCCCGCCGAGCCCGGCGGACTCGCCGGCCACCGCCTGCTGGGCCCGGCGCAGCTGCACCTCGCCCATCACCAGCCCGCTGTCCTCCACGGACACGATGACACCGGCCGGGACCTCCTCGACGTACACATGGACCTCGGCGGTCGGCGGCGAGAAGTTCGCGGCGTTGTCGAGGAGTTCGGCAAGCGCGTGCATGACGCCTTCGGCGGCGTGCCCGGCGACCGCGGTGTCGCTGGCCGAGTGCACGCGCACCCGCTGGTACCCGGCGATACGTCCCATGGCGCCGCGCAGGATCGACTCCATGCCGATGGGCCGGGCCCAACGGCGCCCGGAGCGGGCGCCCGTGAGGACGGCGACGGAGTCGGCGAGCCGGCCCGCCTGCGCGGTGCGGTGGTCGAGGTGCAGCAGGTCGGCGAGGACGTCCTCGTCGCTGTGCCGTTCCTCCATGGCACGCAGGTCGGCGAGCATTCCGGTGGCCAGCGCCTGCATCCGGCCGGCCGCGTTGGCGGTCGCGGACACGGCGGCGGCTCGCCCGCTGTTCGCCCGCTCCAGCCGCGCCCGCAGCTCGGTGGTCTCCTCGGTGAGCCGCGCGACCTCCTGGGCCCGCTGCTCGGCGAGACGTACCCGCTCCCGCTCGAAACCGTCCGCGAGTTGCTCCCGCTCACGGTCGAACTCCGCCACCAGAAGGATGCGTTCGCGCTCGGTCTGGGCCCGCAGGCGCTCCTGCTCCTGCCTCGTCCGCTCGGTCAGCCGCGCCCGGTCCTGTGCCAGCCCCGCCGCGTCCGCGCGGGCGGCCTCCAGCAGGCGGCGGGTGGCCCGTTCCCGGCGCACGGCGTGCACGGCCACCGTCACGGCCACGCAGAGCAGGACCGCCGCGGCGCTCGCGCCCAGCGCGAGCGGAACGCGTACCGAGGACGGCGCCGCGGCGACGGCACCGCCGACGACGAGTGCCGAGACCACCGCACAGGGCAGGGCCGCGGTTGCGAGGGCGCGGGGAACGGGGCGGTCGCCGGGGCGGGCGGGCGCGGTCATCAATCGGGTCCTCGCCAGGCCGCCGGAGCGGCCCTCGTGTCGTCCTTCGGGGCGCGTGTGAGCAGACAGCTTCCACCCACACGGCACACAACTGGCGATCACTATACGAGGGTTACTGATCCAAAAGAGAGGGGTCTCGTTCAAATACTGCTCGTTCAAGCACTGCCCGCTGTCCTCGAGTTCCGTCCGGCAGACGTCACAGGCGCTCGTTCGCCACGTCGTCCTCGTTCGGCGCCCGCCAGGTCCGCCGGCGGCCGCGGGCCCGGAGCAGCCGCAACCGGTCGAGGTGGGAGATCACCGGGGAGGCGGTCACCCCGTGCAGGACGACGGAGGCGAGGACGGTGAAGGCCACCACGGCCCACAGCTCCCCGGCAGGGACGTGGAAGCCCTCCGTGCCGAGGGCGTGGGCGAGGTAGAACAGCGAGCCGATGCCGCGGATGCCGAAGAAGGCGGTCACGAGACGTTCCCGGGGGCCCGCGGCCGTGCCGAACAGCGCGACCCAGCCGGTCAGCGGCCGGGCGACCAGCAGCACGAGCAGACCGACGGCCGCGCCCCGCCAGGTCAGGTCGGCCAGGGCGCCCTGCGCGACACAGACGCCCAGCAGGAAGAGGAGCCCGGCGGTCAGCAGTCGTTCGACCTGCTCGACGAAGTCGTGCAGCACGGCGTGGTAGCCGTGGTCGCGTTCGGCGGCGCGGATTCGGCAGGCGGTGACGAAGACGGCCAGGAAACCGTAGCCGTGGGCGAGTTCGGTGATGCCGTAGGAAAGGAACGTGGCGCCCAGGGCGACGAAGCCCTCCCGGTGCTCGGACAGCCGCACCGCCTGCCGGCCGGCGCGGAAGAAGAGCCAGCCGAGCAGTCTGCCGACGGCCAGGCCGGCCAGCACTCCGACCACGCACCCGTACAGCACGTCGACCAGCAGCCAGTGCCCGACCCAGCCACCGGACAGGCCGGTGCCCGCCGCCGCGGCCAGCGCGATCGCCGCCATGACGACGGGGAAGGCGAGACCGTCGTTGAGGCCGGCCTCGCTGGTGAGCGCGAAACGCACCTCGTCCTCGTCGTGCTCGGAATCGGTCGGCGCGCCCACCCGCACCTCGGAGGCGAGCACCGGATCGGTGGGTGCGAGCACGCCCGCGAGCAGCAGCGCGGCGGCCGGCGGCCAGTCGAGCAGCCACCAGGCGAGGAGTCCCGTGACCGCGATGGTCAGCGGCATGGTGACACCGATCAGCCGCCACGGAGCCCGCCAGCGGCGCAGGCCGAAGGGGCGGTTCAGGGCCAGCCCGGCGCCCATCAGGGAGACGATGAGGCAGATCTCGGTGACGTGCTCCACCCACACCCGGTCGCGCACCAGGTCGATCTCCGGCAGCGGTGTGGGCAGCAGTTGCAGTCCGGCCCCGCAGGCCAGGAAGACGAGCGGCATGGACAGGGGCCGTCCGGCGACCAGCCGGGGGAGTACGGCCGCCCCGAGCGCACCCGCCCCGAGCACGGTGAAGAGAAAGTCGGCCAAGGTCATCGCTGTCGTGTGCCCGCTGCCGGACGGCCGTACGCAGGCGGCCCGGCCGAATCACCGACGGGCCGCCGGCCGCGGCTCAGGGCAGACCGCCCTGGTCGCAGACCTGGCGGGCGACGTCACGGAGCTTCACGTTGCGGTCTTGCGAGTACCGCCGCAGTGCCGCGAAGGCCTGGTCCTCGGACAGGCGGTGCCTGCCCATGAGGATGCCCATGGCCTCACCGATGGTGTGCCGGGTGCCGATGGCCTCCTGCAGCTGGGCGTACGTACGGGCGCTGGAGAAGGCGACCGCGGCGTGGGACGCCAGCAGCCAGCCGGCCGTCTCGCTGGCGTCGGTGAACGCGCCGGGCTTGTACGAGTAGATGTTCAGCGCCCCGAGGTCCTCGTCCTCGGTGAACAGCAGGAAGCCCATCATGCTGCCCAGACCCAGCTTGCGTGCCTCGGGCACGTACTTGGGCCAGCGCCGCGCCTCGTCCGTGAAGTCGGCGATCCGGAACTGCCGCTGCCCCTCGGAGGCGCGCGCGGCATCGAAACACGGTCCTTCCCCGACGCGTCCCTGAAGCTCGTCGCTGTCGACGACCACCTGGCCGGTGGGCGCGAGCGACCGCACCTGCTTGCCGCGCAGGATGAGGATGCCGGCGGCGTCACAGCCCTCCACCAGCTCCTTGGCCGAACCGGTGATCCGCGCGAGGGTGTCGTTCACGGATTCCTGCGCCAGCAGATCGCGCGCCAATGAGGCCATCTGCTGTGCGAACCCACGCCAGTCCTCCATACCGTTTCCTCCTCGTTCCCTGGAGGAGTGCCCCGCGGACGGCCGGGCGCAACAGGGAGATCACGCCGCACCGGTGCCAGGCGCTCCCTGGCCACCGCGCTCGCCGTCACCCAGGGCTCAGCGCAGGACGAGACCGAGGACGGTGGCGGCCGCGGTGTCGTGCGTCGTGATGATCAGGACGTGCGGCGCCCCGGTCGCGCGGTGATCGCGGCCGTGGCCTGTGCGCTGCTCGTCGACGAACCCACCAGCGCCCTCGACCAGGAGCGGGGCGGCGCCGTACTCGGCCCTGGTCACCCGCCTCACCCGGGAGCGGGCGACCGCCACGGTGCCGCTCACCCACGACCACGTCAGTCCGGCCGCGGCCGACCGTGTCACCGAGGTGCACGACGGACGGCCGGGTCTGCCCGCGCGTCCGCCCCGCACGGGCGGGCTGACCGTGGCGTCAGGCGCCGTCCAGGTCCGGCCGGAGCCGGTCGGCGGCACCCGGCGGCTGGATGCGCATACCCGGGCGGCGCCGGTGCACGGTCAGGTACGTCACCCCCAAGGGGCCGGCCAGGACGGCTCGGGTCGAACCGTGCGGCAGCCAGGTCAGAAGGCCCGCGCGCAGAGGGCGCTCCCCGTCGGCGCAGACGAGCACGGCCTCGCCGTCGAGGACGAGCAGCAGGACGTCGAGGTCCGGTTCGGTGTGCGTGTCGACCCGCCCCGCCGAAAGGACGCGGACCACGTTGGCGTCGAGCTGCCGCCCCGGTTCCGCGAGCTTCCACAGGGCGCCGGCGGCCGCGTCGCCGCCGGGCGGCAGGAGTTCCGCGGTGTCGCACAGGACCCGGGGGGAGGGCGCAGGGGTGGCCGCCGCAGCGGGGGAGCCGCTGTCTTCCGCCGCCATCAGGCGTCACCGTCCGTCGTGGGACGTGCGGTGACGCACTCCACAGAGTCATCGTCATAAGTAAACACGAATCCATTATGCGTATTTGATAGCGTCCGGATTGTGCGGCTGACGAAGTTCACCGACCTGGCGCTGCGTTCCGTCATGCGCCTGGCGGTCGTGAGAGACGGTGACGACCTGCCGACCACCCGCGAGGTGGCCGAGATCGTCGGCGTGCCGTACACGCACGCGGCCAAGGCCATCACGCGTCTGCAGCACCTCGGCATCGTGGAGGCGCGGCGCGGTCGCGGCGGCGGTCTGACACTGACCGACCTGGGCCGGCACGCCTCGGTGGGCCGGCTGGTGCGCGAACTCGAGGGCGACGGTGAGGTGGTCGCCTGTGAGGGCGATCCGCCGTGCCCGCTGCGAGGGGCCTGCCGGCTCAGGGGTGCGCTGCGGGACGCGCAGGAGGCGTTCTACGCCGCGCTCGACCCGCTGACCGTGACCGATCTGGTGGCCTCGCCGACCGGCCCGGTCCTGATCGGGCTGACGGACCGCCCCTCCGGATGACCGGACGGCCGGCCGTCGGGCAGTGCGCCGACGAGCCGGTGCCGAGCCGTGACCGAAAACACGAATATCACCTACCAATCAAGGAGTCGCTGTGCTCTCCGAACAGTCCGTCCCCGTGGTCCGGGCCACCCTTCCGGCGGTAGGAGCGGCCATCGGTGACATCACCACGCTGTTCTACCAGAAGCTCTTCGACGCCCACCCCGAGTTGCTGCGTGACCTGTTCAACCGGGGGAACCAGGCCAACGGGGAGCAGCAGCGGGCCCTGGCGGGCTCCATCGCCGCGTTCGCCGGCATGCTGCTGGAACGCCCCGACGCCCGCCCGGACGTGATGCTCTCCAGGATCGCGCACAAGCACGCCTCCCTCGGTGTCACCTCCGACCAGTACAAGATCGTCCACCGCCACCTGTTCGCCGCGATCGCGGAGGTGCTCGGCGACGCCGTCACCCCCGAGGTCGCCGCGGCCTGGGACGAGGTCTACTGGCTGATGGCCAACGCGCTCGTGGCCGTCGAGACCCGCCTCTACCAGGAGGCCGGGGTCGCCGAGGGAGACGTCTGGCGCCGCATGGAGGTCGCCGAGCGGCGCGAGGAGAGCCCCGACGCGGTCTCCCTCGTACTCCGGCCGGCCGACGACCGCCCCACCGAGCCCTTCCGTCCCGGCCAGTACGTCAGCGTGCGGTCGGAACTGCCCGACGGCTCCCGGCAGATCCGCCAGTACAGCCTGTCCGCGGCGCCAGGCCGGTCCGACTGGCGCATCACCGTCAAGCGCGTCCAGGGCGACGGGCAGCCGGACGGCGAGGTCTCGTCCTGGCTCCACGCGCACACCCGTGAGGGCGACGTGCTCACCGTGTCCGCACCCTTCGGCGACCTGGCCCTGGCCGAGGACGACGGTCCGCTGCTGCTGGCCTCCGCCGGAATCGGCGTCACCCCCATGCTGGCCATGCTCGACCACCTGGCCACCGGCGGCGCCACCCGCCCGGTGATCGTCGTCCACGCCGACCGCACCCCCGCCGACCACGCCCACCGGCAGGAACAGCTCGACCTGATACGCGCGCTGCCCGACGCACGGCTCCACCTGTGGTACGAAGAGCCCGGCGACCAGGCACCGCGGGCATCGGCCGGCCGCGCCGACATCGCCGCTCTCGAACTGCCCCCGGGGCTCACCGCCTACCTGTGCGGCCCCGTGCCCTTCATGCGCGCCGTCCGCGGCGACCTGCTGCGCCGCGGGGTGCCGGCGCAGGCCATCCACTACGAGGTCTTCGGCCCCGACCTCTGGCTCGGACAGCAGTAGCGGGACGCGGCCACACGCTCCCGCACCGGCGACACGCCGCCCCGGGAATCACGTACGGCAGCGTTAGGCCGCCGCGGTGAACGCGGTGGTGATGGCGGTGTCGACACGGGCGTGCACGACCAGCCGCCGACCGGAGGTGTCGGCGTTGTTCTCCAGCAGCCGCCGGACGGGCGCGCTGTGGGTGACGACGCACATCAGGACACCGAGCCGAGCGCACCACTGGTGGGCACGGAGCACGGCACTGACCGCGGCGTGGCCGGAGGCCCGCTCGGTGAGGACGATGACGACGGGGGTCGGCTGATGGGCGTCGACCAGGTTGGTGATGTGCGTGGTCAAGGTGGCCCGCCCGTCGATTCCCGGGTCCTGCTCCACCGTGATGACCAGGACCCCATGCTCCAGGGTGTGGGACAGCATTGCGGCCTCCGATCCGACGCCTGGTGGCGCAGTTGTGTTCAGTGAAGGCGCCCGGTCCCGGGTCCGCAACGCGCCCCGTGTTCACGGGCCGGGCGGTCCGCCCCGTGAACACGGCACTGAGTACGATCGTCCGGTCCGTCCCCGCCCCCGAGGCCTGTCCGCTGATCCCCGCTCCCGGACGCCTGTCCGCTGATCCCCGCTCCCGGACGCCTGTCCGCTGATCCCCGTTCCCTGACCGCCGCTAGGAGCCCCGACCGGTGCCCGCCCTCCTGCCCCCGCCCCGTACCGGGCCCCGCCTCCTGCACCCGGAGTGCCTGACACGTGTGGAGGACGGCGAACGGTTGCACGCCCTGCTGTGGCGATCGGGGCCGGGCTGGCGGATGGCCAGCAGCGCCGTGCTGGGGGGCGGCATCGCCGAGGGCGCCTGGGTGCTCAACGCCCAGGTGGCCCACGGCTACCGGCGCACCGACCCGGCGCGGCACCTGGCCGACCTCGCTCACGCCGCCGGCGTCCGGGGGCCAGGGGTGGGCCTGATGACGGCGGCGGACGTGTCCGCCTCTGCCCGGGCGCGGGACGGCGGTGCGGAAGCCGTGGTGACCGCGGGCATCTCGGTACGCGGATGGGCGGCCTCACCCGAGGAGGGCGCCACCGCGGCCGCCGCACCGGGGACCATCAACATCCTCGCCGCGCTGCCGGTGGCGCTGAGCGACGCCGCACTGGTCAACGCCGTGATGACGGCGACCGAGGCCAAGGTCCAGGCGCTGCTGGAGTCCGGCCTCGACTGTTCCGGCACGCCCACGGACGCCGTGTGCGTCGCCGCCCGCGCCCCCCGGGCCGGCACCGCGGTCCACGCCTTCGCCGGCCCGCGCTCCGAGTGGGGAGCCCGGCTGGCACGGGCCGTCCACCGGGCCGTGCTCGGCGCGCTGCCCGCCGTCACGCGTCCCTGAACGCTGCCGCCCTCGGGGCGACCTGTCCGCGGGCGGCGTCCTGGGACGCGTTGCGGTGGCACACGTGCGTGGGGGCGGTCCGGCCGGACCGCCCCCACGTGTGTCCGTCCCGGGCGCTCAGCGCCGCGAGGTCTTCTGCAGCGCCTTGTCGAGGGCGGCCTTGAAGCCGTAGGCCCACAACTGGTTCACCCTGCCGCGCTCGTTGGCGTTCGGGTAGGCGTTGGTGCAGGACGGGCCGGGGCCGCCGCCCGACATCAGCTCGCTGCACGGACCGGAATAGTGGTCGGGCAGACCGAGCACGTGCCCGGTCTCGTGGGCGGTCACGCGGGTCGAGTCGTACTGCTGGTTCTGCCGGTAGTCGAGGAAGATGTAGCCGTTGCCGTGTCCGTCCGTGGAGGCGTACGAGCCGCGCGAGTCGTTGCCCTCGTAGTACGCGAAGTCGGCGCCCGAACTTCTCTCCGCGAGCCGTACGTTGGACACCGAGCTGTTCCAGATCTGGGTGGAGCGGGATATCTGAGAGCGGAAGCTGGGCGCGTTGGTGGCGCTGTAGTACACGGTGACGGCCGCCGCCGACGTCGGGTCGGCGGCACGCTTCTCGGCGACGGACTTGATGACCGCCTCGAAGAACGCCCGGTTGGCGGCGGCGTCTTCGCCCGAGCCGGCGGAGGGCTGGTAGCCGACGTGGGCGCCCCGGACCTGGGGCTGAGGCGCGGCGGCCGTCGCGGCGGGACCGGTACCGAGCACGGCCGCCGTCAGGCCGAGGCCGACCGCGGTGGACAGCAGGGGCAGACCGATACGCATCGATGACTCCTTGCGTGGGGGAGTGGGGAGAAGTCGTCACCGGTGAGTGTGGAGCGCCCGTGAGCCGCTGTGATGATGGCAACAGGTGATAGGGCAGGGCTATCACTCGCGCCGCACATCGGCCGGGGACAGCTTGGACCGGAGTGCAGAACTCGCCCTGATCCGCCGCGTTTTGTTCACCTGGTGCTACCAACTGTTGCGCCTTACGCTCCCTGCATGGAGCTCGAGGTGAGGCACCTACGCGCACTGTGCGCCATAGCCGACGCGGGCAGCCTGCACCGGGCGGCACGTCAACTCGGCGTCGCCCAGCCCACCTTGAGCACTCAGTTGAGCCGTATCGAACAGTCCCTGGGAGGGCCGCTGTTCATCCGTGAACGCACCGGCTGCCGCCCCACCCCGCTCGGCCGGACCGTCCTCGGCCGGGCCCGTCCGCTGCTGGCCGACATGCGCACCCTGGTGCGCGAGGCCCGCGCCGCCGCGGCCGGCGGCGACAGCCGGCTGCGCGTCGGCTCCACGGCCAGCCGTGCCCTGGCCGGCTGGCTGCGCCGGCTCAGACAGCCGGGCCTCGAACCGACGCTCCAGATGGACGTCTCCGCCAACGCGCTGCTGCGCGCGGTCACCGACGGCCAGCTCGACGTCGCCTTCGTGCACGAGGTCGAGGGCTGCCCGCTGCACGTTCCCGAAGGCCTGCGGACACGGGTCCTCGTCGAACGTGAACCGCAGTTCGTCATGCTCCCCGCCGACCACCCCGCGGCCGCCCGCTCCGTGGTCCGCCTCGCCGACCTGGCCGGCGACCGCTGGATGGTCGACCCCACCGTGGACGGCGAGTGGGACGGAGTGCACCGCATGCTGCGCGCCGTCGGCCTCGACCCGCGCGTCCTGCACGGCGACTACCACACCGCCGCCTCCCTCGTCGCCACCGGCGAGGTCGTGACCGTCTGCCAGCCCAGCTCCCGGTCACGCCCCGACATGGCGGTACGTCGCCTCTGCGGCGACCCCCTCGGCGTGCGCCTGCTGCTGGCCGCGCGCACCCGTGCCGAGCTGGACGCCGTCTACCCGGCGCTGGAGGAGGCGTACTGGGAGGTGGCCCGCCAGTCCACCGCCTACCGGGAGTGGCTGGAAGACACCGGGCCCCGCCTCGTACCGGCCCCGTGAGACATATCGGCCATTGCGGTGGTTTCCCGCCCTGACCGGTATGGCGAGAAGGTCATACGGTTACGGAGAGGTGTATGAGCTCTGTGCGACGTCTTCCGCCTCTTCGTTCGATGGCCGTCATCTGCGCCCTGGGCAGTTCCGTCCTCCTGATGACCGGCTGCACGAACGCCGACACGACACGCTCCAGTGTCGCCGAGGCGGCTCAGACCACTCCCCCTCCCCCCGCCACGTCCCCGACCAGTACCGCTTCCACCACCGACACCGCTTCTCCCACCGACACCGCTTCTGCCACCGACACCGCCTCCCCCTCTCCTTCGGAGACCCTGACCGATGACCAGTCCGAGCGCGAGGCCCTGGTCCCGAAGGCGAAGGTCACCTGGGACAAGGCGGCCGAAACCGCCGTCAAGGAGGTCCCCGAGGGCAAGCTCGTCGACCTCGAACTGAAGCCCACGTCCGCCGAGGCCACCGCGTCGACCGGCTCGCCCAGTCCCAGCATGCCGAACCCGGCCCCCAGCCAGGGCGCCCCCGAGTGGGAGGCCAAGGTCGCCGCCCCCGACGGCACGGTGCACCGGATCGACGTCGACGCGGTCTCCGGCAAGGTCTTCCGCACCCAGGCCGAGGACCAGGACGCGGACGACAAGCAGCAGCTCGCCGACCGGCTGAAGAAGGCGACCCAGACGCCGGAGCAGGCCGTCAAGGTGGCCACCGACAAGACCAAGGGCACCGTCACCGGCGTCGAGCTGGACGAGAACGACAACCAGCAGCTCCTGTGGTCCGTCGACGTCGTGTCGACCGACAACTGGAACAAGACGACCGTGGACGTCGACGCGACGAACGGCAAGATCCTGCGTGAGGACGTGGACCGCGACTGAGCGCCACCCCGGAACGCCGCGGGAACCACCGCGAGAAGACCCACCGGAACAACACGAGAGAAGAACCGGGAGAACAACCGCAACAGGAACCGAAGAAGCGCGACGGGAGCAGTCGGGCGGAGTCGCCCGGCTGCTCCCGTCGCGCGTGCCCAAGGTGTCAGGCGGCGGCCTCGACCGCCTCCGCCCGGCCACCCGCAAAGGTGCGCGGAAGCGTGAGCACCGCCAGGAAGCCGAAGACCGCCACCGCGGCGAAGAAGTAGAACCCCCACGGGTGACCGACCCCGGAGGAGACCAGGGCGCCGGTGATCGACGGGCCGACGATCGAGCCGATCCGGCCGATCCCGGACGCCGAGCCGAGCGCGGTGCCCCGCACGGAGGCCGGGTAGAAGTTCGTCACGTAGGCGTAGACGAGCACCTGGGCCGAGAAGACGAACACGCCGGTGAAGAAGACGACCACGTTGAGCAGCAGGTCGCTCTCCATCTTGATGCTCAGGCACGCCAGCATGACCACCGAGACCGCGAACCAGCCCATCGTGGTGCCCTTGATGCCCCGCCGGTCGGCGACGAACCCGCCGAGGACAAGGCCGACGACACCGCCGACGTTGAGCACGAGGAGCTGGGTGACGGCGGTCGGCACGGGATAGCCGGCGTCGTTCATCAGCTTCGGCAGCCAGGTGTTGAGGCCGTAGACCAGCAGGAGCCCCATGAACGACGCGACCCAGATGCCGATGCCCGCACGCAGGTACGCCGGCTTGAGCAGTTCGGTGAACGGCACCCGCTGAGCCCCGTCCTGCTTGGCCCGGACGAAGGCCTCCGACTCCGGCAGCTTGAACCACTGGATGGCGGCGACCACGAGGCCGACGACGCCGAGCAGGTAGAAGAGGATCTCCCAGTTGTCCGTCACCTGCAGGGCCAGCAGTGAGGTGATCACCGCACCGGTGTGGTAGCCGGTCATCGTCAGGGTGCTGGCCCGTGCCCGGCGGCTGGCCGGCATGTGCTCGGCCATCATCGTGAGCGATACGGGCATGCAGGCGCCCAGGCCCAGACCGGCGGCGAGCCGGAGCGCGGCGAACATCGCGACGGAGTCCGCCAGCGGCACCACGATGGTGAACAGCGAGAACAGCACCACCGAGCCGATGAGCAGGCGGCGGCGCCCCAGCCGGTCGGCCAGCGGGCCGACGCAGACCGCGCCGATGGCCACGCCCACGAGCGACAGCGTCGCGACGGTGGTGGCGTCGCCGGCGGTCATGCCGAGATGGTGGGTCTTGAGCAGGGTGGGGATGATGGCGCCGAGGACGACGAGGTCGTAGCCCTCCAGCAGGACGGTGATCCAGCACAGGATCACCGTCCAGGTGCTGCTGCCGGCGCGGCCTGGCTGCGCGGGCGCGTCGGACGTGGTGGCGGAAGCCATGGTGACTCTCCCCCCGGGGACGGGTGTGAGTGAGCGGATCCGGTCCGGCCGGGGCGGCCGGACGGCCGGACGGATCAGAACGGGTAGTCGGCGATGTCCGGGCGGACCGTGACCCACTGGGTCTCGGTGAACGCCTCGACGTTGGCCGCGGCGCCGCCGAAGCGGGACCCGGTGCCGGATGCCTTGACCCCGCCGAACGGGGCGTTCGGCTCGTCGCTCACCGTCTGCTCGTTGATGTGGACCTTGCCGGAGTCGATCCGGTCGGCGAGCTTCATCGCCGTGCCGACGTCCCCGAGGATGCCGACCGACAGCCCGTACTCGCAGTCGTTGACGATCCGCGCGGCCTCCTCCAGCGTCGAGAAGGAGATGACGGGGGCGACCGGACCGAAGATCTCCTCCCGCCACGCGGGCATCTCGGTCGTCAGGCCGCTCAGCACGGTCGCCCGGTAGCCGGCGCCGGCGATCTCGCCGCCGGCGGCGACCTTCGCGCCCGCCGCGACGCTGTCGGTGACGATGCCGTGCACCCGCTCCAGCTGACGGCGGTCGATGATCGGGCCGAGCGCCACGTCCTCGCGGGCCGGGTTCCCGACCGGCAGGGCCTCGGCCTTCGCGGCGAGCGCGGCGGTGTACTCCTCCACCAGCGACTCGTGCACGATGTGCCGGCCGGTCGTCATGCAGATCTGCCCCTGGTGCAGGTACGAGCCGAACGCCCCCGCCGAGGCGGCCTTGGGCACGTCCGCGCCGGGCAGCACGACCAGCGCGTTGTTGCCGCCCAGTTCCAGGTGGGCCCGCTTCAGCAGCCGCCCGGCCCGCTCGCCGATCGCCCGGCCGACCGGTGTGGAACCCGTGAAGGAGACGACCCGGACCTCGGGAGCCTCGACGACGGCCTGGCCGACCGAGCCGTCACCCGGCAGCAGGTGGAGGACGCCGGCGGGGAGCCCGGCCTCCTCGAAGACGCGGGCGATGACGACACCGCCGCTCACCGCGGTGCGCGGATCCGGCTTGAGCAGCACGGCGTTGCCGAGGGCGAGCGCGGGCGCCACGGAACGCAGGCCGAGGATGAGCGGGAAGTTGAAGGGCGCGATGACGCTCACGACACCGGCGGGGCGGCGGCGGGCGAGCGACCAGCGGGCCTCCTCGGAGGTGAGTACCTCGCCCTGAGGGTGCGTCGGCAGGCCCGCGCACTCGAAGCACTCGCCCACGGCGAGCCCCACCTCGAAGCCGGCCTTGGACCGCACCGAACCGGCCTCACGCACCAGCCAGTCCTCGATCTCGGCGGCGTGCCCGGTGAAGAGCTCGCCCGCGCGGCGCAGCACGGCGGCCCGCTGCTGCGGTGGGGCCGCCGCCCACTCGCGCTGGGCCTCGGCGGCCCGTGCGGCGGCGCGGCCCACGTCCTCGGCCGTGGCGAGGCCGACCGCGCCGAGGCGGTCGCCCGTGGCCGGCTCGGTCACCGGGTGCTCGGTGGGGGAGTCCTGCCAGCCGTCGCTGAAGAACTTCCGGCCCCAGACGTCGCTGTCCAGGAATGTCATCATGTGCCCTTTCCTCGGGAGTCTTCCACGTGCTTGTCGGGGTCAGGAGGGCGTGGTGAGCGCCGTGTCCACCTGGATCAGACGGGGGTGGTCCGGCCGCTCGGCGAGTGCGGCACGCAGCTCCTCGGCCCCGCCGACGTGCTGGGCGCGGACGCCGTAGCCCTCGGCGATGCGGGTGAAGTCCAGTCCCGGGATGTCCAGCCCGGGAGCGTCCGGCACGCCGAGCAGACCGCCGAACCAGCGCAGCGCCCCGTACGTGCCGTTGCGCAGCAGTACGACGGTCAGCGGAACCCGGTGCTGCGCGGCCGTCCACAGGGCGGTGATGCCGTAGTTCGCCGAGCCGTCCCCGATCACACCGACGACCGGACGGTCGGGCTGGGCCATCGCGACGCCGACCGCCCCGGGCAGGCCGAAGCCGAGTCCGCCGGCCGCCGGGAAGTAGTACGAGCCCTGACGGCGCAGGTCCATCTGGCGCCACCACGCGGAGTTGGTCGACGTCGACTCGACGACGTACGCCGTGTCCTCGGGCTGTTCGTCGCGCAGCGCCGCGAAGACCTGTTCGGGGTGGAGGCCCGGTCCCTCGGCGGTGAGCGGCTCGGGCGCGGACCGGTACGCCTCGGCGGGCGTCGCGGGCTCGCCGAGCGACTTCAGGAGCAGGTCGATGACGGCTCCCGGATCGGCGACCAGCGCCTCACCCATCGGTGCCCGGGCTGCGGCCGACGCGTCCTCGGTGACCTGGATCAGCCGGGTGCCCTCCGGGAGGTACCGGCCGGGGAGGTACTCGTGGTAGCGGAACACCGGCGCGCCCAGTACCAGCACGAGGTCGTGGCCCTCGAAGGCCCGCGAGACCGGCGCGATCCCGGCGGGCAGCACGCCCCGGAACTGCGGGTGCCGATTGGGGAAGGGGAGCCGGAAGAGCGAGGGCGCCGCCCACACCGGGCAGCCCAGGCGTTCGGCCAGCCGGACGGCGTCGTCGAAGAGGCCGGCCGAGTCGATGTCGCCGCCCAGCACGAGGGCGGGGCGCCGTGCGGAGGCGACCTGCTCCTCGAGCCGGCGGCCGTGCTCAGGGCCGGGCACGGAGGCCCGCTCGACCCGCCGGCCGAGCACGGCCAGGGCGTTGTCGCCGGCCTCGGCCGACCAGTCGTCGTACGGGACGGAGAGATACGTCGGCCGCTGCTGGAGCCGCGCCTCGAAGACGGCCTGGGCGAGGGCGCGCGGCACGTCCTCGGCGCACGCCGGCTCCGCCGCCCAGCCGACCAGCGGCTTCATCAGGGTCTGCGCGTCGACGCTCGCCAGGTTGGCCTCCGGGCCGATGGCGGGCCGCACCTGCTGGCCGGCCACCACCACGAGCGGGGTGCGCGAGGCCACGGCGTTCGTCAGCGCGCCCATCGCGTTGCCCGAACCCGAGGCGGCGTGCAGGTTGACCAGGACCGGGTGGCCGGTGGCCTGGGCGTAGCCGTCGGCCATGCCCACGACGGCGCCCTCGTGCAGGCCGAGGACGTAGCGGAAGCTCTCGGGCAGCTCGGCGAGGAAGGGCAGCTCGTTGGAGCCCGGGTTGCCGAAGACGGTGGTGAGCCCCTGGCGCTCCAGGAAATCGTGGGAGACACGACGCACGGATGGCACGGACGGTTCCTTTCGCAGTGACGCCGGACACGCTAGGCACCCCGCGACATGGGCACCAATAGATGTTTCGGCACGCAGATATAGAGTTCATCGATATGGGCACCTTCGATCTCAACCTGGCCCGCGTCTTCGTCCTCCTGTACGAGACCGGGAGCGTCACCGCCACCGCCGAGACACTCCACGTCACGCAGCCCACCGTCAGCTACAGCCTGGGCAAGCTCCGGCGGCACTTCGACGACGAGCTGTTCCGCCGCAACGGGCGTGGACTGACGCCCACGGCCGGCGCCAGGCGGCTGTACGAGCCGTTGCAGCGCGCTCTGGCGGAGATCGACGGAACGGTCCGGCAGGGCGACGCCTTCGACGCCGGGACCATGGCGGGCCGCTTCACGATCGCTCTCTCCGACCTCGGCGAGGCCACCCTCCTGCCGAGGCTCCTCGCCGCGGCCCGCGAGCGGGCACCGGGGGTGTCGTTCACCGTCCGCCCGTTCGACGTGGAGGACGCCGAGAGCCAGCTGCGCCGCGGCGACCTCGACGCGTTCGTGGCCACCCCGGTGATCACCTCGCACCTGACCGTGCGGATCCCGCTCTTCCGGGAGCGCTACGTCCTCATGGTCGCCGCGGACCATCCGCGCGTGAGGGGCGACGCGGTCACGCTGCCGGACCTCGCGGCCGAGCACCACGCGACGGTCTTCGGGCCGAGCGGGCACGTCGCACCCCGGGCGGTGCTGGCCGCGCACGGGCTGCTGGAGCGGGTGGCCGTGGACGCCACCCGCTTCTCGATGCTGCCCTACCTGCTGGAGCAGACCGACCTGATCGCCATCGTCCCCGAGTACGTCGGGGAGGTCTTCACCGCCTCCCACCGGGTGCGCCTGGTGCGGCTGCCCTTCGAGACCGAGCCGATCGAGATCGCCCTGTACGCACGGCACGAGTCCTCGCGCAGCCCCGCGCAGCGGTGGCTGGTGCAGTTCATGGCCCAGGTGCTGGGCGAGCAGGTGAGCCCGGCCCAGCTGCCGCCGACCGCGGCGGTGACGTAGGCGTCACCGGACGGCGTCCGGGGAGATGTTCCCTCAAGGGCCGAGGCAGCCAGCGGGGTTGAGGGAACCGACGGCTCCCGCGAACCGACGGCCGTGCCCGACCGTCAGGTCGTCAGGACCACCCTCATGAGCGCACCGGAACCGACCATTCTCGCCACCTCCGGAGGGCATCGCGCGGGTGGCCGGACCAGGGTGTCGTTCGACGCCCTGGTGCACCACGCGGTGGATCTCTCGGGCGCGCACGGCCGGTGGTTGTGGTCGCACCGCTCGGCCTGACCCTTTCGGGCCGGGGATCCGGCTTCACGCTCTGCCGGTTCTGCGCGGCCGTGACCGGGTGAGCCGGAGCCCCGCGCGCCGACCGCGGGCCGCTGAACCCGCCGCACGTGTTTGCCGTCCGTGCGAGAGGCAAGGCGGTGTCCATGAGCGATCCGAACAAGGACACGAACCAGAAGCCCAACACCACACGGACCGCCGGGTCCAAGGCCCGCGACGCCGCGGACAAGGCGACCGCCCCCGCCTCGCGGGCCGGACAGGCCGCCGCGGGCAAGGCCGGTGACGCGGCGTCAGCGGCCAAGGCCGGTGCCCAGCGTTCGGCTCAGGCCGCGAACGGCGCCGTGCAGACGGCGGCCAAGGGCGTCGAAGCGGGCCGCCAGGCGGTCATCACGACCTCGGGGCAAGTCGCGTCCACGGCGAAGACGGCGTGGACGGTCATCGCCCACCGCAAGCTCGTCGCCGCGGGCGTGGGAGCCGGCATCACCGCCCTGAGCGCCGCCTCGTACGCGGTGGGCCGCCGCGCGGGACGCCACACGCACGGTCCACTCACCCGCCTCACCGGCGGCCGGATCTGACGCCTCGGGCCCGTGCCCCGGACCGGACGGCCGCGGCACGGTGCCCGGCTCGTCGACGGCCTCGAAACCTCGCCGGGCCGAACGCGAACACACCGCTGCCCCAGGGCGTGCGGCGCACCCGGGGCGCCGGGTACGACGGTGACGTCCAGCCAGGCGCCGGCGGGGGGCACGGCGAAGAGCACGGGCACTCCCCTCGACGCGCGGGACACGCTCGTCGGCCGGACCGGGCGGGCACGGGCCCGTCCTCGTCACCGCTCGCCCGGCCGGTGCGCGGGCGAGGCGTCGGCAGCCGCAGCAGCGCCACATCCGTCATCACGTGACCTCACCATCGGCCCGGACGTCCGGCACCGCTCCCCGGACAGGGGAAGATGGGACCGCGAGCAAAGTCCCGACCGATGCGGAGGAGTGGGCGCAATGCAGCATGACCGAGCCGGGAAGCCGGCCGGCCCCGAGGACCTGATCGACGTCGCCCGGCTGGTGACGGCGTACTACGCCCTGCACCCGGACCCGGCCGAGCCCGGACAGCGCGTGGCCTTCGGCACGTCCGGGCACCGTGGATCGTCCCTGGCGGCGGCGTTCAACGAGGACCACATCGCCGCCACCAGCCAGGCCATCTGCGAGTACCGCGCCGCCCAGGGCACCGACGGTCCGCTCTTCCTGGGCGCCGACACGCACGCCCTGTCCGAGCCCGCGAGGATCACGGCGCTGGAGGTGTTCGCCGCCAACGACGTGACCGTCCTCATCGACACCGCGGACGGTTACACCCCCACCCCGGCGGTCTCGCACGCCATCCTCACCCACAACCGCGGCCGCGCCTCGGGCCTCGCCGACGGTGTGGTCGTCACCCCCTCGCACAACCCGCCCGCCGACGGCGGCTTCAAGTACAACCCACCGAACGGCGGCCCCGCGGGCTCGGACGCGACTTCCTGGATCCAGGACCGGGCCAACGAGATCATCGCGGCCGGACTGAAGGACGTACGGCGCGTCCCCTACGCCCGGGCGCTCGCCGCGCCCGGCACCGGCCGTTACGACTTCCTCGGCGCCTACGTCTCGGACCTGCCGAGCGTCCTGGACCTCGACGCGATCCGGTCGGCGGGCGTACGGATCGGCGCCGACCCGCTGGGCGGCGCCTCCGTCGCGTACTGGGGCCGCATCGCCGAGCAGCACCGCCTCGACCTGACCGTCGTCAACCCGCTCACCGACCCCACCTGGCGGTTCATGACGCTGGACTGGGACGGCAAGATCCGCATGGACTGCTCGTCCCCGCACGCCATGGCGTCGCTCATCGAACAGCGCGACCGCTTCACCATCGCCACCGGCAACGACGCGGACGCCGACCGGCACGGCATCGTCACCCCGGACGCCGGGCTGATGAACCCCAACCACTACCTCGCCACCGCCATCGCCTATCTCTACGCACACCGCGCCGAGTGGCCCGCCGACGCGGGCGTCGGCAAGACGCTGGTGTCCTCCGGCATGATCGACCGGGTCGCCGCAGACCTCGGCCGGCGGCTGGTCGAAGTACCCGTGGGCTTCAAGTGGTTCGTGGACGGGCTGGTCGGCGGCACGCTCGGCTTCGGCGGCGAGGAGTCCGCCGGGGCGTCGTTCCTGCGCCGGGACGGTTCGGTGTGGACCACGGACAAGGACGGCATCATCCTGGCGCTGCTCGCCTCCGAGATCACCGCCGTCACCGGCGAGACGCCCTCCGAGCAGTACGCCGCCCTCACCGCGCGCTTCGGCGAACCCGCCTACGCCCGTATCGACGCCCCGGCGAGCCGAGAGGAGAAGGCCCGCCTGGCCAAGCTGTCCCCGGCCCAGGTCACCGCCGACACCCTCGCCGGGGAGCCGGTGACCGCCGTGCTCACCGAGGCACCGGGCAACGGCGCGTCCATCGGCGGCATCAAGGTGACCACCGAGAACGCCTGGTTCGCGGCCCGCCCCTCCGGTACCGAGGACGTCTACAAGATCTACGGTGAGTCGTTCCTCGGGGCGGACCACCTCCGGCAGGTGCAGGACGAGGCCAAGCTCGTCGTCCTCGGCGCGCTGGGCGGCTGACGCCGTACCGAACCCCCTCCGTACCGGGCCCCGGGCCGGTCAGCGACGACCGGCCCGGGGGAGTGCCACGGTCAGCCCGCGGATCTCGTACCCGCCGATCGCCTCCTGGAAGGCGACGCGCGGATCCCCGCTCATCCGGACACCGTCGAGGGCGAACAGACGGCTGAGGAAGACATCGGTCTCCAGGAGGGCGATGTGTGCCCCGGGACAGCGGTGCGGTCCGTCGCCGAAGGAGAGCCCCGCACCGACCTCCGCGGCGCGGTCGGGCCGGACCAGCAGCGGGTTGTCGCCCACGGCCTCCCGGTCCGCGTTGGCGTCGTCCAGGAAGAGTTCCACGTACTCGCCGGGGCAGACGGTCACCGGCCCGTCGGGAGAGGACAGTTCGACGGTCTCGGTGGCACGCCGCCGCAACCGCCCGATCACCGGCTCCAGCCGCAGCAGCTCCCGCAGGACGGCGAGGCGCCCGGTCTCGTCCGCCAAGCGGTAGCGGTCGAGCAGTTCGGCGTCCGTGAACAGGTGCCAGGCGGCCAGGCAGATGAACTCGCGCGTGGTGACCATGCCGGCCGCGGCGAACGTCAGGCACTCACCGAGGATCTCCGCGTTGGAACAGCCCTCCGCGATCAGGTGGGAGATCAGGTCGTCGTGCTCGCGGCGACGGTGCGCGCGGATGGCGGGCCGGACATCGGCCAGGTGGATGCGGAGCCAGTTGATGTTCTGCCGCACCATCCAGTGGACGCCCCGCACACTGGTCAGGCCGGGCTCGCCGAACTCCTCGGGGAAGAAGCGCTCCAGCCTGCGGCGGATGCCGGGCCGGCCGTACCGCAGCCCGACGACCTCGCTCACCACGCCGATGGCCAGTTCGAAGGCGAGATCGGAGAGCTGGGCCTCGCCCGCTGCGCACAGAATCCCCAACTGCTCGTCCGCGATACGGACCATCAGGTCGCGGTAGTGCTCGTCCACCCGGCGGGGAGTGAAGAAGCGCGCGGTCTGCCGACGGTGCTCCCGGTGTTCGGGGCCGTCCCGGTAGAGCACGGGCCGGCGGACTCGGGGCGGGAGCTTCTCCACCGTCTCGATGCCGAGACCGGCCTGCACGGTGCCGGGGCCGCGCAGCAGTGCCCGCGCGAGCGCGTAATCGTGCACCTGCCACGTCCCGTCCGCCGCGCGGCCGACCGGGCACACCGGCCGGGCCCGCCCCCGGTCGGCCTTGCGCGCGGAGTCCTCCGCGTCATGTCCGCCCTGCACCAGTGGGCCCCCCGGGTTCGGTGCCGGGCGGCCCGTGCGACCGCGCGGCCTTGACGACGTGGTACTCAGGATCGGCTACGGACCGGTCCCTGACCACCCCCCAAAAACCGCCGGGTCGGGCGTGCGGGGACGTCACGCCCGGGTGCGGCCGTCCCGCGGGTGGGTGCGCAGGGCCCACGGCGGCGTCCAGACCGCCGTGTCGAGGAGGCGGGGCGGCCGGGAGGCCAGGCAGGCGCGCAGCGCGGTCAGCGCGGGGTGCGGATTGTCGGCGTGCCAGAGCAGGGAGTGCGGGTAGACGGGCGTCGGGTCGCGCAGGGGGATGCGCCGCAGATCGTGGCCGGCGGGCCAGACGAGAGGGGTCCGCTCGCTGAGGAAGGTCGCGACCGTCGAGGACTCGGCGATCGTGTCCAGGAGTCCCTCGACGCCGAAGTTCGGGCCGATCGCGTCGATGGTGAGCCCGAACGCGGCGGCAAGGTCGTCGTAGTAGGCCGACCACTCGGTGCCGGGGAGGTTGCCGGGCATCCAGATGCGGTGACCGGCGAGCTGGGCGGGGGCCACCGCCCGGGCCGTCGCGAACTCGTGGGCGGGCCCGGTGAACAGCTGGAGCGGCTCGTCGAGGACGGGCGTGGCCTCGATGCCGTCGGGGAGTTCCCGCCCCGGCACGGTGACGCAGCGGAATGACGCGTCGATCTCCCCGGACCGGATGGCGTTCGCGGCCGCGATCGCGTCCGCGTCGAAGAGGATGACGACATCGAGGTCGATGTCCGGGCGGGTGCGGTGGAAGTCGCGCAGCAGACCGGCCGTGGCCAGCCGTCTGCCGATCACGTCGACCCGCAGGGGGCGGCGGCCGGGCCGTACGGAGGCGGCGGCCCGGTCCTCGGCGTCGAGCAGCGCACGCGCGTGCGGGAGGAACGCCTGCCCGTCGACGGTGAGCCGGGCACCGCGCGCGGTGCGCGTGAACAACGGCACCCCGAGATCCTTCTCCAGCGCGGCGACGCGCTTGGAGACGGCCTGCTGGGTGACGGCCAGTTCGGCGGCGGCGACCCGGAACTGACCGGCCTCCGCGACGGTGACGAAGGTGCGTACGGCGAGGAGATCCACGGCGGCCATCCTAAGGAAACCCCCGCGTGGGTCGTGCCGGGTGCCGTGCTGGGCGGGCTCAGCGGAAACCAGGTGCGTCGGCCGGGCCGTCGTGTGAGGATCCGCCGGTGGACCGACAACTGATCTCCCGACTCGCCCATGCCGATCACCCGATCGCCGCCCCGCTCGACGACGACTCGGTGCGCCGGCTCCTGGCCCAGGGTGTCCCACGCGGCGACGCGCGCGTTCTCGACCTCGGCTGCGGCGGTGGGGAGTGGCTCCTGCGCGCCCTCGCCGCACATCCGCGGCTGACCGCCGAGGGCGTCGACGTCTCCGAGCCCGCGCTCGCCCACGCCCGGGAGGCGGCGAACCGGCTCGGCGTGCCCGACCGCCTCGTCCTCCACCACCAGGACGCCGCGCGGTTCACCTCCCCGCACCGCTTCGACCTGGTCCTGTGCGTCGGTTCCACCCACGCCTTCGGCGGCCTGCCCGCCGCCCTCGCCGCCGCCCGCGAGCACCTGGCACCCGGGGGACGCGTCCTGGTCGGTGATGGCTTCTGGGAAGGCGAACCGTCCGCCGAGGCCGTCGAGATGCTCGGTGAACTCACCGACCTGCCGGCCACGCTGGACCGGGTCGTCGCGGACGGCTGGACCCCCGTCGGCGGGCACGTCAGCACCCGCCGGGAGCTCGACGACTACGAATGGTCCTGGACCGGGTCACTGGCCTCGTGGGCCCTCGACCATCCCACCGACCCCGACAGTGCCCAGGCACTCGACGCGGCCACCACCCACCGCGAGGGATGGCTGCGGGTCTACCGGGACGCGTTCGGCTTCCTCTGCCTCGTCCTGCGCCCGACGAGCCAGTGAGCGGTGAGACCAGCGAGTGCTCGTGACCGGACGGCCGTCCTTGTGATCGGGCGGCCGGTCTCTGGTGTTTCCCGGATTTCGGGGGTAGACGGGCTGGCGTAGCGGTCAAGGCTCAGGAAGAGGGCGGATCGGATGGACAGGGCTGCCCAGAACGGGGGCCGGCCGAGAAGCGAGCCGGTCAGGGTTTCGGCGGAGTACGAGGGCATGCCCGGCGACATCGCCCGGGGCCGTGAGCTGGCCCGGGGGTTTCTGGCACGGGTGCGGGCGGTGCAGGGCCTCGCGGTGTCCGACCGCGCGACGGACCTCGTGCAACTGGTGGTCAGCGAACTGCTGACGAACGCCTGCAAATACGCGCCAGGACCCTCGTTGATCGATCTGGAGCTGGCCGACGACCGGGTGGAGGTCACGGTGTGGGACAGCGACCCGGTGCTGCCGGTGGCCGAGACGGCGGACCCGGGCCGGATCGGCCGGCACGGGCTGGAGATAGTCATGGCCGTCTGCCAGAGCTTCGAGGTGCGCCGGGAGCCGGTCGGCAAACGCATGCGGGCCGCGGTGCGGCTCGCCGACGACAGGAACGGCACGGCCGTCGGCCAACCGTCCTGAACCCGGCGACGACAGCACCGCCCGGCGAAACGACGACACCACCGCCGTACGGGACGGCCGGCCGCCGTCCGCCGCACCTACCGTTCGGCGGGCTGTCGGTGCCCGGCCCGGAGCCGGTGGACCACACAGCGGCGCAGTGGGCCCTCGGGCACGCCCGGGTCGTCGAAGTCGTCGGCCGGGTCGTGGGTCATGCCGATGCGGCGCATCACCGCCCGCGAGCGCAGATTGGTGGCCGTCGTCACCGCGAGGACCTCCGCCAGCCCGATCTCCTCGAAGGCATGGGACACCACGGCCCGTGCGGCCTCGGTGGCATAGCCGTGTCCCCACGCCGGACGGGCCAGACGCCACCCGGCCTCCACCCCGGTGAACGGCATGCCGTCCTCCACGGGGTCGAGGCCGGTGAACCCGATGAACTCGCCGGTGGCGACGACCTCCACCGCCCACCATCCCCAGCCCCGACGCACCAGGTCGGCCTGGAAGAGGGCCGCGGACGCCTCGCTCTGCTCCCGGGTGAGCACCCCGGGGAAATACTCACGGACCACCGGGTCGGCGTTCATGGCCGCCCACGGGGCGAGGTCACAAGCACGCCACTGGCGGAGGACGAGACGATCCGTTCTGAGTTCGGACATCACGCCAAGCTACGGTGAGCGAGCCGGCGGTGCATCCGGATAAGCGGAGCGACCGACTGCCTCACCGGCTCACCGCAGCGCGTCCTGCGCGTCGATCACCTCGGCCGCCTCCGGCGGCCGGATGTCCAGCGGCTCGTCGAAGCCGGCGAAGGACGTGGTCGTGTCGTACTCGGCACCCTTGTAGACCGCTTTGAGCAGATACGGCTTGCCCTCTGTGGCGACGTAGAAGGTGTACGTCCCGTCCGCGTCCTCCTTGTCGGTCACGGTCAGCTCGACGGCATCCCGGTCGCCGACGCGGGTGTTCTTCCCCTGCTCCGCCGTACCGAACGATTCGAAGGGACGCGTGCAGGAGGAGAGCCCGTCACCCGGCTGTGCCGCGTCGGCGGGCGTCCTGATCCACAGCCGCTGCTCACTGGTGACGCTGCCGGGCTTCCGCTTCTCCAGATAGGCGCGGTCGGGACGGACGTAGTCGGTCTCGCCCATCCGGATCTGGTCGAGGGTGCCGCCCTGGGAGAACGTGGTCGTGGCGGTGCACCGGCTGTCGAGGTCGGTCACGAGCCGGACGGTGACCGTTCCGCCCTTCGCCGTGGTGCTGGTGGAGTCGACCCGCACGGACTTCAGTCCCCGCATCACGGCGTTGGCGTCCTCCAGCAGGTCGTCGGCGGACTCGTTGCCGCCGGAGCCGCCGCTGCCGCACCCGGCCACCAGGACCCCGGCCAGCAGACAGGTCAGCACGGTCGACGCCGTGGTCGTGGTCTTCGTCCGCACGCAGCCCTCCAGGTACAAGATCAGCACCGGGAGCCTACCCGACCTCCCCCCTTCGGCCCTCCGGAGCGGTTCGTCCCGGCCGACTGAGGGAACCTGGCGGATGGACGGTATCGGAAGGCTGTGAGGGTCGTGACGTCACGCTGGGCGGACCACCGGGTGGGCGACGAGCCAGGAGCCGAAGGAGCGGACGTGGCCCCGGCACCCGACTTCGCCCGCGCCGTCCTGCACGCTCTCGGCGCCGGCGTCCTCACCCTCGACCCGTCCGCGCGCATCACCTCGGTGAACCCCTGGGCCGAGCACCTGCTGGGGCGGCCGGCGCGGGACATGATCGGACACGACGCGCACGACCTCCTGCACCGGCACGCCGACGGCAGCCCCGTGCCCCGCGAGCGCTGCGCGCTGCGCAACCCGCTGCACGGAGCGTCCTCCGAGGAGGGCAGTGAGGAGTACTTCCAGCGGGCGGACGGCACCACGGTACCGATCATCTGGGCGACCACCCCGCTGGTCAGGGAAGGCCGGCCGGAAGGGCTGGTGCTCGTCTTCCACGACTTCAGCCTGCACCGCAGCGCCACCGAGGAGACTGAGGCGCGCACCACCGCCCTGGAGGACCTCACCGCCCAGCTGCATCTGGTGGCCGAGATCTCCACGGTACTGATCCCCACCGAACGCACCTCCGCCACCATCCGCCGTCTCGTACGGCTGCTGGTGCCGGAACTGGGCCAGTGGGCCGCGGTCGACGTCTACCCGGGGCACTCGGACATCCTGGAGCGGGTCGCCGTCCGCAGCAGCACGTACCCGCACCGGGCGGGACGGCTGAGAGGGCGGGGGACCCCGCTGCCGGACCCGGCCCGCGCCGCACTGGCCCGGCTGATCAACAGTGACCGCCCCGTCGTGCTGAGCGCCGAGGACGCGCTCGACGACCCGCGAAACCCCCTCGCCGCCACGCACCGGGTGCTGTTCGAACGGCTCGGCGGACACTCGGCCGTGGTCGTCCCGCTCCGTACCCGGCAACGCTCGTACGGGATGCTGACCGTGGCACGTGAGGGGGACCACCCCGCCCACACCGAGGGCGAGGTCGCCCTGCTGGCCGACATCGGCCGCCGCGTCGGACTGCTCCTGGACAACGCCCGGCTCTACCACGAGCAGCAGAACGTCGCCGAGACCATGCAGCGCCAGCTGCTGACCCCCCTCCCACAGGTCGACCACGTCCGCATGGCCGCCCGGTACTGGCCCGCCGAGAGCGCCATGGAGGTCGGCGGCGACTGGTACGACGCGTTCCTGCTCGCCGACGGCGTCATGGCCCTGGTCATCGGGGACGTGGTGGGACACGACCTCCAGGCCGCCGCCCACATGGCCGAGGTCCGCAACATGCTGCGCGCCCTGGCCTGGGACCATCAGGAGCCGCCCAGTGTGATCATGCGGCGCCTCGACGAGGCCGTGACCAACACCAGCGACGCCCCCATGGCCACACTCGTCTTTGCCCGCGTCGAAGGCCCGGAAGGCGGCCCCTGGCAGTTCCACTGGGTCAATGCCGGTCACCCGCCGCCCCTGCTGATCACACGGGAGGGCGAGACCCGCTTCCTGGAGGGCGGACACGGCCCGCTCATCGGCATGAGCGCCACCCTGCGCCTCGGTCTGGACTGGCCCGACGCGAGCGAGGAGCTCCCGCCGGAGAGCATCCTCCTGCTCTACACCGACGGCCTGGTGGAGAGCCGCGACCGTCCGATCGACCTGGGCATGGCCAAGCTCCGCCACCACGCCGGCGTCCTGGCCCGCCGGCTGGAGGGGCGGAGCATCGACGAGTACTGCGACGAGCTGCTCGACCGCCTCACGCCCCGCGGCGACGACGTCGCCCTGCTCGCCCTGCGCCTGCCCGCCGCCGGCGTCGGCGCCCCGGGGGACACCGCACCGCCTCCGCCGCCCCAGTCCGCGCACAGCGAGGCCACCCCCGACCGGGCCGCGCCCGGCTCCCGCCGCCAGCAGCCCGAGGTGGCGGACCCGACACACGCCGACCCGGAGGAGTAGGGGAACGAGGACGCCTTCTGGTACAGGCTATGGCGCGGACCATCCAGGCCGGCGTCAGGATCCGGCGATCACCCGACCCCAGCGGGGCCGCCACGTCCGCCACCTCGGGCAGTGCTTCCGTCCGGGCCGTCAGGTCGCGGGCCGCAGCTTCGGCGGCGCGCTCGTCCGGGGCACCCGAACGGGCGGATACCAGTACCTGTCCTTGACTTCACACCCGGAAGCCTTGCCGGGCGGAGCAGTTGACCGACAGAGGTGTCCGGTCGAACCTGCCGTCACTGATCGGTGGACCCGGGTAGGGGGGAAGGCCTCCGTACCCCGTTTCGTACACCCCACTCGTCCGCACGCTGGCCCTGGAACGGGCGGGCGTTCACCCGGCTGAGCGCCTCGAGTGGCGCGATGCGGAGGGCTGACTGACGGTAATTCACGTCAGGTCCGGGTCACCTCAGCTGACGAAGCGCCAGCTGCCCGGTCGTGACGGAAGGAACACAGATGCGCTCAGCTCGCATGGCCCTGACCACGGCGGCGGCCTCGGCCGTCCTCGTCCTCGGTGCTCCCGGCGCCTACGCGGCGGTCTGGGGTGACGGGGACCACGACGACGCTTCGTACAGCAAGGAGCATGACAACGGAGGCAAGTACGAGAAGCCGAGCGGTGGCATGCACACGGGTGGCGGTGCGCTGACCGCTGTGGGCAAGGGTGACTGGGAGGGTGGCTCGAAGGAGGGCGAAGAGAGCCACAAGCAGGACGAGGGCAACTACGGCGAGGGCAAGCAGGACGAGGGCAAGCACGAGGAAGGCAAGCAGGACGAGGGCAACTACGGCGAGGGCAAGCAGGACGAAGGCAAGCACGAGGAAGGCAAGCAGGACGAGGGCAAGCACGAGGAAGGCAAGCAGGACGAAGGCAAGCACGACGAGGGCAAGCAGGACGAGGGTGAGAAGTCGTGGGGCGGCGGTGAGTACGAGAAGCCGCGTGGTGGCATGCACACGGGTGGCGGTGCGCTGACCGCTGTGGACAAGGGTGACTGGGAGGGTGGCTCGAAGGAGGGCGAAGAGAGCCACAAGCAGGACGAGGGCAAGCACGACGAGGGTGAGAAGTCGTGGGGCGGCGGTGAGCACGAGAAGCCGCGTGGTGGCATGCACACCGGCGGCGGCGGGCTGGACGCGCCGACCACGACCGCGGGCGGCCTGGCCGTCCTGGGCGTCGCCGCGACCGGCCTGTACGCCGTCCGCCGCAGGAAGTCGGCTCACGGGGTGGCGTGAGCCATGCCGGGCGCGATAGCAGTCGGGCCGCCACCGAGGCACCGTGCGGCGGCCCGGCTCGCTCCTTCCCACCCTGTCCGCCTGTGCCTCAGTGAGGTGGTCCCCCATGCCAGTCCCGCCTGTCCCGCCGGCGCCGGCCCCCCCTTCTTCCCCTGCCGGTGACGAGCCGGAGCAGACCGGGTCCCGCTCGGGCATGACGCTGCTGTGCGCCATGGCCCTCCTGATCCTGGCGATGAGCCTGATCGGCGGCAACGACACGACGGCCGACTCCATGCGTCCCCCGCTCGCCGCGCAGCCCAGCGCGTCGGCCCCCTCCGCGGCCGCCGGCCGGGCGGGGGCGGCCACGGACACGGCCACGGACGCAGACACCGTCACCGACACGTACCTGCCGCGCTCGAAGCCGGTGCGCCTGCTCATCCCGCAGGCCTTCGTCAACGCCCCCTTCACCGACCTCGCCATCGGCGCGAACGGGCAGCTCCAGGCCCCGCCGTCCGACGACACCAACCTCGTCGGCTGGTACGCCAAGGGCGCCTCCCCCGGAGAGAAGGGCACCTCGATCATCGCCGGGCACGTGGACACGAAAACGTCGGTGGCCGTCTTCGCGTACCTCGGCCGGCTGGACGAGGGAGACGTCTTCCACGTCGAGAGGGCCGACGGACGCAGGGCGTCCTTCGTGGTCGACGGCCTGGAGACGTTCGACAAGGACGACTTCCCCAGCGAGCGCGTGTACGGCGACGCGGACCGGTCCGAGGTACGGCTCATCACCTGCGCGGGCGACTACGACCGCAAGGCCAGGGACTACACCCAGAACCTGGTGGTCTTCGCACACCTCGCCTGAGTTCCGCACGGCCGAGTTCCGCACGGCCGAGTTCCGTACGCCGTCCCGGGTACCGCCCGATCACTCGTGTAGTGCACACGAGTCGCGCGCCCGCGGGGCCGGGCACAGGATCGAGGGACGCTGGCGTCGCATCACCGCGGCCGACGTTCAGTTCCGCCCCCAGCGAAGGAGATGTGCGAAGGATGACCATGACGTCCACCACTGCTTCGAAACCGGTGACGCGACAGGTGTCGCACCATGTCTCCCAGTCCGTGTTCGACGGCTCCAGACTCCGGGTCGTCCTGCTGGTGGACGTCCACGACGGAGCCCAGCAGCAGTTCATCGAGACGTACGAGGAACTGCGCAGCCACGTCGAGTCCGTCCCCGGGCACCTCGGCGAGCAGTTGTGCCAGTCCATCGAGAACCCCTCGCAGTGGCTGATCACCAGTGAGTGGGAGAGCGCCCCGCCGTTCCTGGACTGGGTGAGCAGCGAGGAGCACGTGCGGATGGTGAAGCCGCTGCACAGATGCGTCCGGGACACCAGGTCACTCCGCTTCCACGTGGTCCGCGAGACCAGCCACCCGGCCGCGGGTGCCGGGACCGCCCGGGGCGGGCTCCAGGCGTCGCCGCGCCTCGGTGACGGCGTGATCCGGCACGCCCTCACCTTCACCGTGAAACCGGGCAGCGAGGAGGCGGTCGCCGGGATCCTCGCCGACTACGCCGCGCCCGAACTGCGGGTCGACGACACCACGCGGCTGTGCCGTACCTCCCTGTTCCTGCACGGCAACCGGGTGGTGCGGGCCATCGAGGTGCGCGGGGACCTGCTCGCGGCCCTGCGGCACGTGGCCGCACAGCCCGAGGTACGGGCCGTCGAGGAGGCCCTCAACCCGTATCTGGAGCAGGACCGCGACCTCGGCGACCCGGAGTCCGCCCGGGTGTTCTACACACGGGCGGCACTGCCCGCCGTCCACCATGTGACCGCGGGTCAGGACGATCCGGCGGCGCGGCGGTACGCGTTGTCGTACCCGGCCCGGCCGGGCTGCGGCATGCGGCTGGCCCGGCTGCTCGCCGAGCGCGACGAGGCGGCGGCGGACGACCCGGACAGCGTGGTCCTGCGCAGCACGATCTTCCAGCGCGACGACGTGGTGGTGCGGCTGGTCGACGTACGAGGCGGCCTGGACGCCGCCGGCCCGGCGGTGTCCCTCGGCCTTCCGGACCCCGGCCAGGTGGCCGGGCTGACGACGCTCCTGGACGGCCCGGCCGCTACGGACGCCGCCGCGCCGGCGGGCGACGACCTCGCCCGCGCTCTCGAGGGCGCCCGTATGGAGCTCGTCACCGACCGTCGCTCGCCCGGTGCCTGATCCGCCGCCCCCCGGCGTGCACATGTCGGCCGCCGGACCGCGCACGTAGCGGTCCGGCGGCCGACATGTGCCGCGCCTCCCGGTCAGCTCACCGGGGCACGGTGCAGTCGAACGCGTGCAGGTAGGGGTTGACGGGACGGATGTCGTCGATGACGAGGCCCGCGTCGGTCAGCCGGCCGATCATGCTGTCGGTGGTGTGCTTCGCGCCGCCGACGTTGAGGAGCAGCAGCAGGTCCATGGCGGTGCTGAACCGCATCGAGGGTGTGTCGTCGACGAGGTTCTCGATGACCACGACCCGCGCCCCGGGCCCGCCCGCCGCCATGACGCCCCGCAGCGCGCGGGCGGTGCTGTCGTCGTCCCACTCCAGGATGTTTTTGATGATGTACACATCGGCCTGGACGGGGACGGCCACCCGGCAGTCGCCGGGCACGACGTGTACCCGGTCGGCGAGCGATCCGCCCTCGCGCAGCCGCGGGTCGGCGTTCTCCACGACGCGCGGCAGATCGAGCAGGGTGCCGCGCAGCGCGGGGTACTTCTCCAGCAGGCTCGCCACCACGTGCCCCTGGCCGCCGCCGATGTCCGCGACCGAGGTGGCGTCCGACAGGTCGAGGAGGGCCGCGACGTCCTGGGCCGACTGGCGGCTGGACGTCGTCATGGCACGGTTGAAGACCTCGGCCGACTCGGGTGCGTCCTCGTTGAGATAGGTGAAGAACTCCTTGCCGTACAGGCCCTCGACGACGTTGCGGCCGGTACGCACCGCCTCGTCCAGCTGAGGCCACGCGTCCCAGGTCCACGGCTCGGTGCACCACAGCGTGATGTGGCGCAGGCTGTGCGGGTCGTCCTCGCGCAGCAGCAGCGACATGTCGGTGTGCGTGAACCTCCCGTCCCTGCCCTCGGCGAAGACGCCGTAGCAGGTCAGGGCGCGCAGTAGCCGGCGCAGCGGTCCTGGCTCGGTCTTCACCGAGGCCGCGAGATCCTCCACGGCCATGGGGGTGTCACCGAGCGCGTCGGCGACCCCGAGCCGGACGGCCGCGCGGAGGGCGGCGGCACATGCCGCCCCGAACACGAGCTCCCTCAGCCGCATGGGCGGGGGTGGGGCAGTCTGTGCGGTCGTCATGTGCCGCTTTCCTTCCTGCTTCGGTCCGCTCGGGCCCACCGGTGGCTACGGCCGGCCGGTCAGCACAGTCCCGCGGGCTTGGAGGACCCGCAGGTGTTGCCCGCGAAGGTGTTGCCCTTGGCGATGTCGCCGGTCTCGGTGTTGACGAGGTCGGCGGGGGAGTTGCCGCGCAGCCTGTTGCCGTTGATGTCGTTCTTCTCGCTGGTGACGCCCACGAAGCTCTTGAACAGGACGATGCCGCCCGACATCGGGGACTTGCCGGAGTTGCCCTCGACCGTGTTGTCCGCGACCAGGACCTGCTCGGTGCCGGTCAGGACGATGCCGGAGCCCTGGAGCGCGTCCAGCCGGTCGGTCTTCGGGCAGGACTTGTTGTTGCGCACGACGTAGTTGTCGCGTACGACCAGGTCGCCGGCCCTGGGCTTGTTCTCGTCGCCGACGACGAACACGCCCGCGCAGTTGCCGCCGACGTAGTTGTCCGCGACGGCGAGGTTGCGCAGACGGCGGACGGTGACACCGATCCGGTTGCCCTCGAGCCGGTTGTGTGCGACGAGGGTGCCCTCGCTGTCCGCGGCGCCTTCCTCGGCCGTGACGGTGTTGGCGAGGAAGATGCCCGCGTCACCGTTGTCGCGCGCGATGTTGTCCCGGAACGTGCCGTGGATCGACTGCTCCTGGGCGATGCCCCAGACGCCGTTCTTCACCGCCGTCACGTTCCGCACGGTGAGTCCGTCGGTGGCCGCGGAGAACAGGCCGGTGCGCTTGAAGCCGGTCACCGTCAGGTCGGCGACGGTGACGCCCTTGACGTTCTTGTCCTTCGTGCCGACGACGCAGATGCCGTTGCCGCCCTCGGCACAGGTGTTGTCCGCGGCCTTCTGCGTGCTCGGCTTGACGATCGTGCCGTGGCCCACGCCTCGCAGGGTGAGCCCGTGGGTGCTCACCCTGACGCTCTCGTGGTAGGTGCCGGGGGTGACGAGAACGGTGTCGCCCGGCTCGGCGGCGTCCACCGCCTTCTGGATGGATTCGCCGGGGTGGACCACGTGGGTCGTGTGGTCGGCGGATGCCGGAGCCGCGCCGAGCCCCGTTCCGATCATCGCTGCGGTGCACACCAGGTACACAACATGGCATTTCTTCATATTCCTCACGTTATGCCTGGAAGATTTACGCAAGGGATGGATGAGCCATCCGACGGCGTGTCATGAACGGACGGTGAACCGGCGGTTCTTGGGCAGACGGCGTACGTGATCAACATGTCGGCCGCAGGGAGGAACGACCATCGTGACCGTGTCCGCACGCCGCACCCGCCCGAGACGCTCCGGGCGCCGCTTCGACCTCCGGGCGACGGCCATGTACTTCGGCCTCGCCGCCGTCGGTCTGGTCGTCGCGGGGTGGGTCGTGCGGATGGCGTTCGACGTCGCGGAGCGGCGCCCCGCCTGGGCCGTCGTACTGGTGCTCGGGGCGGTGGTGGCAGGTGTCGTCTGCCGGCGCGGGCGCTCGGGATTCTCCGCGA
This sequence comes from Streptomyces sp. NPDC017890, assembly GCF_044328675.1. Lineage (NCBI taxonomy): Bacteria > Bacillati > Actinomycetota > Actinomycetes > Kitasatosporales > Streptomycetaceae > Streptomyces > Streptomyces sp. NPDC017890. The sequence goes on from NZ_JBIRHU010000008.1 coordinate 124,319, forward strand.
GGAGACTGGCGCGCCGCACCACCGGAGCGCTGGAGGAAGCCACGGCGACGGCTTTGGACGTGCTGGAGGAGCAGCGGACGGCCGCGCCGACGGACGAGGCGCACGGTTTCGATGAGCCCGCCACGGCCGCGGTCGTCGACCACGAGGCGCTGAGCCCCGACGAGTTCGAGCAGGTGATAGCCGATCTCTGCGTACGGGACGGCTGCGCCGAGGTGGAGGTCGTGGGCGGAGCGGGCGACCTCGGCGCGGATGTGGTGGCGCTGGCCCCGGACGGCCGGCGCGTCGTCATCCAGTGCAAGCGCTACGGCGACGACCACAAGGTCGGCTCCCAGGACCTGCAGCGCTTCGGCGGTACCTGTTTCACCGTCCACGAGGCAGACGTCGCGGTCCTCGTCACCAGCAGCGACTTCACCGCACCGGCAGTCGAGTACGCCGAGCAGTGCGGAATAGTCTGCGTGAACGAGGGGCGGCTGCGCGACTGGAACGAGGGCCTGGGACCGGCGCCCTGGGCGCTGAGTCCCCTCGCCGGGGAAGAGACGGAACCCTCCGAGCGGGCCCGCGGGTGACCTCCCCGAGGACTCCTCGCCCCGCCGTCCGCCGGCAAAGTGTGGTTTTACCGCCGCCCAGTGGCAACCTGGGCTGCATGGGCAAGACCGCGCTGATCGTCATCGACATGATCAACACCTACGATCACGAGGACGCCGACTCGCTGATTCCCGTCGTGGAATCCGTGCTTCCGGCGCAGACCGGCCTGCTGGAGCGGGCGCGGCGGCAGGGCGTCCCCGTCATCTACGTCAACGACAACTTCGGTGAATGGCGCTCGCACCACGGTGAGATCCTCGACAAGGCCCTCTCGGGACCGCACGCCCGACTCGTCGAGCCGCTGAAGCCCGACGAAGCCTCCCTCTTCGTGGTCAAGGCACGCCACTCGATCTTCTTCGAGACCCCGTTGACGTACCTGCTGCACCAGCAGGGGATCGACCGGCTCGTGCTGTGCGGGCAAGTGACCGAACAGTGCGTGCTCTACTCGGCGCTCGACGCCCACATCCGCCACCTGCAGGTCATCGTCCCGCGCGACGCGGTCGCACACATCCACGCCGACCTCGCGGATGCCGCGCTGCGCATGATGCAGCGGAACATGGGCGCCCGGTTGTGCGACAGCGGCGAATTGTGGACGTGAGACGATCCGCCGCGGTACGGCACGCCGGCGCGGGCACCCGGGCATCTCGGTTCTGCTGCCCAAGTTCACCGCCGGTCACTTCCCGACCGAGACCAGGGCGGCGTCCCTGGGCTTCACCTGCAACGTCGGAGCGCTGGGCAGCGCCGTCGCGCCGGTGCTCGGGGCCGGGCCGGCGTCGGCCATGTACCCGGGCCAGTCGCTCGCGGTGCTGACGTTCTCGCTGACCCTCGTGGTGCTCCTCCTGATCGGCTTCGACGTCCCGAACCGCGTCAACCGCCTCGTCGCCCCGGAGGCCGTACCGGACTGCCTCGCCGCCGAAAGCGGTGGCGGACGGCCCGGGCCGCGTACGGTCGGCGACGTGACGCGGGCAGTGGGTGACGATGAGCGCAACACCTCGCCGGCACAGGCCGGTTGGCTGCACCGGGCAGGCCTTTGCCGGGGGTGGTTCGGGTGCTCCGACCGGCGTAAGGACGGGGTCGTCGGCACGGCGGAGGGCCGCCACGTGGTGTATCAGTCTTTGTATGATCTGTAGACGAAATGCTCATACGGGCGACGTGCGCAGTTCGCAGGGTCGCAGGATCCGGACCGCCGTGGTGGTCCTGTTCGCCGCGACGGCACTGGGTACGACCACCGCGGCGGCATCGCCCTCGGTCCCCCTGCGCACCGACTGGGACGCCATCGCCGAGTGCGAATCCGGCGGCAACTGGAAGGCGAACACCGGCAACGGCTACTACGGGGGCCTGCAGTTCGCACGGTCGAGCTGGATCGCGGCGGGCGGCCTGGAGTACGCCCCGCGCGCGGACCTCGCCTCCCGCGTGGAGCAGATCGCCGTGGCCGAACGGCTGGCCCGGCTCCAGGGGATGTCGGCCTGGGGCTGCTCCTGACGTTCCCGCCGGCCGGGCCCGGGGCCGGCTCCGCCGGGCGACCCGTGGTCGCCGAGGACCGTCAGGCGCCCGGCCCGGGGTCCGGCCGCACGGGCGTACGGATGCCGGCCCGGGCCGCTTCCAACTGGGCGGCGAACGCGATGCCGAGGAAGAGTGCCACGGCCGTGAGGTTCGCCCACAGCAGCAGCGCGATGAACGCGGTGAGCGGACCGTAGACGTCACCGAAGGCGCCGCTGCGACCGACGTACAGCGCGAGGAGCCAGGTCGCCGAGACCCACAGCACGAGGTGGACCGCCGAACCGAAGGCCAGCCAGGTGTAGCCGGGCTGGTCGCGGCGGGGTGACCAGCGCAGGATCACCGCCGAGGCGACCCAGGCCAGCAGCAGCCCCGTCGGTACCTCCAGGACACCCCACCACCCGGTGACGCCGTCCCGGTCGCCGACGGAGCGGGCCACGGCGTCCCCGACGGCCTCGCCCGCGACGAGCACGAGGAACCCCGTCACCATGGGCAGACCGGCGGTGACCGCGAGCACCAGCGCCCTCGCGTACTTGCGGGGGAAGGGGCGGTCGCGCTCGATGCCGTAGATGCGGTTGGCGCCCCGCTCGATCTGGCCCATGGCCGAAGCGAGGTTCAGCACGGCGAACGCCAGGCCCAGCCACAGCGCCAGCGTGCTCCACGCGTCGCTGTCGGCGCTGCGCCGGGTGCCCTCGAACGCCTTCTGCACGACGTCGGCGCCGGCGCCCGGCACGATCCGGCCGAGAGTGAGCTCGATGACCCGGCCCACGCCCTCGGTCTGCACCGACGTGGCCAGACCGACGAGCGCGATGGTGAACGGGACCAGACCGATCACCACCTGGAAGGCGAGGGCCCGCGCGTTGGTGAAGCCGTCCGCGTAGCGGAACCGGGTGAAGGCGTCGGTCAGCAGCCGCAGGCCGCCGTACCGGCGCAGGGCGGTCAGGGCTTCGTCGCCGGAGAGCTCGTCTCCGAGCATGTCCCTTGTCTGCGGGACGTGGACGGCGGTTCCCATGGGGTGGCTGCTCCTCGGGTCGGGGCGGGCGGGTGAAGCAGGGTCCTCCACCCGTGCGCATGCCCCGTCAACGAGCCGGCAGCGCGGACGGGACGACCTCGCACCTCGCCGGCATCACCGTGTTGACCGGGGTGACCCGTGGGGGTGCACGTGCGCCCCGCCGCCGCGGGTCCCGTTTTCATCGGCCGGCGGCTGGGCAGGCCCCCGGCGGGGGAGCCGAGGGGCGGTCCCGGACGTTCGGTACGCCGATACGCCCGGGGCCGCCCTCGCGCGGCCTCCCTCCGCCACGCGGGCTACGCGTCGGCCCGGCCCTTGCCCCGGTCGGCGAGTTCTTGCAGGCGGGCCAGGTCGGCGGCGTGCTCGCTCACCCGCACACCGATGAGTCCGTAGGTGAGGAGCACCGCGCCCGCGACGGAGACGGGAATCGAGAGGCCGAGCAGAGCCAGCACCTCGGGCCAGTCCCGTTCGTCACCGCAGGGATCCTTGGACGGACCCTCGTTCGCCGTCCCGTCGTCGGTGAACAGGCGGGACTCGCACTCCACCGGGTGGGTCGAGTACTCGCGCTCGATCTCGTACGGGGTGGTGAGCAGTACGCCGCACCACACCCACAGCAGAGTCGCGACGGCCAGCAGGCCGAAGCCGAAGCTCTTTGTCCGGCGGCCGCGTTCACGGAACTGCATGTCGAATACTTGTGGATGCACGGGAGGTGAACCTAGCAGTCGTGGAGCGACGTGCCGGTCCCGCCGAGGGCGTGCTCCTCCAGGAAGGCCCCCGCACGGGGGGCGGCCTCCTCTTTCGCGACGTACCGCGAGTTCGAGCGTGAGTGATGGCCTTCGAGCAGAGGAGCCGCTAACCCCGCGTGCGGCGGCCCGAGTAGGCGGACCAGCGGCCGTCGCGCCTGGCCACCGTGATGTCACGGCCGAAGCAGGTGGTCAGCAGGGAGTCGGTCAGGACGTCGTTCACGGGTCCCTGGGACAGGGGCCGGCCCTCGCGCAGCAGCAGAGCGTGGCTGACGGCCGGGAACAGTTCCTCCAGGTGATGGGTGACCGTCACGGTGGCCAGCTGCGGGCGTCCCTCGGCCAGTTGGTGCATGGCCTCGACGAGATCCTCGCGGGACGGCAGGTCCAGGGCGTTGAACGGCTCGTCCAGGAGCAGCAGGGCAGGGTCCGCCATCAGCGCCCTGGCGAGGAGGACGCGGGCCCGCTGCCCGCCCGAGCAGACGCCGTAGGGCCGGTCGGTCAGCTCCTTGACGCCCAGTTCGGTCAGGAGTTCGTGGGCACGGAGCCGGACCTCGTCGTCGTACGTCCGCCACAGTGGCTGCACGGTGCCGCTGTGTCCGGTGAGTACGACCGCGTGGGCGGTGAGGTCCTGCGGCACCCGCTGGGCGGAGGTGACATGGCCGATGCGGGTACGGAGCTCGCGGACGTCGACCCGGCCGAGCCGGCTGCCGAGGACGTCGACGCTACCGGCCGTGGGGTGCATGAGCGCGCCGAGCAGCCGCAGCAGGGTGGTCTTCCCGGCGCCGTTGGCCCCCAGCAGGGCCCAGTGCTCTCCCGGCCGGACCGACCAGTCGATCCCGTCGAGGATCGACTGGTCCGTCGTGTGACGGCGGACGCTCACGTCCTGGAGCCGCAGTACGGCCACCTCGTCTTCGTTCACCAGGGGCTTGTCCGTCTGCCCGGCCATACCGGTGCTCCTTCGCGCGGGACGCCGATCGTTCTCGGTGAACGGTAGATGCATTCACCACGCGCTTGCCGGGCCGTCCGGTTCCTGGACGCCGGGTACCAGGGCGCATCGGGGGGCCGGCCGGTACCGGCGACGAGCGCCGGGTCCCGCGGCCTGCCTGCCTCCGCCGGGAGGGAGGCAGGCCGCGGTCGGCCGGACCGCGGTTCGCTCCTTGGGGCGGGACGGGTCAGACGCCCGCGACGGACTGGATCCACGAGCGGTAGGCGGTCACGTTCGTGTACGCCGTGGTGGTCTGCCGGTCGCTGGTCGAGGCGACGCCCACCTGGATGCCGCCGGCCATCATCGGGCCGCCCGAGTCGCCGCCCGCGGTGATGCCGTCGACGGGACGGGCGCAGATCGCCGAACCGTAGTAGGCGTCGCGGCAGCCCTGCGTCACGCTCACGTTCGCGACCTTCAGGTACGGGGACTGGCAGTTGATCTCCGAGCCGCACCGGGAGGTGGCGCCCCAGCCGTAGACCTGTACGGTCTGGCCGACCCGTACCGTGCCCGGCTGGCCGAGCTGTGCGTAGGAGGCGGAGACGGAGCGGTCGAGCCGGACCAGCGCGAGGTCCGACGAGCCGTGGGTGACGGTCTGGACGCCGTTCGCCACGGTGCCGCCGGACCGCTGGTCGAGGCTGCCGATGCGGAAGGAGAGACCCCCGCCGCTCACGCAGTGTTTGGCGGTGAGGATCCAGGTGGGGGAGATGATGGTCGCGCTGCAGGTCTGGGCGCCGTTGGAGAACAGCCGGGCGGCCCAGGGGGCGTTCTGCGCGTAGCCGCCGCCGATGATCGGCTGGGGGCCGCCGTCGCCGGGCCGCGGTTCCGCCGCCGAGACGCTCGGCGCGAGCGTGAACGCGGACAGCAGCGCTGCCAGGAGAGCGGCCGTCAAGGTGGGGACGAGTCTGGATATGCGCAAGGCTCCTCGATTCCGACGACACGCGTAGGGGCGCGTGTGGGTGTGTGGGGGCGCCGCTCAGCATGTCGGGAGCGGATCAGGGGCCGCCAATCCCGACTTCTCATAACGCGCCGTTATGCCGACGGGCCCGGGGCCGGCCGCCGGGCCCCGCCGGCCGGCCCGGCGCACGGGCTCAGCCGGCGGACGGGGCCGGGGGACCCTCTCTGGTGCGTACGGTCATCAGCAGGTTCCGGGGCCGTACGGTGGCCGCGGCGACGGGCCGTACCGTCTGGCCGGGGGCGAGTTCCAGCGGTACCCGCCGGATGATCGTGGCGACCGCGGTGACGAGTTCGGCAGCGAGCCCGCTGCCCTGGGTATGGGGGAGGCGCCACGAGCGTCACGAGGGTGCGCCCCTTCGAGTCGGTCTTGGGCGCTCCCATGGCTTCCCTGATCGCTCCCCTGGGCAATCCGCGCGACGGCGTGGTGTGTCCCCGTGCCCTGCCCGCGCGGTCACGGTGTGAAGGAACAAGAGATGGGGAAGGTTCCGCTCTTGCCCGCCCCGTAGTCGGCCGGGTCAGCGGAGCAGCAGCTGCACGAGGGCGACGGTGCCGACCGTCACGACCAGGATCCGCAGGACCAGAGGGCTGAAACGCCGGCCCACCTTGGCCCCGGCGTAACCGCCGAGGGCCGAGCCGGCGGCGATGAGTGCGACGGCCGTCCAGTCGAAGTCCGCGGCGAAGAGGAAGAAGAGCGCGGCGACGGTGTTGACGAGGGCGGAGAGCACGTTCTTGACGGCGTTGAGGCGCTGCAGGGACTCGTCGAGGAGCATGCCCATCAGGGACAGGTAGATGATCCCCTGCGCGGCCGCGAAGTAGCCCCCGTAGACGCTGGCGAGCGTCAGGCCGGTGAACAGCAGCGGGCCGCCGTCACGGCGGGGGGAGGCGCCGGTGCGCTCGCGGCGGCGCTGGACCAGCCTGCTGAGCTGGGGCTGGAGCGCCACCAGCACCAGGGCCAGACCCACCAGAGCCGGCACGATCGTCTCGAACGCGTCGGCGGGCAGGGACAGCAGGAGAGTGGCGCCGGCGAGACCGCCCAGCAACGCCCCGGCGCTCAGTTCGAGGATGCGCCGGCGCTGGCCGCTCAGCTCCTTCCGGTAGCCGACGGCCCCACTGATGGAACCGGGGATGAGGCCGAGCGCGTTGGAGACCGTGGCGGTGACGGGCGACAGTCCCGTGGCCAGCAGGACCGGAAAGGTGATCAGCGTTCCGGAGCCGACGACGCTGTTGATGGCGCCGGCCCCGAAGCCCGCCGCGAACACCGCGGTCATGGCCTCCGGCGTCACGCCGTGCCGTCCCGCGCCGCCCCCGGGCCGGGGCGGAAGGTGTCTTGTGCATCTTTCACGGGGCCGACTGTACCCACCGCCCGGGTACGGCCACCTGTCGGTCCCCAACCGCTGCCGTATGAGCATTTCTTGACGTCAATTCAGCTGATCATGCGGTGATACGATCACCGCGTTTGCGGAGCGGGCGGATGGGTGAAAGACGGCATCCCCGACTTCAGGGACAGCCCGGGCACAGCACCCACCTCGGTGCGGGCGGTCCACCGGGCCGCCCGCGTAGACGGGAACTCAGCAAGCCGGCCTTCAGTCGCCTGAAGAGAGTCTTATGACGGAATACACAGGGAACCCATTGCTCTGGGCCGCCCTCGTCGCCCTCGTCGCCGCCGCCGCGCTCATCAGCCGCCAGCGCAGGGCGGCGCGAGCTTTGCGGCAGGAGGTCCAAGGGCTCAGGGCCCATTACACAGAGCTGGAGAACGATTACGGCAAGTCCGTGCAGGCGGCGCAGGAGCGGGCCGAGGACGAGACGAAGACCGTCCTGAAATCGGCCATGCGGACCCTTCAGGGTCTCGCCGCCGAACAGCAGTTGGTCCTCTCCCGGCTGCAGACGAAGTACGGCGACTCGGCGCTCCTCCAGGACCTGCTGGAGATCGACCACACCAACTCGCAGTTCGGCCGGCGTGCCCAGTCCATCGCGGTCCTGTGCGACGGCTGGCTGGGCGGCCGGCGCGACACCGCCTCGGTGTACGACGTGGTGCGCAGCGCGCAGGGGCGCGTCCGGCACTTCCGCCGGGTGGAGATCCTCTCGCAGGTCGACTTCGGCATCACCAGCCGGGCCGTCGAACCCGTCGCCCTGGCCCTCGCCGAACTGCTCGACAACGCCACCAGCTACTCCAGCCCGGACACCGTCGTCGAGATCAACATCCGGACCGTGCCCAAGGGCATCTGCGTCGTCGTCGACGACGCCGGTGTCGGCATGAGCGACGAGGAGCGAGCCCGCGCCGACAAGCTGCTCGCCACCGAGCGCGCCTCGGGAGTGGCGGGACTCGGCAATCCGCCGCAGTTCGGCTTCGCCGTCATCGGCCTGCTGTGCGAGCGCTTCGGCTTCGAGGTGTCGGTGGACTCCTCTTCCCCCTACGGAGGTGTACGCGCGGTGGTCCTGTTGCCGCACGAACTGCTCACCGCCATGCCGGAGAAGAAGGCGCCCGCCCCGGCCGCCCGCGCCACGGCCCGGCCCGGCCAGGACGGCGGACCGGACACCGCGCTCACCCCGGCCCAGACCGACGACGGTCTGCCCCGGCGGCGCCGCAAGCGCCCGATGGCCATCGTGCCCGGCAGCGCGGCCACCCCGCGCTCCGCAGGCCGCTCCGACTCCGAGCAGGCTCAGATCATGGCCGCCTTCCAACGGGGCACGCAGACCGGCCGCGTCACCCGGCCCCAGGAGACGGACCGGACGAGCAGAACACCCGGTGCAAGAAGCGAAGGACATGAGGACTCGTGAACGACGATCTGTCATGGATGCTCGACAGCGCTCTGGAGATTCCCGGGGCCCTGCACGCCGTCCTGATATCCGCCGACGGACTGCTGATGGCCCGGACGCAGGACTTCGACAGGGACGACGCCGACCGGGTCGCCGCCGCGATGAGCGGCGTGCAGTCGCTGAGCCGCACCCTCGCCTTCTTCTGTGAGGACCCGGACCAGGCGTGGCGGCAGACCCTGGTCGAGTTCGACGGCGGCTGGGTCTTCCTGATCTCCGCCGGCGAGGGCGCCTACCTCGGCGTCTCCGCCTCCCCCGAGGTCGACATGGCGGACATCACCTTCCGGATGCAGCAGCTCGTCGCCCAGCTCGGCAAGCGGCTGACGACACCGCCGCGCGAGAACCTCGGCACCCGCTCATGACCGGCCACGACGGCTGGGAGCCCGAGTCCGCGGAATTAGTACGCCCGTACGTCATCACCAAGGGCCGCGGCCTGCCCGACGACGAACACCTCTCCCTCATCACCCTGGTCACCGCCTCCGCCGAGGACACACGGCGGCCGGCCCGGCTGTCCCCCGAGGAACAGAGCCTGCTGGACCTCTGCTCCGCCGGCTACCTCTCGGTCGCCGAGATCGCGGGACACACCCACTTCCCGCTGGGCGTGGTGCGGATCCTGCTGGCTTCCCTCATGGAAGGCGGCCACCTCATGACCCGCCCGCCCGTGGCCCGCGCCCGCCTGGCCGACAAGGAAATCCTGGAGGAGGTGCTCAATGGCCTCCGCGCCAAGTTTGGGTGAGCAGGACTACGTACGCGGCGGAGCGACCCAGACCGCGGTGAAGATCCTCGTCGTCGGCCACTTCGCGGTGGGCAAGACCACCCTCATCGGCTCCATCTCCGAGATCGAGCCGCTGTCCACCGAGGAGACGATGACGCAGGCCGCCGAGTCGGTCGACGACCTCAAGGGGGTCCAGGGCAAGACCACCACCACGGTCGCCATGGACTTCGGCCGTCTCACCATCAGCGACCGCGTCGTGCTCTACCTGTTCGGCACACCCGGGCAGCAGCGCTTCGTCCAGATGTGGGAGGACATGGCCCGCGGCGCGCTCGGCGCCCTGGTACTGGTCGACCCCGAGCGGCTGGCCGACTCCTTCCCCGTGATCGACCTCATCGAGCACTACGGACTCGACTACGCCATCGCCGTCAACCACTTCGACGGCGCGCCGCTGCGCGACGAGCGGGCGCTGCGCGAGGCACTGGACCTGCTCGACGACACCCCCGTCGTCACCTGCGACGCCCGCGACGAGAAGTCCTCGGCCGCCGCACTGACCACCCTCGTCCGCTACTTGCTGGACCGCACCCGCTAGGAGCTGGGAGCAGACATGAACGCCCACGACACCGCCCCGGTGCCGCCGCCCGGGTGCCCGGCACACGGCTCCGGCGCCCGCGTGCCGCTGCACGGGCCGGAGTTCGCCGCCCACCCGCAGGCGTACTACGAGTACCTGCGCCACTACGGGGCCGCCGCGCCCGTCGAACTGGCCCCCGGCGTCGAGGCGACGCTGGTCACGGACTACGCGGCGGCGCTCCAGCTGCTGCAGGACTCCGGTTCCTTCCGCAAGGACGCGCGCCGCTGGCGGGCCTTCAACGAGGGCAAGGTAGGCCCGGACAGCCCCGTCGCGCCGCTGCTGGCCTACCGGCCCAACTGCATGTTCGCCGACGGCGCCGACCACCTGCGCCTGCGGCAGGCGGTCACCGACAGCATGGCGCGGGTGGACTCCCGCCGGCTGAGCCGGAGCACCGAGCAGATCTCCGGTTACCTCATCTCCCAGTTCGGCGGCCGCGGCTCGGCCGACCTGCTCGGCGACTACGCCAGGCAGCTGCCGCTGTTCGTGTTCAACGAACTCTTCGGCTGCCCCGCCGACATCGGGGACCGGGTGCTGTTCGGCATCTCCGGCATGTTCGACGGCGTCAACGCCGACAAGGCCACCGCGGTGCTGTTCCAGGCGGTGGAGGAGCTGGTGGCGCTCAAGCGGAGCAAGCCGGGCGACGACGTCACCTCCTGGCTGATGCGGCACGAGGCGCGGCTGACCGACGAGGAGATGGTCCACCAGCTCGCGCTGCTGCTGGGCGCGGGCGCCGAACCGCTGCGCAACCTCATCGGCAACACGCTGCACCGGCTGCTCACCCACGAGCGCTACGCCCGCGAGGGCGGCCTGATCGACGAGGCCCTCGACGACACGCTGTGGGAGAACCCTCCCATGTCGAACTACGCGCCGCACTACCCCGCCGCCGACACGGAACTCGCCGGACAGCACCTGCAGGCGGGCGACCTGGTCCTGGTCAGCTTCGCCGCGGCCAACACAGGCCCGGCCCTCGAGGCCTCGCGTCAGGCCGGCAGCAACCGCGCGCACCTGGCCTGGAGCGCGGGCCCGCACGCCTGCCCGTCCAAGGAACCGGCCCGGCACATCACCGTCACCGCCATCGAGCACCTGTTCAACGAGCTGCCCGACGTGCAACTCGCCGTCCCCGAGGACAGCCTGACGTGGCGTCCGGGCCCCTTCAACCGGGCTCTGGCCACGCTCCCGGCCCGCTTCACCCCGGTGCGGTCCGGACGGCGTACCGGCCAGGAGCCGGGCACCGGGACAGTCGCGGAGGAGAAGGCGGCGAGCCCGGCCCACCCGGCCGAACGCAGCGGAATGTGGAGCCAGTTCCTCAACTGGCTCACCAGGTGACATGCGCAACACCTGCCCAACCTGCCCCTTCCGCATGAAGATCCAACGGCACGGGTAGTGAGCAACGCGGCATTCAAGTTGCTCACGAGTAAAAGGAGGTGTCGTGGACCACATATCCACGGACGCCGCTTTCCCACCGCCGATCCCCCCGATACCCGCCTCCCCAGGCGGGTATCACTTTGTGCGGATCCGGCGGGGTCCGGGCCGGTGACCCCCGAAACGACGGGCACGGTCCTGCGGGGCGCACCGACGCTCGGCGCCCTCACCAGCGGTCAGCTGCGAAGACTCGGCGCGGTCGCCGGCCTGTCCGCGGCCGACGTGGAGACCTACGCCCGGGTCCTGACCGACTCTCTGGGGCCGGTGGCCGAGCGACCGCTGAACCTGCCACCGCCCACCCGCACCTTCCTGTCCGACGACCACACCCCCGTGGAGTTCTCCCTCTCCTTCCGGCCGGACGCGGCTCCCGCCCTGCGGCTGCTGCTGGAACCGGGCTGCGGCGCAGACAGCCTGGTCCGCAACGGCCGCGTCGGACTCGAGGCGATCCGGGCGATGGCGCGGCGCTGGCACTTCACCACCGGCCCGCTCGACGCACTCCAGGACCTCTTCCTGCCGCCCGCCCCGCACGGCCCCCTGGCCCTGTGGTGCGCCCTGGAACTGAGGCCCGGCGGTGTGCCCAAGGTCAAGGTCTATCTGAACCCGGCCGCGAACGGGGCGGAACGTTCCGCCGCGACGGTGCGCGAGGCCCTGCACCGGCTGGGCCACCACAGGGCCTTCGCCTCCCTGCCCCGGGGCAGCGGATACCCGTTCCTCGCCCTGGACCTGGGCGACTGGGAGGAACCCCGGGTGAAGGTCTACGTGCGCCACGACAACCTCACGGCCGGCCAGGCCGGGCGGTTGTCCCGCATGGACCCGGGCCCCTCGCCCGCGGGGATCGAAGGCTTCTTCCGCGCGGCCGCGGACCTCGGGCCCGACATCAGCGGGCTCAGCAGGCGGCCCGGTCTGTCCTGCCACTCCTTCACCGACACCACCACCGCCCGGCCGAGCGGCTTCACCCTCCACATCCCGGTCCGCGACTACGCCCGGCACGACGGGGAGGCCCTGGCGAGGGCGGCGAGCGTGCTGCGCCACCACGGCATGGACGCCTCGGCGCTCGTGCGTTCCCTGGCCGCCGTCACCGACCGGCGGCCCGAGGACGGCGTGGGGCTGATCGCCTACCTGGCGCTGGCCCACCAGCAAGGCCGCCCGCCGCGGGTGACGGCCTACCTCTCCTCGGAGGCGTACGCGGTCCGGCCACCGGTCGTGGAGGCCGTCCGCCATCCGGTGGCGGTGCGCTGAGCGGACCGTCCCGACACCACAGGGCTCCCGGCGGCACGCACCGGGGGCCCTGGTCGCGGACGGGGTGGCCGGGCGCCGCCGACGGCGCCCGGCGGGGCGGCTACACGGGCAGCGACTCCCGGAACTCCGCCAGGTACGGGCCCACGTCGACCTGGATCGAGGCGCCCTGCGTCCGGCCGTAGCGCTGGACGATGGCAGCGAGGTACGTGCCGACCTCCTCGCGCATCTCGTCCGCCGCGGGCAGTTCGGCCTCGCCGCCGATGATCTGCGCCACCCACTGCGCCTGGGCCTCCACCAACCGGGTGATCGCGCCCACCGGCCGGACCAGTCCGACGAAGTACAGGCCCGGCCGGTCGGCCGGGACGACCCGTCTGTACAGCTCGACCGAGCCGTCCGCCGCCACCGGACAGCCGGCGGGCAGGAACGGGAAGGTCATGTGGAAGCCGGTGCAGTACACGACGGCGTCCGCAGCCACCCGGGTGCCGTCGGTGAAGACGACCCGGTCGCCGTCGAAGGCGGCGATCGCGGGCTTCGGGGTCACCGCGCCGTGCCGGATACGGCTGAGGATCTCGTCCGAGAGGGTCGTGGCGGAGGAGAAGAGCGGATGGTCGGGCTCGGGCAGGCCGTAGTCCGCCAGCCTGCCGCGTGCGACGAGCAGGGCATCCTCGGCCCACTTGCGCCGCTCGGCGAAGGACATCTCGTTCCACCACGGCGCTTCGGCGATCTCGTCGAGTGACTGCCCGTACAACTGCTTGGGCACGATGTGCAGTCCCCGGCGCACCGAGAGCACGGTCTCGGCGGCATGCCGGGAGAGGTCCGCGGCGATGTCCACCGCGGAGGCGCCTAGGCCCACCACGACGACGCGCCGGCCGGCGAAGTCGCCGCCGTCGCGGTAGTCGAGGGAGTGCAGAACCGTCCCGGTGAACGAATCGGAACCCGCCGGAAGAGGGTCGGGCAGTGCGGGGTCCGTGTGATGCCCCGAGGCGACGATCACCTGCTCGAATCGTCGCGCCGCCGTCGCGCCGTCCCCGTTCCGGCTGACGACCGTCCACATGCCGTCCGTGTCCTGGTCCACGGACACCACCTCGGTCCGCAGCTCGACGTGGTCGCGTATGCCCGCCCAGTCGGCGAAGGACCGCAGGTAGGCGGCGACCTGGCTGTGCCGGGGGTAGAGCGGATACGAGGACGGCATCGGGAAGCCGGCGTAACCGGTCAGCTGCTTGGCGGTGTTGAGGTGCAGCGACAGGTACCCGGGGCCCCGCTCGCCGGCCTCCGGCTGACGCCAGATCCCGCCCACGTCGGGAGCCCTCTCCAGGCAGACGAACCCGATGCCGCGCTCCTTGAGGGCGTGGGCCACCGCCAGCCCGGACAGACCTGCACCGATCACACACACACGCACGGGATTTACCCCCAGGACGTACTCAATCTCCCCCGATCATGCATTCACTGCCCAACCGCACCTCTCCGCACACCAGAGCGACAGGTGAACAGGCGTGTCGGTGATCACGTTTGGTTCCTGCGCCGGCCCACGATCACGCCTTGCGCAGGTCCCTCACCCGGCGGAGCTTGCCGAGCGAGCGCTCCAGGGACTCCGGGTCGGTGATCTCCACCTCCACGGTGACGCCCACGCCGTCCTTGACGCCCTGGGCGATCGCCGTGGCCGCGGCCTCGCGCTGCTCGGGACCCGCGTCGGGGCGGGCCTCGACCCGCACGGTCATGTGGTCCATGCGGCCGCGCTCGGTGAGCTGGATCTGGAAGTGCGGGGCGACGCCGGGCGTGCGCAGCACGATCTCCTCGATCTGGGTGGGGAAGACGTTCACCCCGCGCAGGATGATCATGTCGTCGCAGCGGCCGGTGACCTTCTGCATCCGGCGGAAGGCGGGCCGTGCGGTGCCTGGCAGCAGCCGGGACAGGTCGCGCGTGCGGTACCGGATCACCGGGAGCGCCTCCTTGGTGAGCGAGGTGAAGACCACCTCACCCTCCTCGCCCTCGGCCAGTACGGCGTCCGTGAGCGGGTCGACCACCTCCGGGTAGAAGTGGTCCTCCCACACGTGCAGCCCGTCCTTGGTCTCGGCACACTCCTGTGCCACGCCGGGGCCGATCACCTCGGACAGCCCGTATATGTCGACGGCGTGGATGTCCATCCGCTCCTCGATCTCGCGGCGCATCTCCTCGGTCCACGGCTCGGCACCGAAGATGCCGACCTCGAGGGAGGTGCTGCGCGGATCGACGCCCTGCCGCTCGAACTCGTCGAGCAGGGTGAGCATGTAGGAGGGGGTGACCATGATGATCTCGGGCCGGAAGTCCTGGATGATCTGCACCTGCCGCGCCGTCATGCCGCCGGAGGCGGGAATCACCGTGCACCCGGCGCGCTCGGCACCGTAGTGCGCGCCGAGGCCCCCGGTGAACAGGCCGTAGCCGTAGGAGATGTGCACCTTGTGGCCGGGACGGCCGCCCGCGGCCCGGATCGAACGGGCGACGACGTCCGCCCACATGGACAGGTCGTTGTCCGTGTAACCGACGACGGTGGCGCGGCCGGTGGTGCCGCTGGAGGCGTGCACGCGCCGCACGTCGGCCATGGGGACGGCGAACATGCCGAAGGGGTAGGTGTCCCGCAGGTCGGCCTTGGTGGTGAAAGGGAACCGGGCCAGGTCCGCGAGGCTGCGGCAGTCGTCGGGCGTCACGCCGGCGGCGTCGAACTTCTTCCGGTACAGCTCCACGTTCTCGTAGGCGTGCCGCAGCGTCGTGCGCAGCCGGTCGAGCTGCAGCTCCTGGAGCCGCTCCCGGGGCAGCCGCTCGGCGTCGTCCAGCAGGTCGTGGGGGAGGGGCTCACCCCGGCGGGGTGCCGGGGCCGCCCCGGTCGTCGGCTCGCTGATCATCGCGACTCCTTCGTCGTCGTGCCCGGCGTCTCGCGCGCCGTAGTGTCCCGCATGCTGCGGCTGCGTCCGCGGAACTCCGCGATCACCTCTCCGGCGCGCCGCACGGTCACGTCGTAGACGCCGCTGCGGCCGAACCGGGCGCGCTCCTCGGCGCGTGCCACGAGCACGTCGCCCTCGCGGGCCGGCGCGACGAACACGATGTCGGCGCCCGCAGCCACGGTCACGGGCCCGTGGCTGTTGCACGCGCAGGCGAAGGCGGTGTCGGCGAGCAGGAACAGGTAGCCGCCGTGGGCGGTCCCGTGTCCGTTCACCATCGACGGGGTCACGGTCATACGGAGTACGGCGCTTCCCGCGCCGTGCCCGACCAGCTCGATGCCCAGCCGCCGGGACGCCTCGTCCGCGCAGAACATCACCTCCGTGGGCGTCGGCTCAGCGGCCTGCGACACCTGCTCCACCACGTGGTCCCACCACCCTGTCTCCCGACCGACCATTCGGTCATCGCGCGGCTGGGCCCAGTAATCCAGCCGTGCGGTCGACCTGTCAAGGGTGTGGCCGATGGGGCTTCGGGTCTTGCCCGGCGCCGGGAAACGCGTCACACTGATACCGAACGAATGGTCGGTTGGGAAGCTGGTGACGATGACCACGACACACGCCGCCGAGGCGCCGCCCCCGGACGGGCTGCAGGAGCACTTCGACGCGACGATCGCGCACGACCAGCGCATCGAACCGCGCGACTGGATGCCGGACGGCTACCGCAGGACGCTGGTCCGGCAGATCGCCCAGCACGCGCACTCGGAGATCATCGGCATGCAGCCGGAGGGTGAGTGGATCACCCGGGCGCCGTCGCTGCGCCGCAAGGCGATCCTGTTCGCCAAGGTCCAGGACGAGGCAGGCCACGGGCTCTACCTGTACTCGGCGGCCGAGACCCTCGGCGCGGACCGCGCCGATCTCACCGAGCGGCTGATCGACGGGCGACAGAAGTACTCGTCGATCTTCAACTACCCGACGCTGAGCTTCGCCGACGTCGGCGTGATCGGCTGGTTCGTGGACGGCGCCGCGATCTGCAACCAGGTGCCGCTGTGCCGCAGCTCGTACGGGCCGTACGCGCGCGCGATGGTGCGCATCTGCAAGGAGGAGTCCTTCCACCAGCGGCAGGGCTACGAGCTGCTGATGACGATGATGCGCGGCACCGACGCGCAGCGGGAGATGGTCCAGGACGCGGTGAATCGCTGGTGGTGGCCGTCCCTGATGATGTTCGGCCCGCCAGACGACTCCTCGCCCAACTCGGCGCGCTCGATGGCCTGGAAGATCAAGCGGCACAGCAACGACGAACTGCGGCAGCGCTTCGTCGACATGACCGTCCCGCAGGCCGAGAAGCTCGGCGTCACGCTTCCCGACCCCGGACTGCGCTGGAACGAGGAGCGCGGGCACCACGACTTCGGCACCCCCGACTGGGACGAGCTGACGCGCGTCATCAAGGGCGACGGCCCGTGCAACGAGCAGCGGATCCGGAGGCGGCGGACCGCCCACGAGGAGGGCGCCTGGGTGCGCGAGGCGGCCACCGCCCACGCGGCCAAGCAGGCGGCCCGTACGGAGAAGGGAGCGGCGGCATGACCTCCGACAAGCAGGGCTGGCCGCTGTACGAGGTGTTCGTGCGCGGCAAGCGCGGCCTCAACCACGTCCACGTCGGCTCGCTGCACGCCGCCGACGACACGATGGCCCTCACCCACGCCCGCGACCTCTACACCCGGCGCAACGAGGGCGTGAGCATCTGGGTCGTGCGCTCCGAGCACATCGCCGCCTCCACCCGCGACGAGAAGGACCCCTTCTTCGCCCCCAGCGCCGACAAGGTCTACCGCCACCCGACCTTCTACGACATCCCCGACGACGTCCCTCACATCTAGGAGCAGGGCATGAGTGACGACCACGTCTACCTGACCCTGGCCGAGGGACACGAGGACGACACCCGCTGGGCCTACGGCACCGGCTTCGAGGACCCGCTGCACGGCGTCGACACCACCGTGCCCGAGGGCGTCGACACCGGTGAACTGGCCGCGGCCTGCGTGGCCCTCGCCGACGACGCCCTGGTCTCGGCGCAGCGGCTCGCCGAGTGGGTCACGCGTGCGCCGGAGCTGGAGGAGGAGGTGGCGCTGGCCAACATCGGCCTCGACCTCCTCGGCCAGGCCCGCCTGCTCTACTCGCGCGCCGGCCAGGTCGACGGCACCGGCCGCGACGAGGACGCCTACGCCTACTTCCGGGACGCCGGCGACTTCCGCAACGTGACCCTGGCGGAACTGCCCGGCGGCGACTTCGCGTTCGCCGTCGTGCGGCTCCTGGTCCTCTCCAGCTGGCGCCTGGCCCACTTCCAGCGGCTGGTGGCCCATCCCGACCCCGTCCTCGCGGCGGTCGCCGCGAAGGGCGTCAAGGAGCTGACGTACCACCGGCAGTACGCCGCCGAGTGGGCCGTGCGTTTGGGCGACGGCACGGACGAGTCGCACCGAAGGATGCGCGCGGCGCTGGACCGGGTCGCCCCGTACCTCGGCGAACTGCACACGGCGTACGACGTACGGGACGAGGTCGCCGACGACCTGCGCCAGGTCACCGAGGCGGCAGGGCTGCCCCTGCCGGTGGACCGTCCGCTGCCCGGCTCCGGCCGCGCGGGCGAGCACACCGAGCATCTGGCGCCGCTCCTCGCCGAGTTGCAGGGCGTCGCCCGCACCCACCCGGAGGCGACATGGTGACCGCCGGCCTCGCACCTCTGGACGCCCGCCGCGCCCGGCACGTCGCCGAGCAGGTACCCGACCCCGAGCTGCCCATGCTGACGCTCGCCGACCTCGGCGTGCTGCGCGGCGTCGAGATGACCGGCGACGGCACGGTGGTCGCGAGCCTCACTCCCACCTACTCGGGGTGCCCGGCCATGGCCGAGATGCGGGCGGACGTGGCCACGCGACTGCGGGACGCCGGGTACGCGCACGTGGAGATCCGCACGGTCCTGAACCCGCCCTGGACCACCGACTGGATCACCGAGGCCGGCCGCCGCAAGCTCGCCGAGCACGGCATCGCCCCGCCCGGCGCCGCACCCCGCGGCCCGGTCTCCCTGGTCCTGTCGCCCACCCGGCCCGCGGTGCCCTGCCCCCGGTGCGGCTCGGCGGACACCGAGGAGACCTCCCGCTTCGCCGCCACGTCCTGCAAGGCGCTGTGGCGCTGCCGGGCCTGCCGCGAGCCGTTCGAGTACGTCAAGGAGATCTGATGGCCCCGACCGCCCCCGTCTCGGCGACCGCGTCCGCCTCGGCGCCGCCGGCGCGCACCCGCCGCCCCGCCTTCCACCGGCTGCGCGTCGCCGCGGTCCAGCGGCTGTGCGCGGACGCGGCGGCCGTGACCTTCGAGGTCCCGGACGAGCTGGCCGAGGAGTTCGCCTTCGCGCCCGGCCAGTCGCTCACCCTGCGGCGCGAGGTCGACGGCCGGGACGAGCGCCGCTCGTACTCGATCTGCGCGCCGGCCGGCTCGGTGCCGCGCATCGGGGTCCGAGTGGTGCCGGGCGGCCTGTTCTCGTCGTGGCTGGTGAGCGAGGTGCGTGCGGGCGACACCGTCGAGGTGATGGCCCCCACCGGCTTCTTCACGCCCGACCTTGCCGCCCACGGCCACCACGTGCTGATAGCGGCCGGCTCGGGCATCACACCCATGGTGTCCATCGCCGAGTCGGTGCTGGCCGCCGACGACCGCTCGACCGTCACCCTCTTCTACGGCAACCGCCGCACCGACACGGTGATGTTCGCCGACGAGCTGGCCGACCTCAAGGACCTCCACCCGGCCCGCTTCCACCTGGCCCACGTGCTGTCCCGTGAACCCCGCGAGGCCGAGGTGCTCTCCGGCCGCCTGGACGCCGAGCGGCTCTCGACGCTCATCGAGTCCCTGGTGGACGTGGAGGGTGCGGACCACTGGTGGCTGTGCGGACCGCAGGGCATGGTCGCCGACGCCCAGCGGGTCCTGGCCGGCCTCGGTGTCCCGGCTGACCGCGTCCACCGGGAGTTGTTCTACGCCGATGACGAGCCCGTGCGGCAGGTCCGTCACGAGGAGGCCGGCCCGCAGGGACCTGTCAGCGAGGTCACGGTCACCCTGGACGGCCGCTCCACGACCGCCTCCCTCTCCCGGGAGCGGTCCGTCCTCGACGGCGCCCAGCAGACCCGGCCCGACCTGCCCTTCGCCTGCAAGGGCGGCGTCTGCGGCACCTGCCGCGCCCTGGTCACCGACGGCAGCGTCGACATGCGCCGCAACTACGCGCTCGAGGCGGCAGAAGTCGATGCCGGCTACGTCCTGACCTGCCAGTCGTACCCGGTGTCCGAGAAGCTGACCGTGGACTACGACAGCTGAGCGGACGGCACCCTCTTGCCGCCGGCGTCAGGCGGGGTTGTCGCCGTGGGTGAGGGTCTCCCAGGCGACGAAGAGGTTGTTCGAACCTGAGGGACGGGTGCGTGCGGTCAGGGCATCGGTATGGGGCATGGCGAAACCGAGGCGGTTGTGCAGGGCGTTGTGGCCGACCTCGGTGACCGGTCCCAGCCCGAGGTCCACCTCGCCCCCGCACAGCCAGTCCGGGACGGCCGCGCCCTGTTCGTACTTGGCCTGGAAGCCGAGTGCGTGGCGCAGCCGCTCGCCCACGTCGGTGCCGTACAGGTCCCGTCCCTGGATGCGGCTGGTCTCGGCGACGTGGGAGATGGACGAGATGCCGTAGCCGGTGTGGGTGAAGTCCCGGCAGGTCTCCTGGGTGAGGCCGGTGACGAACGTGGACTGGCCCTGCCAGTACGTGACGACCTTCTCCCGGGTGTCGAGGTTCTGGCCCGGCACGGTCTTCGGCAGATCCCCGTCGGAGGCCAGGTAGACGTAGGCGGCCGTGCGGGGGCGGAACCTGGCCATGGCCTTGTAGTAGGAGGCACTGTCGTCCACGAAGACGGAGATGCCGACGGCGGCCTCCATCATCGTGAGTTCCCAGTTTCCGTTGGAGTGGGAGCCGTTGATGACCTCGGGCAGGTAGACGTCCCGGAGCATGGTGGCGAAGCGGCTCGATCCGGCCCACGGCCCGGTGTACGTGTACTTGATGATCTCCGCCGCCTTGGGCCAGGAGGAACCGGCCCATCCGGTCTGCAGGGGCGCGTTGCTGCCGGTGTGGTCCCGGACCACGGCCGACCACGCGTCCATCAGCTGGATGGCCTTGCGCGCGTACCGCTCGTCGCGGGTGACGTACCAGGCCAAGGCATTGGTGTAGGCCGCGATCGCGTCCTGGCGCTCGTCGGTGCAGCCGTGGTCGGGGTTCGAGTACGAACCGCACTCCACGACCGCGCGGGGCTTCGGGGTGCGGTTCTGGTCCGCGTACTTGCTCGCCGTCATCTGCTCGAAGGCGCCCTTCCAGGGCTGGGCCCCGGCGTCGACCATGGCCCGGGCGAAGTCGAGCTGGCTCCTGGAGACGGTGACTCCGGGATGCGTGAACGAGGCGATAGCGGCACCGGCAGGGGGAGCGATCGCTCCCGGGGCCGCCGGAGGGGCGCCGGCGAGAGCGGTGGTGAGAGCGGTGGTGAGAGCGGCGGTGAGGGTCGCGAGGAGGACAGCGCGAAATCTGCGGTGACGTGCGGAAGCAGAGGACATGTGGGGGGTCCGTCCGTTCGTGTACGCGTACGTGAACGTTGAGTGTCTTTCTGAACCTTCGGCTGCGCGGGTGACGTTAGGTAGAGACCAATGGGCCGTCAAGAAGCCACGCACGGAGTCCGCGAACGCGCGGTGGGCAACGTCGGACGAACGCCAGGAACGCGCTGACCGAAGGGTGGCGCCCGGTTTTCAGGGGGTTCCTGACACACCTGACGCGCCACCCGCGGCCTCTCCCTGAGCGTCGTACCGCCGAGGCCGTCCGGCAGTACTGGCCGCCGCCCTCGCCGCCGTGTTCCTCGGTGCGCTCGGCGACCTGCCCGCCGCCCACGTGCGGACGGTGCGGGGACCGCGCCGTAAGCGGTCGCTCAGTCGTCGTCCGCCAGCACCGCCCGGATCACGTGCCGGGCGTTGCCGGCCATCGCGGCGTTGGTCTCCCGGTAGTGCGGCAACGCGATCAGTGCCTGGGAAAGCGTCCGGCCCCGGCCGCGCCTCCAGGTCGCGTCGTCGACGCCGAGCGCCTCACGGAAGACCTTCCTCGCCCCGGCCGGCAGCAGGTTCCATGCAGGGAAGAGATCGCAGGCCGGATCACCCATTCCCATGCATCCGAAGTCGATCACCGAGGAGAGTCTGCCGCCGTCCACCAGCAGATTGCCCGGCATCAGGTCGGCGTGCAGCCAGACCGGCGGGCCCTCCCACTCCGGGGCCCGCAGCGCGTCCTCCCAGACGGTGGTCAGGGCATCGCAGTCGACGCCTTCCTCGGGGAGGCCGCGCAGTTCCCCGATCGCGGCTCGCGTCGACTCGTCGAGCGTGGAGAGCGGGCCGCCGCGATAGGCCCGCGGTGCTCCCGGCAGGGTGACGCGCCGCATCGCCGCGACGAACGAGGCCAAGTCGTCGGCCAGCAGCTCGGGTTCGCCCAGCGCCCCGGCCTCGGGGATCTCCCCGGGCAACCACCGGTACACCGCCCACGGCCACGGATACCCCTCGGCCGGCACGCCGTCCCCGAGCACCTCGGGGACGGCGATGGGCAGCAGGGGCGCCAGGCGGGGCAACCACTCCCGCTCCGCCAGCACGTCCCCGGCACCGTCCTCGACCAACGGCAGTCGTACGACCATGTCGTCGCCCAGACGGTACATCGCGTTGACCGTGCCACCGGACGGGAAGCGCCGGACGGGCAGTCCCGTCCACTGCGGGAACCGCCCGTCGACCAGGCGCCGCACGAGACGGACGTCGAGGGGGAACGGGCCCGGACGCGTCTGCTGCCCTGAACTCATGGGCCTCATCCGACCCTTCGGCGCCGATGGTCGTCAAATGCTTTCTCGTTCGCGGGACCAGGCAGGGTCAGACGCCGAACTCCGACGGCGGTACGCCGAGCGCGGTGCAGGCCTCGCGGATCGCGTACTGCTCGGACGGCTCGAAGACGCCGTCGGCCCCGGCGATGACCATGCCGGTCTGGATGACCGCCCGGGCCTCGGCGGGCTTCTTGGCGGCCTTGGCGATCACCTGCAGGGCCTCGCTCTTGCCCAGCTCGAAGTTGCCGACGAGCCGGTCCACATGCTGGTTGAATCGCTGACGGAGCTGGTCCGCCGGGAAGTTCTGCAATACCTCGTTGGAGACGATCAGCTCCTCCACGCGCTGCCGCTCCGCCGGCTCCACCTGTCCGTCGGCCGCGGCGACCAGCGCGCACATGGCCATGCTGGCGTCCCGGTAGGCGCCGCTCTTGAGCTCGGTCTTGACCGATGCGAGCTGGGTCTTGAACATCCCGATCAGCTGGGCCTTGGAGCCGCCGGAGGACGATCCCGGCCGACCGGAACCCAGGGGGCCCTGATGACCCTGCGCTCCCTGATGTCCCTGCCCGGGTCCGCTCGCTCCCCGAGTGCCCTGGGACTGCTGGAAGGTCTTGGCCTGGTCCTTGATCTTGTCCCACATCGCCACTCGTGCCACCTCGGCTTCTGTTGCTGCTGTGTATCCGTCTTGGTCCTCGGCTGCGATTTCTCGCGGCTATCAGGATGAACGTACCCGGGGGCCACGCGGTTCCCGAAAGGCAAAGGCCGGGCAAAGTGTCTCACGGTGGCGCAGTGGACCGCGCGACCAGTTGACGGCCGGTCGGCTGGTTCGCCGAGGCCGGCATCGTGCCGACCGGCTTCCGCGGCCCGGCGCCGGCGACGCTGACCCGCGCGCCGCCCGTCAGCGGCCGAAGCTGCGACGGGAGGCCTCGATGTGGCCCAGGTGCTGGTGGGTCCAGTCGCACATGTAGTGCGTGGTCTTCAGCAGTCCCTGACCCGGTTCCGTGAGGGTGTACTCGACCCGCGGCGGCACGGTGGGGTGCACGCATCGCTCCACCAGTCCGTTGCGCTCCAGCATGCGCAGGTTCTGCGTGAGCATCTTGTGGCTGATGCCCTCGATCTCGTTGCGCAACTCGCTGAATCGCAGGGTGCGCTCACCCAGCGCCTCGATGATCAGAAGCGCCCATTTGTTGGCGATGTCGGAAAAGATCTCCCGCGCCAGGGAGTCCGCGCGCGTCAGGTCCGCGTCGTCGGGCGAGCCGGTGAACTGCTTGGTCACCATCAGGTTCCCCAGTCACTGAAAAGTGCGTTCTTCCATGTCAGCGGTCACTCTCCTACGGTTCCCGAGTAACCACAAGAGAGTGAACGGGCAAGGAGACAGAAGACATGGCCATCACCTTGGTGAACCCTGCCGGACTGCCGGAAGTCGACGTCTACCGGCAGGTGTCGATCGCCTCCGGATCGAAGCTGGTCTTCATCGCGGGGCAGGTCGCCTGGGACGCCGACGGGAGCACGGTCGGCGAAGGCGATCTCGCGGCACAGGCCGAGCGGTGCTACCTGAACGTCGGCATCGCTCTGGCCGAGGCCGGCGCCACCTTCGACGACGTGGCGAAGGTGACCGTCCACGTCGTCGACTGGACCCCCGACAAGATGCCCCGGCTGCTGGAGGGGATTGCCCGGGCGACGGCGAAACTCAAGGTCACCGCGGCGCCGCCGGCCACCCTGATCGGCGTCGCGGCGCTGGACGTGCCCGAGCACCTGGTCGAGGTCGAGGCCACCGCGGTCATCGACTGAACAGCCGTCCCGCGGCCCGACCGCCCACTCGTCCTGTCGGCGCAGCCCTGGGCCGGCAGGGGGAGTGGGGGGCCAAAAGGGGGCGGTCGCCCGCCCGGCCGGGCTCGCCCGGGCGCCTCTGACGTGGCTTGTTGCCTGTCCGCGCTCGGGACAGGCGGTCGCTGGACGCCGCCGGCCGGTGGCGTCGACCACGCAGGCGATCGTACGGAGGCCAGTGATGGTGGAGAGGAAGGCAACGGGCGGCGGGCCGCTCGATCGGCCGGCGATGCCCCAGGAGGAGGCGGAGCTCTCTCCGCCCTACCGTTTCCAGCGCCGGCAGCGCCCCGGCCTGGAAGAGACGATGGAAGTGCGCCCGCGCTACCTCGCCGCCGAGTACCGGGGCTCCGGAAAGCACCACGCCGAGGTCTACCTGACCTGACCTGACCCGATCACCCGGCCGACCGCCCCGTCATCGCCGCTCGTGGCCCTCCGTGCTCTCCCTCAGGACGAGCCGGTGGTCCACGATGCGGTCCTGGGGCGAGAGCACGCCGGATTCCGGCCCCTCACTCACGCCGTTCGCTCCCGTCGCTTCCTCGATGCGGCGCTGCAGCAGGTGTACCGCGACCTTGGCCACCGCGGCCTTGTCGGGAGCCACCGTGCTCAGCGTGGGCACGGAGAACCGCCCGCCCTCCACGTCGTCGAAGCCGATGACGGCGACGTCCTCGGGCACCCTGACCCCGTGCTCGTGCAGGGCGCGCAACGCGCCCAGCGCCAGTTGGTCGTTGAGGCAGAGCAGCGCGTCGGGCCGGGCGCCGCCGCGCAGTGCCACTGCCACGGCCTCGGCGCCGTCGGGCATCCTGAAGGAGTCGACCGGCAGCAAGGCGGCCGGATCGTAGGCGATGCCCGCCTCCGACAGGGCGGCCCGGTAGCCGCGCGTGCGGGCCTCGGCCGTCCCCAGACCCGAGTCGTCGCGCCCGCCGACGGCGAGGACGGCGCGGCGTCCGAGACCGATGAGGTGGGCGGTCGCCTCGCGTGCGGCACGCTCGTTGTCGATGGCGACGTGGTCGGCGCCCTCCTCCAGCAGTTCACCGAGCAGCACGGTGGGCGGGGCGCCCGCGCGGTCGCGCAGGTCGTCGGCGGTCAGTGCGAGCGGACTCAGGATGATCCCGTCCACGAAGGCGGAGCCGAAACCGGCCAGCGCCGCCAGCTCATGGGCGCGGTCCGCCCCGGACTGATGGATCAGGACGGTCAGGGAGCGCTGCTCGGCCTCGCGGATGACGTGCCGGGCCAGCTCGGCGAAGTACGGGATGTCCAGTTCGGGAACGACGAGGGCGATGATGCCGGTGCGGCCCCTGCGCAGATGACGGCCGGCCAGATTCACCCGGTACCCGAGTTGTTCGATGGCCTCGCGGACCACCTTCCTGGTCCGGTCGGACACATGGGCGTAGTCGTTGATGACATTGGACACCGTCTTCTCCGAAACGCCCGCATGACGTGCGACGTCCTTGATCCTGGGCCGTGCCACCGAGACCCCCTGCCTCTCACGCGGCTGCCGAGTCTATGTCGGAGCACCCCGGGCCTGGCCGGCTCCGCCTTCCACCTCGGACTGCCGCTGTCCGGCAACCGGCCCGGCCACCGGGTACGCGCCGTCCTCTCCACCAGAAGGTCTTCGAGGAGCGCTTCCCGTACCACGCGGACCGCCTCGGCTACCTGGTCCGGGGGGAGTTCGGCGAATGGGGCTGCGGGACGGGCGGCTCCTTCGGCGACAACCAGCAGCCCGACACCTCCTACGTCGGCCGATGGCCGGCAGCCCTCGAACGTGACTACTCGCACCCCTCGATCACCGGCTGGTGCCGGCTGAACGAGACCTACCAGAAGCTGCACGACCGCATCACCCAGCCCGACGCCGTGCCCGCGCGATGTTCCTGGCCATCAAGGCCATGGACACCCCCCGACCGGTCATCGACGCCTCCGGCCACGCCCACCGGGTCACCGGGACCGACATCTGCGACGCCCACAACCACGAGCAGGACCCGGCCGCCTTCCGGCATCTGATGTCCGGCCTCGCCAAGGACGCTCCTTCGCCGACGCCCACGAGAACGGCACTCCGTACTCCCGGCCGAACCGCGGCCGGCCCTGCTTCGTCAGCGAGTTCGGCGGCATCTGGTGGGACCCGGAGGCGGCCGCGGACCGGTCCGGCGAGGACCGGACCGTCTCCCGGGGCTACGGGAAACGGGTCCGCAACGAGGACGAGTTGCACGAGGAGCAGAACGGCATCTACCGGTTCGACCGCGGCGAGAAGCTCGACGTCTCAGGCGTCCACTCCGCGCAGCTGCGCCCGGCCGCGATCGAGGAACAGGACCCGGCCCCGCGAAAACCGGGGCCGGAGGCGAACGCCGCCTTCGGCCCCGTGGCGCGCGGCTCAGAAGGGGCGGTCGCCCTCGATGGCTACACGTTCGGCGACGCGGCGGTCGGATCCGTAGTCGCCCACGGCGTAGTGCTGCGTGGCGCGGTTGTCCCAGAAGGCGATGTCGCCGGGCTGCCAGCGGAAACGCACCTGGTACTCGGGAACGTGCGCCTGCTGGAACAGGAACCGCAGCAACCGGTCGCTCTCGTCCCGGTCCATGCCCGTGATGTGGGTGGTGAAGGAGGTGTTGACGAACAGCATGCGCCTCCCGGTCTCGGGGTGGACGCGCACGACGGGGTGCTCCACGGGCGGGAAGAGGTCCTGGTGCGGGATCAGCCGCTCGGGTCCGTAGAACCTGGCGAAGCCGGGGATGAAGTCGTGCACGGCGCGGGCACCGTCGACGCGGTCCTTCACCTCTTGGGGCAGGTTGTCGTAGGCGGCGGCCATGTCCGCCCACATCGTGTCCCCGCCGAACGGCGGCACCTCCCGCAACTGGAGGACCGCGCCGAGCGCGGGCCGCTCGCGGAAGGTGACGTCCGTGTGCCAGACGTTCTCGTACGTCGGGGCGGCCCCGGCCCGCTTGTCGAAGCGGACCACGTCGTCACTGGAACCGGTGGCGAGCAGGGGATTGGTCTCCAGCTCGCCCCAGTTGCCCGCGAAGTCGCGCTGCTGGTCGGAGGTGAGGTGCTGGGCGCGGAAGAAGAGCACCTTCCACTCGAGCAGGGCGCGGTTCAACTCCTCGCGCAGGGCGGCACCGAGCGGGCGCGACAGGTCGACGCCGCGGATCTCGGCACCGATCGTGCGTGCCTGCGGAACGACCTCGAACAGTTCGTAGGGCCGCTCCTGCCACCCCTCGGGCAGCCGGCGCAGCGTGCGCGATCCCTCGTACATACCGCCCTCCGGGATGCGTGCTTCGCGCAGGGCGACGGTCGGGCCGGTGGTCGTGACGGTCATGGGAGTCCTCCCCTTGTGTGGTGGGCTGGGTCGGGCCGGGCCATGGCGGGACGACGTCATCGCCGGATGGCCGGGGAAGAGTGAAGGAAGCAGAAAGAGTTCCGGGCCGTACGCCGGAAGAAGGGCCGGCCCGCTCGGAAGGCGCGCGTCGGGACCTCGGCTCGTGGACAGCCGTTATCGGCCGGAGCGCTCACACCCGGTTCGCTCGGGCACGCGGGGACACTCCGCCGTGATGCCGAACCGGTATGTGGTCATGGCACCGATTGTGTGATCTTCCCGGGCCCGTGTCAACAGGGCCGGACGGTCTGCGGGACGAAGGGAAGCATGGCGTCCCCGCCGGGCTGGACGACGCCGTAGCTGCTCTCGGGCACCTTGTTCCAGACGCCGGGCAGATCGCCCAGGGGCTCCGAGACGATGAGGCGGGTGTCGTCGGACACCTCCCGCAGGAAGGGCAGGTCGGGATGGAGTGCACGCAGGCTCTCCACGCGTGAGCTGTAGTAGAGGGAGCGTGAGGCGCCCTGACTGGAGTAGCGGAAGGCCCACAGTCGCCGTCCGTCGGTCACGGCGACCGTCATCTGCAGCGGGTACTCAATGCCGTGCGCGTGACCGACCTCCTCCACCAGCCCCGCCATCCGTGCCACGGCCGCTGGAGGATCGTCCTCCAGACCGAACGTGAGGGCCAGGTAGAACATCATCTCGGAGTCCGTCGAACCCTCGATGTCCAGGAAGAGCCGCGGATCGACGGCCAGGGCGAGCTCGCGCCGTACGCGGTGGAACTCGGCGATCGCGCCGTTGTGCATCCACATCCAGCGGCCGTGGCGAAACGGATGGCAGTTGGTCTGCTGCACCGCACTGCCCGTCGAGGCCCGGATGTGCGCGAAGAACAGGGGCGAGCGGACATGGCTCGCGATCTCCCGCAGGTTCTGGTTGCTCCACGCCGGCCCGATCTCCCGGACGATCGCGGGCGTCGTCATCTCGGGGCCGAACCAGCCGACGCCGAACCCGTCCCCGTTCGTCGTCTCGACGCCCATCCGGGCGTGCAGGCTCTGGTCGATCAGCGAGTGCTGCGGCCGGTAGAGGATGGTCTCCAGAAGCACGGGAGTTCCCGAGTAGGCGAGCCATCGGCACATCGTCTGCCGCCTCCCTGGTCCTGGCGCGTGCGCGGGGCGCCGGACCTCAGTCGACCGGCCAGGTGTGGACCGGGGCGTTGAGGTGCATGTAGTCCATGTACTGCTGGGTCATCCGGCGCAGGGCCTCGTGGCGGCCCGGACGCGCACCGGCCTCGATGTGGTGGAACATCTCCTTCTGCCAGACCGCGCCGTTGCGCCCGGTGACACATCGCTGCTCGATGATGCCGAGCAGCGGCTCCCGCCAGGCCGCGTCCATGCCGGAGAGCTCCAGTCCGCGGTGCGCCAGCGGCAGCAGCCGCCGCAGGACGAGTTCGGGCACGGTCACCTCGCCGACGCCTGGCCAGTACAGCCGTGCCTCGATGCCGTGCCGGGCCGCGGTGTGCAGGTTGTCCTCGGCGACCGAGAAGGACATCCGCGACCACACCGGCCGCTCCTCCTCCACCAGGGCGCGGGTGAGCCCGTAGTAGAAGGCGCCGTTGGCGAGCGTGTCGGCGACGGTCGGGCCGGCGGGCAGTACGCGGTTCTCCACCCGGACGTGCGGCTTGTCGTGGGCGACGGCGTAGACGGGCCGGTTCCAGCGGTAGATGGTGCCGTTGTGGAGGGTGAGCTCGCCCAGTTCCGGGATGTCGCCGCGGTCGAGTGTCTCCACGGGGTTCTGCTCGTCGCACAGCGGCAGCAGCGCCGGGAAATAGCGCAGGTTCTCCTCGAAGAGGTCGAAGACGCTGTTGATCCACCGTTCCCCGAACCAAACCCGGGGCCGCACGCCCTGGGCCTTGATCTCCTGCGGCCGGGTGTCGGTGGCCTGCTCGAAGAGCGGGATACGGCTCTCGTGCCAGAGTTCCTTGCCGAGAAGGAAGGGCGAGTTGGCGGCGAGGGCGACCTGGACACCGGCGATCGCCTGGGCCGCGTTCCAGTAGTCGGCGAACTCGTCGGGGGACACCTGGAGGTGGAACTGCGTGCTGGTGCAGGCGGCTTCCGGCGTGATCGTGTCCGCGTAGGTCCGCAGACGGTCCACGCCGTCCACCTCGATGTGCAGATCCTCGCCCCGGGCGGCGAACACCTGGTCGTTGAGCAGCCGGTAGCGGGGGTTCTCCGACAGTGCGGCCTCGCCCACGTCCGCCTGGCGCAGTGTGGGCAGGGTCCCGACCATGATCAGGTGTGCGCCGATCGTCCTGGCGCGGTCCTCCGCGTGGTTCAGGGCGGCGCGGATCTCGGTCTCCCAGGAGTCGGGGCCGCCCGCCGTCAGCCGGCGGGGCGGGATGTTGATCTCCAGGTTGAACCGGCCCAGCTCGGTTGACCAGGCGGGGTCCGCGATCGCTTCGAGCGGTCGCTGTTGCACATCGCCGGCTCGGCCTTGTCGTCGACCAGGTTCAGCTCGATCTCGAGCCCCACCTGGGGCCGCTCGGTCTCGAACCGTGACTCGCGCAGCATCTGCGCGAAGGCCTCGAGGCACTCCTGCATCTTGCTCCGGTACCGGCGGCGGTCCTCGCGGGTGAAGACCAGCGCCGGGACGTCCCGTCCCATCGGCCCTCCCGGGGTTGCCTTCCTCGGACGCTCTCCACCCCAGCGTCGCACCACCTGGCGCCCCTCACCAGGCGGGACGGGGCGGGGGCCCACCGCACGGTGTGCGGTGGGCCCCCGTCTGTTCAGTTCCTGGTGCGGCCGGTCAGCCCTCAGAGCTTGCCGGACTCCCGCACCGTGATCTTCGCGGAGGTGCGGCCCGACGGGGAGGAGCCGTAGCCCTCGATCTTGTCGACCACCTTCGTGCCCTCGACGACCTTGCCGAAGACGACGTGCTTGCCGTCCAGCCAGGGGGTGGGGACGGTGGTGACGAAGAACTGCGAGCCGTTGGTGTTCGGACCCGCGTTCGCCATGGACAGCAGGTAGGGCTCGGTGTGCTTCAGCTGGAAGTTCTCGTCCGCGAACTTCTCGCCGTAGATGCTCTTGCCGCCGGTGCCGTCGCCCCGGGTGAAGTCACCGCCCTGCAGCATGAACTGCGGGATCACGCGGTGGAACGAGGAACCCGCGTAACCGAAGCCGTGCTGGCCGGTGGCCAGCTCGAGGAAGTTCTTGGCGGTCTTGGGGGTGACGTCCTCGAAGAGCTCGAAGACGATGCGGCCCGCATCCTGGCCGTCGATGTCGATGTCGAAGTAAACCTTGGAATTGCTCATCGCACCATTGTGACGTGTGATCCCCGGTGATGTCGCACCGGCCGTACTTTCAGCGTGTGGCGAGCAGCCCGAGCGTGTCGATCACCCGGTTGGAGAAGCCCCACTCGTTGTCGTACCAGGCGACCACCTTGACGTGGCGGCCGTCGACGCGGGTCAGGGCCGAGTCGAAGATCGACGAGGCCGGGTTGCCCGTGATGTCCGAGGACACCAGCGGGTCGTCCGAGTATTCGAGTACGCCGGCGAGCGGCCCCTCGGCGGCGGCGCGGTACGCGGCCAGCACGTCCTCGCGCGTCACGTCACGGGCGACGGTCGTGTTGAGTTCGACGATCGAGCCCACCGGTACCGGCACGCGGATGGAGTCGCCCGACAGCTTGCCGTCGAGGTTCGGCAGCACCAGGCCGATCGCCTTGGCGGCGCCCGTCGTGGTCGGCACGATGTTGACCCCGGCGGCGCGGGCCCGGCGGGGGTCGCGGTGCGGACCGTCCTGCAGGTTCTGCTCCTGCGTGTAGGCGTGCACCGTGGTCATGAAGCCGTGCTCGATGCCGGCGAGCCCGTCGAGCACCGCGGCCAGCGGCGCGAGCGCGTTGGTCGTGCAGGACGCGTTCGAGACGATCGTGTGGGCGGCCGGGTCGTACGCGTCGGTGTTCACGCCGTACGCGAGGGTGACGTCGGCACCGTCCGACGGCGCGCTGACCAGGACCTTCCTCGCGCCCGCGGTGAGGTGGGCGCGGGCGGCGTCGGCCGAGGTGAAGCGGCCGGTGGCCTCCAGTACGAGGTCGACACCGAGCTCGGCCCAGGGCAGCCGCGCCGGCTCGCGCTCGGCGAGCACCTTGATGCGGTGGCCGTCGACGACGAGGATGTCCCCGTCGACGGTCACCGGGCGGCCGAGCCGGCCGGACGTCGAGTCGTAGGCCAGCAGCCGTGCGAGGGCGGTGGGCTCCGTGAGGTCGTTCACGGCGACGACCTCGAGCTTGCTGTCGCGTTCGAGCAGGGCGCGCAGCACGTTGCGTCCGATGCGGCCGAATCCGTTGATGCCGATGCGAGTCATGAGGGGTGCCCTTCCGGTTCGCCTTGCGGTCCGCCACCAGGTTCGCGCGCGGCGTCAGCCCGCGGCAGCGGCGTGAGTGCCACGGTTCGCAAGGATCACGCCAAGCGGCGTGCGCGGGCGCCGCGCGGTCGGCCCGAGCCGAGTGTCGGGCGGTGTGCGCCGGGCGGCAGGCGCCGGGCGCCGAGCGGCATGCGCCGAGCCCCAAGCGCCGAAGGCGGCGGCGGTGGGGTCACTCGCCCTGGGCGAAGGTGCGCCGGTACTCGCTCGGGGTGGTGCCCAGGATGCGCTGGAAGTGCAGTCGCAGATTGGCGCCGGTGCCGAGGCCGACGTCGGCGGCGACCTGTTCGACGCTCCGCTGCGAGCGTTCGAGCAGCTCACGAGCCATGTCGATGCGGGCGCGCATGACCCACTGCATCGGCGTGTACCCCGTGTCCTCGACGAAGCGCCGCGAGAAGGTGCGCGCGGACACCGCCGCATGCCGGGCGAGCGTCTCCAGGGTGAGCGGCTCCGCCAGGCGCCGCAACGCCCACTCGCGGGTGGCGGCGAACCGCTCGCCCAAGGGCTCGGGCACACTGCGCGGTACGTATTGCGCCTGGCCGCCGCTGCGGTACGGGGCTGCCACCAGACGCCGGGCCGCGTGGTTCGACGCGGCCACGCCGAGGTCGCCGCGCAGGATGTGCAGGCACAGGTCGATGCCGGAGGCGGCGCCCGCGGACGTGAGCACGCTGCCTTCGTCCACGAACAGCACGTTCTCGTCGACCCGCACGCGGGGATGCTTCGCCGCGAGCGCCCGCGTGTAGTGCCAGTGCGTCGTGGCGCGCCTGCCGTCGAGCAGGCCCGTGGCGGCGAGCGTGAAGGCCCCCGTGGAGATGGCGGCGAGCCGTGCGCCCCGGTCGTGGGCCGTCGTCAGCGCGTCGACGACGGTCCGCGGCGGGTCGTCCAGGCCGGGGGTCCGGTGGCCGGGGAGGAAGACCACGTCGGCCCACGCCAGCGCGTCGAGGCCGTGGGCGACGTGGTACGAGAGGCCGTCACCGCCGGTCACGAGGCCGGGCGCCGCGCCGCACACCCGGACCTCGTACGGCATGCTCGCGCGCGTCGTGAACACCTGCGCGGGGATCCCGACATCGAGCGGTTTCGCACCGTCGAGCACGAGGACGGCGACGCGACGCAGGGGGGAGGACGGCACGGGGGACAGCGTACGGGGACGAGGGTCAGCTCAGTCGCAGGACCTTCATGGTGTGCTCGGCCATGCGCCGCTCGCCGAGGGCGTTGGGATGGACGGGAACGAGGCTCCGCCCGAAGAGGAGCGGCTCGATCCACCGGGTGCCGACGGCCTCGCAGGCGTCGTGGCCCTCGGACACCTGTGAGAAGTCCACATAGGTCACCCCGGTCTCCTTCGCGGCGCGCTCGACGACGGCGTTGAGGTGCGTCTGGATGCCCCGCAGGTAGGGCACGTCACCGGCGGCGATCGGCAGCTTCGCGAAGCAGGACGGGTCGGCGGTGGCCGGCGTGATCCAGGGGTAACCCAGGGCCGCCACCCGGGCGTTGGGTGCTTCGGCGCGGACAGTGCGCAGCGCGGCCTTGAGCGCGGGATAGGTGTTGGCGTCGATCTGGTCGTCGAAGGAGGTGCCGTGTCTGTCCTTGCAGGGGCTGCCCTTCCCGCCGCTGAGGACGCCCGCGGAACCGCAGGCCGTGATGGCGTTGATGAACGTGCTGTTGTCGTTGCCGCCGATGGTCAGCGTGACCAGGTCCGTGTCGGCGGTGAGCGCGTCCACCTGGGGAGCGACACCCGGGTACTGGGCCTGCGTGAAGTGGGCGGTCTGGGCGGCGCCGCAGGTGACGTCCTTGAGGCGGGCACCCGTGGAGGCCGCGATGACGTGGGGATAGTTCGCCGTGGAGCGCAGGCAGAGCAGATTGGTGGGATCGACGGGCAGGACGCCCGAGCCGGCACTGTAACTGTCGCCGAGGGCGACGTAGTCCAGGGAGGGCGTGGCGTGCGCGGTGGCGTCGGTGAGACCGAGGGCCAGCGTGCCGACGGCGGCTACTGTCGCGGTCATGACACGGCGCAGGGCATGCTTCGGCATGTGCTCTCTCTTCTCGAGGCGTGGGTGCGGGAGTCGTGCGAGCGCGTGACCGCTGGTTACCGGTCGGTTCTACTTTTAAGTAATGTGCACGCGCCCTGATTTTGAGTCAACGTTGCTGACAGGACTTCTTGCGGCGGGATGCCGGGAGTCGATCGATTTTCGATCGATTTCAATTGAGAAGCGATATATTCACCGTGTCCGGACGCGGCAACGTACGGTTCTACGAACGCCTCGGCCTCGAGGTGACGGCGGAGGTGAGCCTGCCGGATGACGGTCCGCAGACCTGGTGCATGCTCCGCAGGCCCGGCCGCTGACGGAGCGGGACCGGCCACCCGCCGTCCGGGCGCTCGTCCCGCCGACGCCCAGGTGGTGGTGTCGGCCCCGTCGCCGTGCTCGCCCAGCCCGTTGCGCCCCGCCGCATTCGGAGCCGACGCCGCGTTCCCGACCGAGTCCGAGCCGGCCGACGCCGTCCACCGCGCGGCCCGCGCCGCCTTTCAGGACCTGTTCGGGACACCCCGACCACTGCTTCCACTACTGCGCCCTGGTGACCCCCGGCGAGGCCTACGGGCCGGCACTGTCCGCCTGGTCCCACCAGGCCCTGGCGGCGGAAGCAGCACGGCACGGCTGCCCGCCGCCCGGGCTCAAGTGGCCTTGCGCCGACTCCCCGTTCCACTGCTACGGCGAACGGCATCTGGAGCCGGTACGGCCCCTGTTCGCGGCCCGGGGGCATCTCTTCGACCTGCCCGACGGCGAGTGGGAGGCCGAGTTCGACCTGAGACTGCGGGTGATGGAGACGGCCATGGCCCGGCTGGACGCGGAGGGACTCCTCGGGACGGGCCCCGACCGCACCCGGTCGTCGGCGACCTCGAGGTCGTGCCGCCCGACACGGGCGACGACGAGCGGGCGCTGCGGTTCAACCCGCCCCAGGCGCTGGGGACCTGGCTGGAGGAGGCCGCCGTTTCGGAGGATGCCTGAGCGGCAAGTACGGGAACGCGGGCTGTTCTAGAGTGACTACCGCCAGTTCAGACAACCGCGGACCTGTGAGGTACTCACCAGCCATGCCGACCGAAACGTTTGAGTTCCAGGTAGAGGCACGTCAGCTCCTGCAGCTGATGATTCACTCCGTCTACTCGAACAAGGATGTCTTCCTGCGCGAGCTCGTCTCCAACGCGTCCGACGCGCTGGACAAGCTGCGCCTCGCAGCCCTGCGGGACGACACTCTCGACGTCGACGTGACCGACCTGCACATCGAGCTCGACGCCGACACCGAGGCCCGCACCCTCACCGTGCGGGACAACGGCATCGGGATGTCGTACGACGAGGTCACGCACCTCATCGGCACCATCGCCAACTCGGGCACGGCCAAGTTCCTGCAGGAGCTGCGCGAGGCCAAGGACGCGGCCGGGGCCGACGGGCTCATCGGCCAGTTCGGCGTCGGCTTCTACTCCGGTTTCATGGTGGCGGACGAAGTCACCCTGGTGACCCGGCGCGCCGGCGA
This sequence comes from Streptomyces sp. NPDC017890, assembly GCF_044328675.1. Classification (NCBI taxonomy): domain Bacteria; kingdom Bacillati; phylum Actinomycetota; class Actinomycetes; order Kitasatosporales; family Streptomycetaceae; genus Streptomyces; species Streptomyces sp. NPDC017890. The sequence continues at coordinate 159,771 of NZ_JBIRHU010000008.1, forward strand.
GACCCAGGGCACCCGCTGGACGTCGCGCGGCGAGGGCACGTACACCCTGGAGACGGTCGACGAGGCGCCGCAGGGGACCTCCGTCACCCTCCACCTCAAGCCGGCGGACTCCGAGAACCAGCTCCACGACTACACCTCCGCCTGGAAGATCAAGGAGATCGTCAAGCGCTACTCGGACTTCATCACCTGGCCGATCCGCCTCCTGCCGGAGCCGGGCGACGACGACGCCGAGGCCCGTGAGGCAGAGACGCTCAACTCGATGAAGGCCCTGTGGGCACGCCCGCGCGACGAGGTGTCCGAAGACGAGTACCACGAGCTGTACAAGCACATCTCCCACGACTGGCGCGAGCCGCTGGAGACGATCCGGCTGCAGGCGGAGGGCACCTTCGAGTACCAGGCCCTGCTCTTCGTGCCCTCGCACGCCCCGCACGACCTGTTCACCCAGGGATACCAGCGCGGCGTACAGCTCTACGTGAAGCGCGTCTTCATCATGGACGACTGCGAGGAACTGCTCCCGCCCTACCTCCGCTTCGTCAAGGGCGTCGTCGACGCGCAGGACCTCTCGCTCAACGTCTCCCGCGAGATCCTCCAGCAGGACCGCCACATCCGCATGATCCAGCGCCGCCTGACCAAGAAGATCCTGGCCACGGTCAAGGACCTGATGGCGTCCGCGCCGGACCGCTACTCCACCCTCTGGCGGGAGTTCGGCGCCGTCCTGAAGGAAGGACTGGTGACCGACTCCGACAACCGGGACGCGATCCTCGCCGCCTCCTCGTTCGCGAGCACGCACGACGCCGACGAGCCGACCACGCTGAAGGCCTACGCCGAGCGGATGAAGGACGGCCAGGACGCCGTCTACTTCATGACGGGCGAGTCCCGGCAGGCCATCGAGGACTCCCCGCACATGGAGGCGTTCCGGGCCAAGGGCGTCGAGGTGCTGCTGCTCACCGACGCCGTGGACGAGGTGTGGGTCGACGCGGTGGGGGAGTACGAGGGCAAGCCGCTGCGCTCCGTGGCCAAGGGCGAGATCGACCTCGCCGGTGCCGAGGACGAGAAGACCGAAGCCGAGAAGGACAAGCAGGGCGAGGAGTACGCCGGCCTGCTCGGCTGGATGACCGAGCACCTGGGCGAGGACGTCAAGGAGGTCCGCCTGTCCTCCCGGCTGACGGTCTCGCCGGCCTGTGTCGTCTCCGACGCGCACGAGCTCACGCCCGCGCTGGAGAACATGTACCGGGCGATGGGCCAGGAGGTCCCGCACGCCAAGCGGATCCTCGAACTCAACCCGGAGCACCAGCTGGTGAAGTCCCTGAACCGGGCCTACACGCAGCAGCAGGACCGGACGGAGCTCACCGAGACCGCCGAACTCCTCCACGCCCTGGCGGTACTCGCCGAGGGAGGCCGGCCGCAGGAACCGGCCCGGTTCGTGAAGCTGATGGCGGATCGCCTGGAGCGGACCCTGTAACCACGCCGGCCGACGTCCTGCCGGCCCGTACGCGCCCTGAACCTCCACGAGGTCGTCGCGTCCGGGAAGCGGGACAAAGGCAGGGGATCACCGGGCCGAGTCGATGACCGGGCGCGCGCCGTGGCGAAGACCGCACGGCGCGCGCCGTGCGTCACGTGAACGCCCGAGAAGACGACTGGCGCGCCAGACGCCCTCTCGTCGCGCCGCGGGAAGCGGCGCCCCTCCCGGTGCGGTGTGCTCGGTGCCGCGGGCGCCCTGGCAGCCGGGGCCGGGGGCGGACCGCCTCCGGCGGTGTGCGCGGTCACCGGCTCCGACGACGGCGACGCGGGGTCCGCGATGGTCCCGGCCCGGGCTCGCCGACCCGCGGGGCACGGAGGGCGCCGTGGCCCGGCGCCTCGGCATGTCCGCCGTCCACCGCGTCATCCACATGGCGAGACGGCATGGCATTCGGAGGGATCCATTCCGTACATTCGCACGCATGTATGCATCGGCTCCGCTGCTGTGCCTCGCGCTCTTCGCGAACTCGGCGTGGTGCGTCGACGACGGCCTCTGTCGCCGCTGAGCCCCGCGCCGGCCGCGTGAACCGCGTCGCCGGTCCGCCAGCGCCCCCTCCGCCGTCCCCGTGCACCACACCGGAGATCTTCCGTGACCACCGCACCCCCAGCCGGGTCGACCCCGGCCGCGCCGCCGCGCGCGCCCGCCGCCCTGTTCGCCCCGTCCCCCACCTCGTCCGCACGGCCCGAGGCGCCGCCCCTGCCCCCGGTGCGGCGGACGCCGCTCGCGGTGTCCGGGCTGCTCGCCGTGGCCCTGACCGCGTACGTGTGGTCCGCGCACGGCGCCAAGCCGGGCGTACTGCTCCTGCTCGGCCTCGGCCTGGGCGTCGCCCTCTTCCACTCCCGGTTCGGCTTCACCTCCGCCTGGCGGCAGCTGGTCGCCGTCGGCAACGGCTCCGGGCTGCGGGCGCACGCCCTGCTGCTCGGCACCACGGCCACCCTGTTCGCACTGCTCATCGGCACGGGCACCGGACTCTTCGGCTCCCAGCCCGCCCCGTCCGCCGGGCCGATCGGCGTCGGGCTCTTCGTCGGGTCGGCGCTCTTCGCGATCGGCATGCAGCTCGGCGGCGCATGCGCCTCGGGCACCCTCTTCGCCGTCGGCTCCGGACAGGGACCGGTGGTGCTGACGCTCGGCGGCTTCATCGCCGGCGCCACGCTCGCGGCCTGGCAGTTCGACCTGTGGAAGGACCTCCCGGCCTGGGAACCCGTCGTGCTGTCCGACCACATCGGCTGGCTCGGCTCCTGGGCGGTGACGATCGTCGCCCTGCTGTTGGTGGTCCTGGTCACACGGCGTGTCCAGGCGCGCCGCAACCCGCCGCCGCTCGGCGCCGTGCCCTCCGCGCGCGGCGCGGCCCTGCGCGCCGTCCGCGGCTCCTGGCCGCTGGCGGCGGGCGCCCTCGCGCTGGCCCTGCTCGGCGCGGGCGTCCTGCTGGTCTCCGGCGGCGCCTGGGGCGTCACGAGCGCCTTCAGCCTGTGGGGCTCGGAGCTGGTGGGCGCGCTCGGCGGCCACCCGGAGAACTGGACGTGGTGGCAGCGGCCCGGCAACGCCGAGATGCTGGCGGGCCCGGTACTCGCCGACAAGACCAGCCTCACCGACATCGGCATCATGATCGGCGCCGCCGTCGCCGCCGCGGTCGGCGGCACCTGGGCCCTGCACCGGCGTATCCCCTGGCGTACGGCGGTCGCGGCGGTGCTCGGCGGCGTGCTGATGGGCATCGGCGCCCGCCTGGCCGGCGGCTGCAACATCGGCGCCTATCTGGCGGGCATCGCCTCGGGCAGCCTCAGCGGCTGGCTGTGGGGAGCCTTCGCGCTGGCCGGCACGTGGGTGGGCCTCAAGCTGCGCCCCCTGTTCGGCCTGGGCAACCCCAAGCCGGGCGACGGCGTCTGCTGAGACAGGGGATGCCCGTGCGGCACAGGGGTCAGGCCTGTGCCGCACGGGCGGCTAGGGGGCGCTGCGGCCCGGGGTGGTGACACGGGCGATGGCCTCCAGGGTGAGCGCCCGCCCGTGGGGCTCACGGGCCAGCGCGCGGTGCAGCGTCAGGCCCTCGATGAGGGCGTCGAGCTGGCGGGCCGTGTCCGCGTCGAAGTGCTTCTCCAGGTGGACGCGGCTGCGGCGCATCCACTCGTGGGTGAGTTCCCGGTAGGCCGGCTGGCGTGCGGCGAGGGTGTACAGCTCCTGGGTGAGCACCAGGTCCCGCTGGCTCCCCTCGGACAGGAGGTGCACGAGGTCGGCCACCGCCTCCCGGGCCTGCTCGCGGTCGGCCGCCGCGCCGAGGTGGGCGTCGAACACGGCGACGATGTGGTCGGTGAAGCGGCCGAACGCCTCCCGCAGCAGCTGGTCGATGCCGCTGAAGTGGTAGGTCATCGAGCCCAGGGGGACCCCGGCGCGCGTGGCGATCTTCCGGTGGGAGACGCGCGCGATGCCCTCCTCGGCGATCAGGTCGAGCGTGGCGGCGATGATGCGTTCACGCCGCTGCGGATCCGTGTGTCCGGTTGCCATGGGAGCAGGCTTACACCTTCCGCACCGGCCGGGCGGGGTTGCCGACGGCCACCACGTTCGCCGGTACGTCCTTCGTGACGACCGCCCCGGCGCCGATGACGGCGTTGTCGCCGATGGTCACGCCGGGCAGGACGACGGCGCCACCGCCCAGCCAGACGTTGTCGCCGATGGTGATGGGCCGGGCGGCCTCCAGCTTGTCCCTGCGGGGCTCGGCCTCGAGGGGGTGCGTCGGGGTGAGCAACTGGACGCCCGGCCCGATCTGGCAGTCCTCACCGATGGTGATCGCCGCGACGTCCAGCGCGGTCAGGTTGTAGTTGACGAAGGTGCGCGCGCCGATCGTGATGTTGCTGCCGTAGTCGACGTACAGCGGTGGTCGCACGTGCGCCTCGGCGCCCAGGGAGCCGAGCAGCTCCTCGAGGATCGGCTGCGCGGCCGCCGCGTCCTGCGCGTACGCGGCCTGGTAGCGGGCCGCCAGCCGCACGGCGTGCTGCTGCCTGCGGGCGATCTCGGGATCGTCGGCGATGTAGAGGTCGCCCGCCTCCATGCGCTCGAGGTTCGTGCGGGGGTCCTGCGCGAAGTAGTCCGTCGGCATGCCCACGATCGTACCCCTGAAGCGTACGAACGTACACTCACGATAAAGCGGTGTCCCGCGAGCCCCATCGCGGCGATCATGGGGCCGAGCGATCACCCACGCGATCTCCAGGAGCCGCCGACATGTCCGAGCCCGCAGACCCGACAGTGCTTCACCCGATGCCCGGGCAGCCGAGGGTGGTGCTGCTCAGACCACTGGTGACCTCCCCGCTGATCGAGGTGGGGGAGTACTCGTACTACGACGACCCGGACGACGCGACGGCGTTCGAGACGCGCAACGTGCTCTACCACTACGGGCCGGAGAGGCTCGTCATCGGCAGGTTCTGCGCACTGGGGACGGGCACCCGGTTCATCATGAACGGCGCCAACCACCGTATGGACGGCCCCTCGACGTTTCCGTTCCCCACCATGGGCGGCTCCTGGGCGGAGCACTTCGACCTGCTCGCCGGCCTGCCGGGCCGGGGCGACACCGTCGTCGGCAACGACGTCTGGTTCGGACACGGCGCGACGGTCATGCCCGGCGTACGGATCGGACACGGCGCGATCATCGGCGCGGGCTCCGTGGTCACCCGGGACGTGCCCGACTACGGGATCGTCGGCGGCAATCCCGCCCGGCTCATCCGTACCCGCTACAGCGACGAGGACGTCGCCCGACTGCTCGCGGTCGCCTGGTGGGACTGGCCGGCCGACCACATCACCGAGCATGTGCGGACCATCATGTCGGGCACCGTCGCCGACCTCGAAGCGGCGGTCCCACCTCGGTAAACTGGCGCCCGCCGTAACGCACAGCGCACTGAGGAGACCCGGATGCCGGCACACGACCCGTCCGTCCGTGACGACGTGGCCGGCGTCAGGGGACCGTCGGCGGCGCCGGTCCGGCAGGTGCTGTCCGACACCGTCTACGAGGACGTCAAGGCCATGGTCATGGACCATGAGATCGCCCCCGGGGCCCGCGTGGGCATCGAGGCCCTGGCCCGCACGCTCGACGTCTCACCGACCCCCGTGCGCGAGGCCCTGGCCCGGCTGGAGGCGGACGGGCTGGTCGTCAAACGCTCCCTGTCCGGGTACCGGGCGACCGAGCTGCTGACCCGCCGGGGAGTGGAGGAGCTCTTCGAGATGAGGCTGCTCCTGGAGCCGCGAGCCGCCGCCCTGGCCGCCCGCCACGCCGACGAGTCCCAGCTCGACGCCGTCGAGGCGATCCTGGAGGACATGCAGGCCCACCCCGGCCCCGCCGGACCGTACGCGGCCTACCGGGACTTCGCCGCCCTGGACCAGCGATTCCACGACGCGGTGGCCGAGGCCGCCCACCGGCCCCTGCTCGCGGACGCGGTGGAACGGCTCCACTCCCACCTGCACATCTTCCGCCTCAGCAGCCTCCAGAGCGACGGGGCCCCGACCCTCGCGGAGCACGAGCGCGTGGTGCGCGCGATCCTGCGCCGCAGCGCCGAACGTGCCGCCGAGGCGATGGCGGACCACCTCACCCGCAGCCTGGAACGCCGGCTCAGCCGTCTCGGGCCCGGCTGACGCCGCGCGGTCACCCGACGCGGAACTCGGTGCCGGTCACTCGGTGTCGGTCACCCGGTCATCCCGTAGACGCGCCGGGCGGTGCCCGACCACACCTGTGCCCGTTCGGGCGCGGTGAGGGAGGCGGTCAACTCCCGGGTGGCGGCGAGAACGTCGCCGTAGCGGGCGGCGAGGGTGCTCACCGGCCAGTCGGAGCCGAACATGAGCCGCCGGGGGCCGAACGCCTCGAGCACCGTGTCGGCGTACGGCCCGAGGTCGCCGACGGTCCACGACCGCCGGTCGGCCTCGGTGACCATGCCGGAAAGCTTGCAGACCGTGTTCGGCAGGGCGGCCAGCGCACGCACATGCCGCGCCCACGGTTCCCGTCGGCCCGACGCGATCGGCGGCTTGCCGAGATGGTCGAGGACGAAGGTGAGTCCGGGAACGGCGGCTGCCGCCCTCGTCGCCGACGGCAGCTGGTGCGGGAGGACCACGAGGTCGTGCACGAGTCCGGCCGCCGCGACCGCGCGCAGCCCGCGCAGTACCTCGGGCCGGGTCAGCCAGTCCGGGTCGGACTCGGCCTGGACCTGGTGCCGGATGCCGCGCAGGAACCCGCCGCCGGGCAGTGAGCGCAGCCGCGCCAGTTCGTCGGCGACCTCGGGCGACGTGAGATCGGTCCATCCGACGACCGCGCCGACCACGTCGCTGCCCGCCGCCAGCGCCAGCAGCTCCGGCGTCTCCTCGGGCACGGTGACCGTCTGCACGAGCACCGATGCCGTCACATCGGTCTCCCGAAGCCCGGCCTCGAACTCGGCGAGGAGGAACGAACGCCGCAGCGGGGCGAGTTCCGGACCGGTGATCCACTCCTGGTCGCGAACGCCGAGGTCCCAGACGTGATGGTGCGCGTCGACGACGCTCATGACCCTCCCCGGGCCGGCACCGGTACCTCGTCCGACAGCAGACCCCGCGTCCGCAGACCCTCCCACACGCCGGTGGGCAGGCGCCGGTGGAACTGCTCGGCCGCGTCCCGGACCTGGGCGGCCGACCGCGCCCCGACGAGTACGGAGGCGACCGCCGGATGCCCGAAGGGAAAGCGCAGCGCGGCCGCACGCAACGGCACTCCGTGCGACTCGGTGACATCGCGCATCCGCACGGCCCGGCGCATGATGTCCGACGGAGCCGCCGCGTAGTCGTAGGTGGCACCCGGCGACGGATCGGCCAGCAGCCCGGAGTTGAGCACACCGCCGATGATCACGCTCTTGCCGGCCGCCGACGCGGCGGGCAGCAGGGTCTCCAGCGCGCCCTGTTCCAGGAGGGTGTAGCGGCCCGCGCACAGCACGGCGTCGACGTCGGTGTCCGTCAGGAAGCGCGTCAGCATCCGGGTCCGGTTCATTCCCGCGCCGATCGCCCGTACGACCCCCTGCGACCGCAGTTCCTCCAGCGCCGGATAGGCCTCCCGGAACGCCTGCTCCTCGTGGTCGTCCGGATCGTGCAGCAGGACGAGGTCGACGCGGTCCAGCCCGAGGCGGGTGAGACTGTCCTCCAGCGAGCGGCGCACACCGTCGGCGCTGAAGTCCCACTGCCGCCGGTGGGTGGCCGGTACGGCGAAGCCGTGGGCCAGGTCGTCACCGCCGCCGTCATGCCGGACGAGGATCCGCCCCACCTTGGTGGACAGGGTGAATTCGTCCCGGGGTTTGTCCCCGAGGGCCTCGCCCAGTCTGTGTTCCGACAGGCCGAGGCCGTAGTGCGGGGCGGTGTCGAAGTAGCGGACGCCCGCCTCCCAGGCGGCCTCCACGGCGGCCGCCGCCTCCTCCTCGCCCACGGCCTCGTAGAGACCGGAGACGGCCGCGGCGCCGAAGCCCAGGGCGGTGACGGGGACACCGCTGCGGCCGAGGGTACGGCTCGGCAGGGGTGGGAGGGCACCGTTTCCGTCCGGCCGTGTCACCGCTCCTCCGGGCGCAGCCGCAGGCCCTGCATCCCGCCGTCCACCGCGAGCGCGGTGCCCGTGACCGAGGCGGCGGCCGGGCTCGCCAGGTACACGATGGCCGCGGCGACCTCCTCGGCGGTGACCAGCCGGCCCATGGGCTGCCGGGCGTTGAGCGCGGCCCGCTCGGCGACCGGGTCCGCCGCCCGGTCGAGGAGGCGGCCGACCCAGGGGGTGTCCGCCGTACCGGGATTGACACAGTTGACGCGGATGCCCTCCCGGACGTGGTCCGCCGCCATGGCCAGGGTCAGGGACAGGACCGCGCCCTTGCTGGTGCTGTACAGGGCGCGCTGGGGGAGTCCGGCGGTGGCCGCGATCGAGCAGGTGTTGACGACGGCGGCGTGCGAGGACGCCCGCAGGTGCGGGAGGGCCGCGCGCGTGGTGCGGACCATACCGAGGACGTTGACGTCGAGGACCCGGTGCCACTCGGCGTCGTCGTTGTCCTCGACCGTTCCCGCCGCACCTGTTCCGGCGTTGTTGACCAGGATGTCGATGCCCCCGAGATCCTCGGCGGCGGCGGCGACGGCGGACCGTACGGAGGCGTCGTCGGACACGTCCGCGAGGTACCCGCGCAGCGGCTTGCCGACGGTCGACGGGTCGAGGTCCAGTACGGCGACGCCGGCTCCGCGGGCGGCCAGCAGACCGGCGGTGGCCCTGCCGATCCCGGACGCGCCGCCGGTCACCAGGGCTTTGAGCCCGGACAGTTCGCTCATCGGTTCGTCCTCTCCTGCCGTTCGGCGAGGTCGGTGGCGTCGGTGACCCAGAAGGCGCCGTGCGGGTAGCGGTAGGCGGCGATCGACGCGGCGTGCATCTCCGAGGAGAAGCCGGGGGCGGTGGGAGCCGTGTAGTGCCCGTTCGCGACGGTCACGGGGTCCTTGAAATGCTGGTGCAGATGGTCCACGTACTCGATCACGCGGTCCTCGGTCGTACCGGTCAGCGCCACGAAGTCGAACATCGACAGATGACGCACCAGCTCGCACAGGCCGACGCCGCCGGCGTGCGGGCAGACCGGGACGCCGTACTTGGCGGCGAGCAGCAGGATCGCCAGGTTCTCGTTGACTCCGCCCACCCGTGCCGCGTCGATCTGCAGCACGTCGATCGCCTCCGCCTGCAGCAGCTGTTTGAAGACGACGCGGTTGTGGACGTGCTCACCGGTGGCGACCTTGATGGGGGCGACCGCCTTGCGCACGGTCGCGTGGCCGAGGATGTCGTCGGGGCTGGTGGGCTCCTCGATCCAGTACGGGGCGTACTCGGCCAGTGCGTTGGTCCACTCCACGGCCTCGGCGACGTTCCAGCGCTGATTGGCGTCGACGGCGATCCGGACATCGGGGCCGACGGCCGCGCGCGCCGCGCGCATCCTGCGGACGTCGTCGGCGAGATCGGCCCCGACCTTCAGCTTGATCTGGGTGAAGCCGTCCGCGACCGCCTGTTCGGCGAGGCGGACCAGCTTCTCGTCGGAGTAGCCGAGCCAGCCGGGAGAGGTGGTGTACGCCGGGTAGCCGGCCGCCAGGAGCCGGGCCTCGCGCCCGGTGGCGCCGTCCTTGCCTTTTCGGAGCAGGGCCACGGCCTCCTCGCGGGTGAGGGCGTCCTCGATGTAGCGGAAGTCCACCTGATCCGCGAGCCATTCCGGCTCGGCGTCACAGAGGAGCTTCCACACCGGTTTGCCCGCGCGTTTGGCCGCCAGGTCCCACACCGCGTTGACGACGGCGCCGATCGCCATGTGCATCACGCCCTTCTCCGGGCCGAGCCAGCGCAGCTGGCTGTCGCCGACCAGGGCCCGGCTGACCGACCCCGGATCGGCGCACACGGCGTCGGCGGACAGACCCACGACGTGATCGCGCAGCACGGCGATCGCCGCGGCCTGCACGTCGTTGCCGCGCCCGATGGTGAAGGCGAACGCGTGACCCTCCAGCCCGTCGCCTGCGTCGGTCCGCAGGATCACGTACGCGGCCGAGTAGTCGGGGTCGGGGTTCATCGCGTCGGAGCCGTCGAGCTCGCGCGAGGTGGGGAAACGGATGTCGATCACGTCGACTTCGGTGATGCGCGCCGCGGCCATGGTCGCTTCCCCACTGGAATCAAATAGGATCTTGTCGCCTTGATGGTGTGGCAGAGGGGATCACCCCGTCAAGAGGGCGAGGGATCCCATAGGATTCTTCGGGCGTCGGAGGCCTTCGTCCGCGCTCGGCTCAGTCGAGGAGCCCGGCGACCAGTGCGGCGAACTCGTCCGGGGTGGCGAGGCGGATGCCGAGTTGTTCGGCCTTGGCCTGCTTGGAACCGGCTCCCTCGCCCGCGACGACGAGCGTCGTCCTCTTCGAGACGCTGGAGGAGGAGCGCCCGCCGGCCCGCTCGATGAGCTCGTTCATCTCGTTGCGGGAGAGCTTCTCCAGACTTCCGGTCATCGCGCCGGTGACCACCACCCTCATTCCCGCCAGCGGACCGCCCTGCGCCGACGCCACCGCCGTGGCTTCGCCTTCGCCGACGGCACCGGCGGCAGGGGGCGCAGTGGCACCGGGCTCGGTCATGTTGACGCCGGCGGCGGCGAGCTTGTCGATGAGCGGGGCGAGTTCGGCGATCTCCGCGACGATGGAGGGGGCCTTCTCCGACCCGATGCCCTCGACTTGCTGCATCGCGTCGGCATCGGCCGCGCGGATGTGGTCCATGGTGGCGAAGTACCGGGCGATGCGCCGGGACATGGACCGGCCGGTGCCCCGGACGCCGAGCGAGCACAGCACCCGGGAAAGCGGCTGCTCCTTGGCCTTGGCGATCGCGGCGAGCAGGTTGTCGGTGCTGGTCTCACCCATCCGCTCGAGGCCGAGCAACTCCTCGCGCCGAAGGGCGAACAGGTCGGCGAGGTCGGCCGTGAGCCCGGCCTCGACGAGCTGGACGACACGGGTGGTGCCCAGGCCCTCGATGTCCAGCTGGTCGCGGCCCGCGGCGTAGGCGAGAGAGGCCACCAGGTGGCAGTTGCGGCCCTGTGCGCAGCGCCAGCGTTCCTCACTCGTGTCGATGTCCGACCCGCAGCGGGGACACAGTCCGGGGAACGCGATCGGCTGCTCCTGCCCGGTGCGCAGGTGGGCGACCGGGGCCTCTATGCGGGGGATGACGTCGCCCGCGCGGTGGACCATGACGTGGTCACCCAGGCGCAGACCTCGACGGGTGATGTCGGCCGGATTGTGCAGGGTGGCGTAGGTGATCGTGGAGCCGTCGATGACCACCGGTTCCAGGACGCCGCGGGGGGCGATGATGCCGGTGCGGCCGACGTTCCACTCCACCTCCAGCAGCCGGGTGATCTTCTCCACGGCCGGCAGTTTGTAGGCGATCGCCCACCGGGGCGCCCGGGATCCCGATCCGGCGGCCCGCCGGTCGGCGGCGAGGTCGGCCTTCACGACGATCCCGTCGATGCCGAAGGGCAGTTCGGCGCGGAGTGCGGCGATCTCCTGAACCCTGGCGACGACCTGGTCCGGCGTCTCCACGACGACGTCCGGGACCGCCGTCCCGGCGCTGGTGTGCACGCCGAGCCCGGCCGCCGTCGACATCAGCTCGCTGTGGGTCAGCTCGTCCAGCCGTCCGGCGAGTGCGGCATCGGTCTCGGGCAGGGGCAGCATGCCGTACCCGAAGAACGTCATCGGGACCGTGTAGGCGCGCTCCTTCGCCCGCAGTGTGCCCGCGGCCGCGTTGCGCGGGTTGGCGAACGGCTGCCCGCCGTGACCCATGCGTACCTCGTTGGCGTGCTCGAACTGGGCCGTCGTCATGAGGATCTCGCCGCGCACCTCCACGGTGACCGGCTCGGCCAGCGTCTCGGGCAGCCCCTCGACGGTCCCGATGGCATGCGACACGTCCTCCCCGGCCGTGCCGTCCCCGCGCGTGATCAACCGGGTGAGGCGGCCGTCGCTGTAGCGGGCGGCGACCGCGAGCCCGTCCAGCTTGGGTCCCACACAGAACCGGGTGACCTCACGGCCGATGCGACGGGCCAGGGACGCCGTCCAGGCGGTGAACTCCTCCGGCGAGAACACGTTGTCGAGGCTGAGCATCGGCACCGTATGCGGAACGTCGCCCTCGGCCGCACCGCCGGCGACCTTGCCGGTGGGGGAGCCGGTCAGCACCTCGTCGGGGTGCCCGGCCTCCCACGCCTCGATCCCTCTCGCCAGTCGGTCGTAGGCGTCGTCGTCCAGAGGCGAGGAGCCGCCCGCGTAATAGGCGGCCGCCGCACGCGTGGCGTCCTCGACCGCCTGTGCGTAGGCGGCGGCGTCCACGATCACTGCTGCAGAAGTCGTCATGAGTGCATCTTGCCGCCCACCACTGACAATCGGCCCGGCCACCGGCCTGCCGCATCGTGAGACGGCCCGCCGTGGGGGAATGGCGGGAAGCAGCACTCCGTTGACACCTGTCATGCCCGCATCTTCCGCACGGCCCGCAGCGTCCCGCATGCCGCTCGCCGTCTACATCCTCGGCCTCTCCGTCTTCGCGCTCGGCACGAGCGAGTTCATGCTCTCCGGACTGCTGCCGCCCATCGCCGACGACATGGACGTGTCGATCCCGCAAGCCGGGTTGCTGATATCCGCGTTCGCGATCGGCATGGTGGTCGGCGCGCCCCTGCTCGCGGTCGCGACCCTGCGGCTGCCGCGGAAGATCACGCTGGTCGCGCTGATCTCGGTGTTCGGCCTCGGCCAGATCGCGGGGGCGCTGGCGACGACGTACGAGATCCTGTTCGTCTCGCGGGTCGTGAGCGCCCTGGCGTGTGCCGGCTTCTGGGCGGTGGGCGCCGCCGTCGCCATCGCCATGGTGCCGAAGACCTCACGCGCCCGCGCGATGGCCGTGATGATCGGCGGTCTGTCGATCGCCAACGTCCTCGGCGTTCCGGTGGGCGCGTTCCTCGGCGAGCACCTCGGATGGCGGTCCGCGTTCTGGGCGGTCGGCGCGGCGTCCGCCGTCGCGCTCGTGGGAGTCGTGACCCTGATCCCGCGTATCCCGCTGCCCGAGCGGCGGCCCAGGCTGAGGGGTGAGCTGGCGATCTACCGTGACCGTCAGGTGTGGCTGTCCATCGTGGTGACCGCGCTCGCGGCCGGCGGCGTGTTCTGCGCCTTCTCCTACCTCGCGCCACTGCTCACCGATGTGGCCGGGCTGGCGGACGGCTGGGTGCCGACCGTCCTGGCGCTCTTCGGCATCGGTGCGCTGATCGGCACGACGATCGGCGGCCGGGTCGCCGACGCGCACCTGTTCGGCGTACTGCTCTCCGGCATCACCGCCTCGACCGTGCTGCTGGCCGCGCTGGCGCTGTTCGCGTCGAGCCCCGCCGCCGTGATCGCCCTTTCGCTGCTGCTCGGCGTCTCCGCCTTCTACACCGCGCCGGCGCTCAACGCGCGCATGTTCAACGTGGCCGGAGCCGCGCCCACCCTCGCGGGCGCGACGACGACCGCCGCGTTCAACCTGGGCAACACCGGCGGCCCCTGGCTCGGCGGCACGGTGATCGACGCGGGCTTCGGCTACGCCGCCACCGCCTGGGCGGGCGGAGCGATGACCCTGGTCGCGATCGCGTTCGTCGCCGCCTCGCTGCGACTGCACAGCCGGTCGCGCATCGTGATGGGCGGCATGGCCGCCGAGCCGGCGGGCGCGGAGAGCCAGCGGGTGTGACACCTGCCGGAGCGGGGCAGCGTCACATATGATCATCTTCAAGGCGGGGTCGTAGCACAGAGGTAGTGCGCCGCGACAGCATCTCGGAGGACGCCGGTTCGAATCCGGCCGCCCCGCCCCTTCTCGACCGCACGGTCACTCGGCCGCACGCGCTCGGCCGCCGCACAGAGCGGACCACCGCTCGCCGCGCGACGCCCGGATCGCCACCCGCGCCGGCTGCGACTGGGCACCGGGTGAACTCCGAGTGACGTCAGTGGCGGGCGCTGCGGGCTCCGTGCAGGATGCGCAGGAGCCCGATCTCCGCGACGTTCTTGGTCAGTTCGACGTTGACCCAGCCCGCCACGTCCGCCAGGGACATGCCCGCGCCCCAGGGCAGGGTGGCGGTCCTCCCGGTGGAGTCGAGGTCGGCGTCGGTGAGGCCGGCCAGTCGCGCCCGCCACTGCTGGTGCAGTCCGCGCAGCCACTCCACCGCGCCTTCGGCGGTGCCGGGCCAGAAGACCTCCTCCTGCTCCGACGGCGCCCCCTCCTGGGAGCAGTGACGGAGTGTGGCGGTCCACCAGTAGCCGATGTGCCAGGTGACCCATCCGATGGTGAGCGCCGGCACCGGGTCGGGCTCCGGCACCTGCAGGTCGGCGACCCACCGCCCCTGCTCGTCCGGCCGGACCGTCCAGTGGTACGGGTCGGGCGCCCACAGGCACAGGGCGTCGTCCAGACCGTCGGCGTGGTGCTCGAACAGCGCCCAGGCGATGTCCAGCTGACGGAGCAACAGGTCGGTCCGGGGCGTACTCATCCTCGGTGTGCCCTTCCTCTCCCCGCGGCTCCGGGGCACGGAGCACGCGTTGCGCACCCGGATCATCGTACCGATCGGTCGTCACCCGTCCGTCATGCGCCGAAGAGCACACAGCTGACGTCGCCGGCACCCGCCCCGTCGGCTGCCCGCGGCAACGAAATGCGGCGTACATCCATCTCCGCCCTCTACACCCGGGGGACAGGAGGACGGCGGCGCGCTACACCCAATGCAGTACGCCAGTCCAGACCCAGGGTCGGATCAAATGCCCCTGCCCCCGGGCGAGCATGGAAAAGTACCCCGGTCAGCGCCTCAGCCTTCCCCCCATGTGCCGGGTCTTCATCCTGCCCGTAATCCGAAGGATTGGTCCCAGGTGGCTACGTTCCTCTACCGACTCGGCCGACGCGCGTTCCGGCGCCGCGGCCTCGTCGCCCTGCTCTGGGTGGCCATACTCGTGGGCGCCGGCGTCGCCGCGTCCACGGCGCCCGCCCCGCCCGAAGACTCCTTCTCCATGCCCGGCACCGAGTCCCAGAAGGCATTCGACCTCCTCGACGAGCGCTTCCCGGCCGCCAGTGCCGAGGGCGCCACCGCGCGCGTCGTGATCCGCGCCCCCGACGGAGGGAAGATCTCCGACCCGGCCGGCAAGGCCACGGTCGAGGAGCTGGTGACGGCTCTCGGTGACGGCCCGCAGGTCGCCTCGGTGGCCGACCCGTTCAAGGCGGACGCCGTCAGCGACGACGGCACGACCGCGTACGCCTCCGTGACGTACAAGGTCAACGCCATGGAGCTGACCGACCAGGCCCGTGACTCGCTCACCGCGGCGACCGACGACGCCCGGAGCGACGGCTTCACCGTCGAGACCGGTGGCGACGCGGTCATGGCCGAGCAGGAGTTGGGCGGCACCGCCGAGCTGATCGGCATGGGCGTCGCCGCGATCGTGCTCCTGCTGACCTTCGGCTCACTCGTCGCGGCCGGCATGCCCCTGCTCTCGGCGATCATCGGTGTCGGCATCGGCATCTCCGCCATCGGGGCGCTCGGCAGCACGCTCGAACTCTCCGCCACGACCTCCACCCTCGCCATGATGATCGGCCTCGCGGTCGCCATCGACTACGCCTTGTTCATCGTCTCCCGTTACCGCGCGGAGATCGCCGAGGGCCGCACCCCCGACGACGCCGCGGGACGCGCGGTCGGCACCGCCGGCTCCGCGGTCGTCTTCGCGGGACTCACCGTCATCGTGGCCCTGGCGGGCCTCGCGGTGGTCAACATCCCGATTCTCACCAAGATGGGCCTGGCCGCCGCGGCCACGGTCGGCATCGCCGTACTGATCGCGCTCACCCTCACCCCGGCACTGCTCGGTTTCGCCGGCAAGAAGGCCCTCAGCCGCAAGGACCGCAAGGCGGCCGCCGGACAGCGGGCCGTGTCCGGCCAGCCGAAGCTCGGCACCCGCTGGGCCCGTTTCGTGCTGCGGCGCCCGGTGACCGTACTGCTCACCGCGGTGCTCGGCCTCGGTGCCGTCGCCGTGCCGGCCGCGAGCATGGAGCTGGGCCTGCCCGACGAGGGCAGCTCCGCACCCGACACCACGCAGCGCAAGGCCTACGACATGCTGTCGGAGTCCTTCGGCGCCGGGTTCAACGGCCCGTTGATGGTCACCATCGACACCCGGGGCGCGGCCGACGCCAAGGCCGCCGCCGACACCGTCGGCAAGGAGATCACCGGCCTGGGCGAAGCCGCGGCCGTCACCCCGGCGAACTTCAACGAGGCGGGCGACACCGCCCTCCTCACGGTCGTGCCCAAGACCGGGCCGAGCGAGGCGGCCACCGAGTCGCTGGTGAAGAACATCCGCTCCCTGTCCGGCGACATCGAGGCCGAGACCGGCGCGACCATGCTGGTCACCGGCGCGACCGCGATGACCATCGACTTCTCGCAGACCCTGGACGACGCGCTCATCCCGTACCTGGCCCTGGTGGTCGGCCTCGCCTTCCTGCTCCTGATGCTGGTCTTCCGCTCGATCCTGGTCCCGCTGAAGGCGGCCCTGGGCTTCCTGCTCTCGGTGGCCGCGGCGCTCGGCGCGGTGGTCGCGGTCTTCCAGTGGGGCTGGCTCGCCGACCTCTTCGGTGTGGCCCAGCCGGGCCCGATCATGTCGATGATGCCCATCTTCATGATCGGCGTGGTCTTCGGCCTGGCCATGGACTACGAGGTCTTCCTCGTGACGCGGATGCGTGAGGCGTACGTCCACGGATCGTCCGCCGCCGACTCCGTCACCACGGGCTTCACCCACGGCGGCAGGGTCGTCGCCGCGGCCGCGATCATCATGATCAGCGTCTTCTCCGGCTTCATCATGGAGAACGACGACATGATCAAGATGATGGGCTTCGGCCTCGCGATCGCGGTCCTCTTCGACGCCTTCGTGGTCCGCATGGCGATTGTGCCCGCCGTGCTCGCCCTGCTCGGCACCAAGGCGTGGTGGCTGCCCAAGTGGCTGGACCGCCTGCTGCCGAACGTGGACGTCGAGGGCGAGAAGCTCCACAAGCAGCTCGGCGACACCGCGCCCGCGGAACCCACCCGCGAGCCGGAGACGGCCGGAGTCTGACACCCACGTGCAACACGCGCGTGTACGGCCCCGGTGACCCGGACCTCCAGGTCACCGGGGCCTACGCGTGTCAAGGTGTACGGCGGCAGGTACGACGGCCGGGACTCGCGGACAGAACATGACCGCGATGCCTCCTACGGTCGTTCCATGACTCAGACGCAGAAGATCCTTGTCACCGGCGCCACCGGAACCGTCGGCCGCCAGGTCGTCGCCGAGCTGCTCGCCCGCGGCCACGCGGTCCGCGCCCTCACCCGGGACGCGGGACGCGCCGCCCTGCCGGACGGCGTCGAGGTCGTCCAGGGGGATCTGACCGAGCCCGACACCCTCGCTCCGGCCCTGGAGGGCGTCACCGGCCTCCACCTCATCACCTTCGACGGACCCTCCTTCGCTCCGCTGGAGACCGGCCCGAGGATCCTGGAGCCGGCCCGCGCGGCCGGCGTACGCCGGATCACCGTCCTGCACGGCGGGGGGCCGTCACCGCTGGAGGACGCCGTACGTACCGACCACGGGGTGGACTGGACCGTTCTCATGCCGGTCGAGTTCATGGGCAACGCCCTGGAGTGGGCGGACCGGATCGCGGCCTCGGGCGAAGTCCGCGAGCCGTTCGTCTCCCGGCTGAGCGCCATGGTCCACGAGGGAGACATCGGCGCGGTCGCGGCGGTCGCGCTCACCGAGGAGGGCCACGGGGGCCAGGAGTACGTGATCACCGGCCCGGAACTGCTGACCGTCGGCGACAAGGTGGCGGCGATCGCTGCCGCCCGAGGTGAGGAGATCGCCCTGGTCGAGCTCACCGAGGAGCAGGCCGTCGCGCAGTGGAGGGCGGCGGGACACCCGCAGGACGTCATCGGCTTCCTGCTCGAGGCGTACGGGAACACCCCGGAGGTGGGCCGCACGGTCGTCGACACCGTCGAGAAGGTCACCGGCCGCCCGGCCCGCACCTTCGCCCAGTGGGCCGCGGACCACGCGGACGCGTTCAGGGCGCCAGCTCCGGCGGCGGCGCCGTAGGGCGTCCGCCGGGGAGCCGGGCACCTCGGTCCGGGGACGGAACCGCCGCGACCTCCCGGCCGGATTCTGTTCGGCCCGGTCGCCGCAGGCCGCCCCGGCGGCCTGTTCTCCGCGACGTCCCGGTCCCGTGCGCCCAGCCGCGGTACGACGGCACGGCAGCCGCCTCCTCTTCGTCAACAGAGACCGGGACCCGGCCGTCGCCAAGCACTTCCGCCCCGGATCCGGCACCCGCGACTCCCGGGTCCACCGGGCGCCCGGCGCCGACCACCACGTCGGCATCGCGGATCTCTGCCCACCGCCCGTGCCGAAGCCATGGCCACTCTCCGCCGGTGGGCGGAGACGACCCGGTCCACGGGGCGGACCGACAGGGGACCGAAGCCCTGGAGGTCCCGGGCGGCGTCGGTCAGCGCCTCGTCGAGGATGGCGGCGTCACGGGCGGTCTCGTCGTCGCTCGCGGTCAGCGGGGGCGTGATAGGGAAGATGCCCCCCATTCCGGGTAACTGGACGATGTTCATGTGCAACCCGAGTTCGTAGCGGCGCCGGGTGACGCCCGCGCCGCGGGGAAGGCAGGGCACCGGGCGTGCCCATCGCCCGTCGGCCAGCAGGCGCGTGCGCCCGCTCACGGTCACCGACGCCGGTAGGCGGTGGCCAGCAGGGAGACAGTGACCTGATCGGGCAGGACGCCGCCGTCGTTGAGGTCCGCACGACTCACGTGGCGTGCACTCGGCGTCATCGCCACCAGGTCCAGCGCATCAAGCCCGGACAGGGTCGCGGAGTACTCCAGCTGCTCGGTGACGACGGCCTCGAAGTGGGGGTTGAGCGCTCGGTGCAGGCGCTGTTCCTTGGCCGGGTCGATCGTGACCATCGCAGGCACCTGGCCACGCAGCTCGGCCAGGTGCCGCCCGGTGGGTCGGACCACGATCAGCCGGCCGGCCGGGCGCAGAACGCGGTGGAACTCGGCCGGGTTGCGTGGGGCGAACACGTTCAGCACGACATCGGCCGTCCCGTCGGCCAGTGGGAAGGGACGGAAAACGTCCCAGGCCACCGCGGCAGCCCGGTCGTGGACACGGGCTGCCGAGCGCAGTGCGCGCACCGATGTGTCCAGCCCCAGACCACGGGCGCCAGGCAACTGGTCGAGTACGCCGGCCAGGTAGTAGCCCGTGCCGCACCCCACATCCACCACCGTGCCCTGTCCAGACACGGCGTCGACCGACAGGCGGGCCCCGACTTCGCGGACGGGCGCGTAAGCGCCGGTGGACAGGAATCGGTCCCGGGCCTGGACCATGGCCGCGTCGTCGCCGCTGGTGGCGCGGGTGCCCGTCAGCAAGCCGGCATAGCCGTGACGGGCGATGTCGAAGTTATGACCCATTGGGCAACGCAGTGCACCGTCGTCGGGGTGCAGGCGGCACGTACGGCACGTCGGGCAACGCAGCACGTCGAGGCACCGATCGAGGGCAGGGGGAAGCGACACGGGCACGAGGCACTCCTGGCAAAGGGTGAAGGGAAGGGACCGTGCCTACGCGCTCGGAGCGTCACTGCCTCGGTAAGGAACGGGCAGTATCGGGACGTGGTTCGCGCAGCAGGCACACCAAGGAGGGCGACGCCGTCCGGCATCGCCCTCAGCGCCTTCCCATCACAGGAAGCAGCAGTGCGGGGTGCTCATGAATGCCACGTCATAAGTCTACGAGCACGGCGGAGACCTTCATGCCCGCGTGCCCAGGAAGAGTGGGGAGACACGGCCCAGCGGGTCCTACCCGAACGCCTCCTTCCTGATGACGTCGAGGAAGCCGGGAACGCCGTCCGTGGTGCGCACGTCGACGAACGTGCGCAGGTGACGGTCGGACAGATCACCCACCGCATGGCGCAGCAGCGCGTTCGCGAGATCGGCGCGCGCCGTGTACCGGCCGGGCAGGCGAGCCTCGGCCACCCGGTAGTCGCTCATGGCCGAGGCGTCGAAGAGTCCGGCGGGGCGGATCACGGTCCAGTCGCGGTCGGTGCCGGCGAGCAGTGCCTCCATGCGCCGCATGTCGTCGTAGACCGTGCGGCCCAGGAAGCGGGTGATGAAGGGTTCCAGCACGGTACGGAAGAGCAGTGTCTCGCCCGGGGCGGGCACGCCGAAGAGCACGGTGGACGTCACACAGACCAGGCGCCGGACTCCGTGTCGCGTCATGGCCTTCACGATGTGGGCGGCGCCGTCCGAATACACCGTCACGGGCGCGCGGCCGTAGGGCACCCCGAGCGTGGAGATCACCGCCTCCTGCCCCGCTACGGCGTGTTCGACCGCTTCCGGGTCGCGTACGTCCGCGCGCACCAGGTACAGCAGTGGACCGCTCAGCGGGAACGCGTCGGGCCGGCGCGTCACGACGGTGACGCTGTGGCCCTCCGCGAGGGCCTGCTCGGTGGCCAGTCGTCCCGTGGGTCCGTTCGCCCCGAAGATCACGAGTTTCATGCGGCTCTCCGTCCGGATCGGTGATCGGTTGGGCCGGCGTTCCGGCTCCACCGTTCGTTCGCCGTTCAAGAGGCCGTGGGGAGGCCGCATGTGACACCGGCGGTCCGGGGAGGGACAGGGAACTGTTCCCGGCCGGATGTCACATTCTTCGAGGCGTTCGCATCCAAGGGAGGGAGTGTCCGAACCAGGAGGAGGTGCCATGCGGGAGGAGCCCGAGGACTCGGTGGCGGACGGCACGGCGGACGCGGCGACACAGGACTTCGTCGACCATCGCGAGCTGCTGTTCTCCGTCGTCTACAACATGCTCGGGAGTGTCGCGGACACCGAGGACGTACTCCAGGAGTCCTGGCTGTCGTGGGCGGCCAGGACGCGCCGCTCCCCGCGGGCGGACATCGGCAATCCGCGGGCGTACCTCGTGCGCGTGGCGGTCAACCACGCGCTGGCCCGGCGGGCCGGCATCCGGCGGCGCCGCGAGACCTACGTGGGGCCGTGGCTGCCCGAACCGCTCGTCACCGAGGAGAGCGCCGACGCGGCCGATCAGGCGCTGTGCACCGAATCGGTGTCGATGGCGCTCCTGGTGGTGCTGGAAACCCTCAGTCCCCTGGAGCGGGCGGTGTTCGTCCTCCACGAGGTGTTCGGATACGCCCACACGGAGATCGCCGACATCCTCGACCGCACCCCGGCCGCCGTGCGCCAGCTCTCCCACCGGGCACGCGCGCACGTCCGCGCCCGACGCCCCCGCTTCCGTACCCGCCCGCGCCTCCAACAGGAGGTGACCGAGCGTTTCGTGGCGGCGGCACTCGGGGGTGACGTGGCCGCGCTCATGGAGATCCTGGCCCCCGACGTGACGCTGTGGACGGACGGCGGTGGCAAGGCGCGTGCGGCCCTGCGGCCCGTTCACGGACGCGACAAGGTGGCACGTACGCTGACCGGTTTCGCCTCCCGGCCGCCGGAAGGCCTCGACGTGCGGTTCCGCAGCGTGAACGGGGATCCCGCCGCGGTGGTCTTCACCGGCGACTCCCCCTACGCCGTCATGGTCGTGGATCTGGATCCGGCGGGCGGCCAGGTCTGCGACGTCTACCTCGTCACCAATCCGGACAAGCTCTCGGGGCTGCGCGGCGAAGTCAGGGAGTGACGGAGGCCGAGCTCTCGGCGCCGGTTTCTCCCGCCGGTCTGAACTCCACGGCGACGACGCCGTCGACGCGTCGGCAGTGTTCCTCCAGCGCGGGGACGGACACGTGGCCGGGGAGCCGGCCGCTGAGGACGACATGTCCGTGTGTCACATCCACCTGCACCGACGAGGGAGCCAGACCAAGGGCCTTCACCAGGGCCTCTTCGATGATCTCGGTCCGGATCGCCCGGTCCGTGCGCAGGAAGACCCGCAGCAGGTCGCTCCTGCTGACGACCCCGATCAACCGCCCTGCCTCGTCGACGACCAGGAGCCGCTTGATGCCGTGCCGGGCCATCACACGGGCGGCGTCGACGACGCTCCAGCTCTCGCGGGCGCAGACCGCGGGTGACGTCATGAGCCCCGCCGCGTCGGTGGCGGAAGCCTTGCCGCCGTCCGGCCGGGAACGCTCCTCGTACGCGGGGGAACGGTCGGGGTCCGTGCCCCACATCTTCTGCAGGAGGTCCGCCTCGGACACCACCCCCACGGGGCGGTTCTCCTCGTCCACGACGGGCACCGCCGTGATGTCGTACTCCTGCAGCAGGTGTGCGATCTCCTTGAACGGTGTGCCGCGCTGGACGCGGACCACGGCGTCGCTCATCAGATCGCACACCTTCTGGTGCTTCATTAAGGGTCTTCTCCTCCGCTGCCGGCCTGCGTCGACCGGCGTCCGTCCTTCTTGTCCGTGAAACGATCCACCGGGCGTGGGAGTGCCCCTGGCGTCACCCACGTGGGCTGATGAGCAGCAGGGCGATGTCGTCGCCGGGGGCGGGCGCGTGCCGTATGAGGGTGTCGGCCATGGCGTCGAGGTCGGTGGAATCGGCGTGTTCGAGGAGCCCCGCGAGGGCCGCGATCGCGTCGTCGAGGTCGACTCCGGGCGCTTCGACGAGTCCGTCGGTGTAGAGGGCGAGCACGCTGCCGGGCGGCAGGCTGAACTCCAGCGCCGAGTAGAGGGTGTCGGGCTCGATACCGAGCAGGAGTCCGGGTGCTACTCGGAGGAGTTCGACGCGTCCGTCGGCATGACGCACGAGAGGGGGCGGGTGGCCGGCGGTGGCCAGGCAGGCGCGGTGCGTGGCGAGGTCGAGATGGACGTAGACGCAGCTGGTGAACAGGCCGGGGTCCAGGTCGGTGAGCAGGCGGTTGGTGCGGGCCAGCACGTCGTCGGGGGTCGCCCCCACGGTCGCGTGGGCGTGGACGGCGGTGCGCACCTGCCCCATGAGCGCCGCGGCGTCCACGTTGTGGCCCTGCACGTCGCCGATGGTGGCGCTGGCCGTGTGCTCGTCGAGGCGGATCAGGTCGTAGAAGTCGCCGCCGATGCCCAGGCCCCGGGCAGCGGGCAGGTAGCGGGCGGCGACCTCGAGGCCGGGCACGTGGGGGAGGGTGTGCGGCAGCAGGGCGGACTGCAGGCGGTGGGCTAGGTGGTGCTTGGCGTCGTAGAGACGGGCGCGGTCCAGTGCCTGCCCGACCAGTCCGGCCAGTGAGGTGAGAGCGGCTCGGTCGCCGGGCGGGAAGGAGTGGGGCCGCTCATAGGCGAGGAGGAGGGAGCCGATGGGGCGGCCCGACGCGATCAACGGCAGAACGGCCCATGCGGCCATCCCGTCCTCGTGCACGGTGGCCGGATAGGCGCGCTGCAGTTCGGCGAAGGACGCGAAGAAGCCCGGGACACCGGTGGCGAGAACGTCGGCGCCGGGGATGTCCGAGCTCAGGGGGACGGCGTCGAACTTGTCCATGATCTCGGTGCGGTAGCCGCGGTGGCCGAGGATCTTCAGGCGGCCGTCCTGCGCGGTCATCAGGACCATGGCCTGCGCCCCCAGCGCGGGCAGCAACTGGTCGGCGGTCTGCTCGACCACGTCCTGGACACCGACGGCCTCGGTGAGGGTGGAGGCCAGATGCATCAGGTGGTACAGAACGGCCGCGCGGCTGGGGCCGGCGGTCGGTACGGAACCCGCCGGGGGAGCTTCCTCGGCCGGGCCGCCGAGAGCGATGCGGACGCTGAGGCCGGTGGCGTCCGGGTACAGCTCGAAGGCCAGCCATGTCTCCGGTGGGCGTAGGACGGTGAAGGCCTGGGGCCGGCGGCTGACCAGCGCGGCCCGGTAGCGGTCCTCGACGTGGGGGACGTCCATCCACGGCAGCGCCTCCCACGGCAGGGCGCCCACCAGGTCGTCCCGGCCGGCACCGAGCAGGTCGGCCGCGGCCGAGGTGAGGAAGGTGATGCGTCCGTCGATGTCCAGCGAGCAGTACCCGCCCGGCAGGCGGTCGACGAAGGCCGACAGCGTGGTCGCCTCGCTGGGGGAGGGAGTGTGCCGGGCCGGCGGCGGCAGGGTCCGGGGCCGGTCCGTCGGCAGCAGCGGATCACCGCTCTGCGCCGCCTGCTGCAGGAGTCCGCCCAGGCGGCGGCAGCCCCTCTGGACGACATCGCGTTCCTCGGGGCTCAGCTGCGCCGAATGGGTTCCGGGCCACAGCAGCACCAGCCCGCCCCGGAGGGCGCCACCCGAGACGAGCGGAGTGGCCGCCAGCGCGAAGTCGTACGGCAGTACCAGCGCCGGCCGCGGATACCGGCGCGCCATCTCCTCCCGGCCACCGACCCACACCAGGCGCCGTTCGCGGACGGCGTCCGCCACCGGCATCGGATCGGTCAGCGCGACGCGCATCCACGGAGTGGCGAACTCCTGGGGGACCCCCGCCACCAGGACCTGCCACAGGGCGTCGTCGCCCGGCGGCAGCACGTACAACAGCCCTCCGAACGCCCCGCTCTCCCGCACCACGGCAGCCATTGCGGCGTCCATCAGATGTCCGTCCGAATCCGCGCCGGCTCCGGCAGGGCTGCTCGACGCCAGCCACACCGAACATCACGCATATGAGGACACTACGCCCGTCTCGTCGCGATGGCATGCGGGGTGCGCCGACGTGCGGTCGGCGCCGGTGGCGCGCGTGCGGGGCCGCCGCGGCGCTCATAGTCTGGTGGTGCTCGGGGCCGCCTGTGGAAAGGTCTGTCCATGCCCCGGTCGATCTGGAGCGGTGCCATCTCGTTCGGTCTGGTCACGGTGCCGATCCATGTGGTCGGCGCGACCGAGGACCACAGCATCCGGTTCCACCGGTACCACCTGGCGGACCAGGGAAGGATCCGCACCCGTAAGGTCTGTGAGCTGGAGGGCCGGGAGGTCGGTTCCGAGGAGATCGGCAGGGGCTACGAGCTGACCAGTACGCAGATCGTCGCGGTCACCGACGAGGACCTGCGCGAACTGCCGCTGCCGGCCGCGAAGGCCATCGAGATCGTGGCGTTCGTTCCGCTGGCGTCCGTGGACCCGATCCGGATCGGCGACGGCTACTACCTGCAGCCGGACGGCCAGGTGGCCGCGAAGCCCTACAAGCTGCTGCGGCAGGCGCTGGCGCGGTCGTCGAAGGTGGCGGTGGCGAGGTACGCCTGGTCGGGCAGGGAACGGCTGGGCCTGCTGCGGGTACGGGACGAGGCGATCGTGCTGCACGCGATGCGCTGGCCCGACGAGGTCCGCGACCCCTCCTCCCTCACACCGCCCCCGGTCGAGGTGTCCGAGGAGGAGATCGAAGGCGCGCTCGCGCTGATGGACACGATGACCCGCGACGACCTGGAGGGCGACGAGTTCCAGGACACCTACACGGACGCGGTCGCGGGGCTGATCGAGGCGAAGCGTGAGCACAAGGCACCACCGGCGGCGCCGGAGCGGGAGGAGCAGCCGGGGCAGGTGCTGGATCTGATGGCCGCCCTGCAGGAGTCCGTCTCCAAGGCGAAGGAGTCCCGGGGCGAGGACGGACACGCCGAGGTGCACGAGCTGCCCGGGCCGAAGAAGAAGGTCGCGGCCGGGAAGAAGCCGGTCAGGAAGACGCCCGGCAGGGACGCGCCCGACGAGAAGACGGCGGCGAGGGGGCCGGCCGCGAAGCAGACGGCCGCGGAGAAGGCCCCCGCCCGCAAACGCCCGGCCCGCAGGCCGAGAAGCGCCTAGGCGTATTGATCACGCGCGTGTCCCGGGAGGGAGGCCTGCAAAGCCCCGACCAGGACCGGTCGTCCCGGGATCCGGCGGATCGTGTGACGGCCGACGGGAGTACTGGCCGATACGGGGTGCGGATCCGGGACCGACCGGCGCGGGAGGGGACCGAGAGGCGGCCGGTCACCGGGCGGTGGCCGGCCCGGGACGACGGGCGGACATGGCCCCGGCCCCGTCGGCGCTCCGGGCTCGGCCGGGGAGGCTCACAGGCCACGGGTGAATGTCACATGCGTGACTCCGCCGGGGGAGGAGGTGGCCTCGATCTCGTAGTCCTTCTCGAGGTTCTCGAGTCCGTCCCAGAGGCGGACGCCTCGGCCGAGCAGGACCGGGACCACCACGATGTGCATGTGGTCGATGAGCCCGGCGGTGAGGAAGTCGCGGACCATGGTGGGGCCCCCGCCGACGCGGACGTCCTGCCCGCCCGCTGCGTCGCGAGCCGCTTCGAGGGCCTTGTCGGGCGGGGTGTCGAGGAAGTGGAACGTCGTGCCGCCCTCCATCCCGATCGCGGGGCGCGGATGATGGGTGAGGACGAAGACCGGTGTGTGGAACGGCGGGTTGGGCCCCCACCATCCCTTCCACTCCGGGTCCTCGTGCCATCCTGGAGGGCCGAATTTCCCGGCTCCCATGATCTCGGCGCCGATACCGGGTGCGAACTGCCGTGCGAAGGCGTCGTCGATGCCGCCCCTCCCGCCGGGCCGGCCCGTCATCTCGTGCCACCACCGCGTGGCGAACATCCACTCGTGCAGCCTTTCGCCCGCGTGGCCGAACGGCGCGTCGTGACTCAGACCCTCACCGGTGCCGAAGCCGTCGAGGGAGACGGAGAAGTTGTGGACGCGGCAGAGTGACATGACTGGCGACTCCTTCCTTCCGCCGGCCGGGCTTCATCGGCTCGGCGCGGCCGGCGGTTCGTCCGACCGGGCGACCGGGGCGCGGTGTCGCGCCCCTTGCGGAGGGGCCGCTACACGCGCAGCAGCCGCTGCGTGACCTCCCGGTACTGCCGCAACGCGAGCCGGAGTTCTTCGGCCTCCGTCGTGGCGTCCCGGTCCTGCCAGTGGTCATGCATGGCACGGCGTCGTTCCGCGAGGGCGTTCGCGAGCTGGGCGGCGGCGTCGTCGAAGGCGCCCTCCGCCTCTTCCAGCGCTTGACGCGGATTCTCGGCGAAGGCGTTGATGGCATGGCGCAGGCGTTGCAGGACCGCGTCCCGCTCGTCCGGCGACAGGAGCGGGTCCGGTGCCGCGACGTGGTGCTCGGGGCGGTGCGTGGGCTGGTCCGACGGCTGCTGTGCGCGTGCCTGGTCGTACATCATCGTAAGCCGCTTTCCTGGGTTGCTTGGGATCACCGGGTTCCCCGGGGCGGCATGGCTCTGCGCCGTAGTCGTAGTCAACGCCCGATGGCGATGTGTGTCAACGCGGTGACTCCTGGTGGCCCCGGTCAGCGCCGGCTGAGGGACTGGGGATAGTCGGTGATGATGCCGTCGACGCCGAGGGCGGACATCTTGCGCATGGCGCCGGGTTCGTCGACGGTCCAGACATTGATGTCCATGCCGAGTTCGTGGACGCGGTCGACGAGGTTCTGGTCGGTGACCGTGTGCTGGGGGTTGACCTGGTCGGCCCAGTGGCTGAGCTCGACGAGTTCGCTGTCGGTGGGGCGTTCGGCGTCCAGGAGGCCGATGGGGACCTCGGGCATCAGGGTGTGGAATTCCTGGGCGTCGTCGGTCTGGAAGGACTGGACGGCGAGCTGTTCACGCGCGAGGGCGCGGCGGACGTAGCGGGGCTTGTCCCGCAGGTTCTCGGCGAAGTCGGTGGCGATGCCCGTGTAGTGGCCGCAGGGGCTGATCTCGGCCAGCAGTCCGGTGCCGGTGTTCCTGATGCGCGAGATGACGTCGTCCACGGTGATCAGCCGCTCACCGGAGAAGTCGTCGTGGAACCAGGAACCGGCGTCCAGTCCGCGCAGTTCGGCCCAGGTGAAATCGGAGACGCGGTAACGGGGACGATCGGGATAGACGTCCTCGATGTCGGTGGTGCGTTCCATGGTGCAGTCGTGGAAGTTGACCAGTTTGCCGTCCTTCGTGCGCTGGACGTCGATTTCCACGAAGTCGGCGCGCTGGTCGACGGCGAGGTCGACGGCGGCCGCGGTGTTCTCCGGTGCCATGCCCGACGATCCGCGGTGCGCGATGACGTCCGGCCCCGTGTCGGCGTGCGCGGTTGTCGAGGTCATCGCCAGAGCCAGACCGCTCAGCACGGCCACGACGACACCGGCGTGTCTCTTGCTCACATGCTTCACTACAGCCTCCCGCGTTCGAATGACTCCCTGGAGGCTGCCGGACGGTGGTTACGGGAAACCTGCCGCGGCCCGACGCCGCCGGGGACAGCCGGTGGAGCGCGACGGCGAACCGGTCATCCGAGACGGAGGGGACGAGCACGGAGCGGTGGACATCCCGTACGCCGACCACCACGTGCCGCACGCATCGCCGGGGACACCGGGCGGCCGGCCGCGCCCTGAGGCTTAGCGGCGTGTGTACCTGGAAACGACTACTCCCGAACGGTCGTCGCAACGACGGTCGGCCGACACGGGGAGGGGTCTTTCGTGGATGTGCCCTTATACCTGAGGCCGCGGGTGGACCAACCGCTCGCCTCACTGCTGGGGGCAGAACCGTTCCTGCACTCGCTCGTGGACGCGCTCGGGTCTCCGCTCAACGTGCTGCTCCCCGAGGCAGTCGCCGCGAACGCCGGACGCTTCCGGGCGGTCTACCGCCGCCACCGTCTCGCCGGGCGGGTGTACTTCGCGCACAAGGCGAACCGCTCCAGCGCCCTGGTACGGAGACTGGCGGCCGAGGAACCGGCCGCCGTCGGTGTCGACGTCGCCTCCCTGGAGGAACTGCGGCACGCCCTGAGCTGCGGTTTCACCGGCGACCGCGTCATGGCCACCGGCCCGAAGGATGCGGAGTTCCTGTGGCTGGCCGCCCGCGTGGGAGCGACGGTGAACCTGGACTCGCCCCGCGAACTGGAACAACTCGCCGGCCTGGTACGCGCGTACGGCCTCGGCCGGGTGGCCGTCCTGGTGCGCCTGTCCGGCTTCGAGTCCGCCGCCGGCCACGGGGGCACGGGCACCCGGATGCTGTCGCGCCGCAGCCGCTTCGGCACCCCGGTGCGGGACGTGGAGGCGCTCCTGTCGGCCGTGGAGCGGCACGCGGACGCCGTCGAACTGACGGGCCTCGCCTACCACCTGGACACCACCGGGCTGGAAGAGAAGGGCCGGGCCCTGGAACAGTGCGTACTGCTCATGGACGCATGCCGGGAACGGGGACTGGCACCGCGTGCCATCGACATCGGCGGCGGATTCGGCGTCGGCTACGTCGCCTACGCCGAGGAGTGGGAACGCTGGACGACCGCGCTCAGCGAGGCGGTCCTCGGCGGCCGCCCGCCCCTGACCTGGCGCGGTCACGGCTACGGGCTGCGCAACGAGGGCGGCACGGTGCGCGGGTCCGTGGCGCTGTACCCCGGTCACCGCCCCAACGCCGGCCCCGGCTACCTCGACGAGCTCCTCTCGCTCCCCGCGCCGGTGCTGGGCCGGGCGCCGGGCACCCTTCTCCTGGAGCACCTCCACGACCTCCACATCGAACCCGGCCGTTCCCTGGTCGACCAGTGCGGGCTGTCGCTCGCCCGGGTGCTGGACGTGCGGCGCACGGGCGAGGACTCCGCCCCGTACCTGGTGCGCCTCGGAATGAACGCGGGGGACGTGAGCCTGGAGGAGCACGGGGTCCTCGTGGACCCCGTACTGCTGCCGCGCGGTGAACCGGAGGAGGGCGACGAGCAGCCGGTCGGCGTCCACCTCGTCGGCAATCTCTGCCTGGAGGCCGATCTGATCACCCGCCGCCTGGTCTTCCTCCCCAGGCTGCCGCGCGCCGGTGACCTGCTGGCCTTCGCCAACACCGCCGGGTATGCGATGGACTTCCACGCCCACCACGCGCAACGGCAGCCCCTCGCACGGACGGTGGCGGTGGAACAGGAAGGCCACTCCTGGCGCTGGTGCCTGGACGAGGACTACTGGCCGATCACACACTCGGGGGGAACGCCCGCATGAGGTACGACAGCATCACGGAGGCCATCGGCAACACACCGCTGGTGCGCATCGACCCCGCCGTGCACGGGCTGCGCAACATCGATCTCTACGCGAAGCTGGAGATGCTCAACCCGTTCGGCTCCGTCAAGGACCGGCCCGCCTGGCACATGGCCCGCCCCCACCTGGAGAGCGCCACAGAGGGGGAGGGGACGGTCGTGGAACTCTCCAGCGGCAACACCGCCAAGGCCCTCGCCCTGCTCGCCGGCATGCACGGACTGAGGTTCAAGAGCGTCACCAACCGGATGCGCGTACCGGAGATCAAGGAGCTGCTCCTGCTCCTCGGCGCCGAGATCGAGGAGCTGCCGGGCCGCAGCGAGTGCCTCGACCCGACCGACACGGACGATCCGCTGACCCACTTCCACCAGGCGCTCACGGAGCCGGGCAGCACTTACCTGCACACCGACCAGTACTTCAACCCGCGCAACGTCGAGGCGCACGCGGAGGGTACCGGGCCCGAGATAGTCAAGGACCTGGACGGGCGGGCACCGGACTGGTTCGTCGCCTGCGTGGGCACGGCCGGTTCGTCGACCGGCGTGGCCAGGGTGCTGCGCGAGCACGACCCGGACGTGCGGGTGCTCGGCCTCGTCGCCCACAAGTCGGACTTCATCCCCGGCATCCGCACCATCGACGAGGTCCACCAGGTCGGCCTGTTCGATCCGGCGACGTACGACACCATCGAGTCCGTCACCTCGGACGAGGCCATCGACGGCATGCTCACCCTCATCCGCCGCTGCGGACTGCTGACGGGACCGACCGGAGGCGCCGCCTACCAGGGCGCGGTACGGCATCTGCGGGACGCAGACACGGCCCTGGAGGGCTCGGGGCGTCGCGAGAGCGCGGTGTTCATCGTGTGCGACCGGGCGGAGAGCTACCTGAGTTACGTGCGCGCACGCCGCCCCGGGCTGCTGGGCAGGGCGAACCGCGGGCCCACCCTCTCGGCGCTGACCGAAGACGAGGTGCGGGCGGGCGCCCGGTCCGCGGTCGTGGACGAGGCCCGCCGCTGGATCACGGAGGGTGACCCGCGACCGCTCGTCGTCGATCTGCGCAGCCCGCACGCCTACGCGGCCCTGCACATCGAGGGCTCGGTCAACATCGTCGACGAGATGTTCGAGGAACTCGTCCGCGGCGGGCTTCCCTTCAGCAAGCGGACACCGGTGCTGCTGGCCTGTCCCGTCGGCGAGAGGTCACTTCGCTACGCCGCCCTGCTGACGCGCATGGGACACCCCGACGTGCGCAGCCTGGCCGGTGGGATCGTCGCCTGGCGGGACGCGGGCGCACCGCTGGTGCGCGAATGAGCGCCGCCCACCCGCACCCCGGGGCGGGACACGACGAGGAGGGCCAGGACGCCGTCTGGCAACGGGAACTGAGGGAACAGTTCCCCATCGTCACCGCGCATCCGGAGTCGGCCTACCTCGACAGCGCGGCGACGTCCCAGAAGCCGCGAGCCGTACTGGACGCCGTCCAGGCCTACCTCACGACGTCGAACGCCAACGCGGGCCGCGGCGCCTACCCCTGGGCCAACCGGACGACGGAGCTGGTGGAAGGGACCCGGGAGCGGGTCAAGGAGTTTCTCCGCGATCCGGAACCGGACCACTCCGCCGTCCACTTCACCAGCGGCACCACCGAGGGCCTGCGCACCGTGGCCCGGGACTGGCTGGTGCCGTACCTCAATGACGGCGACGAGATCCTCGTGCCGTTCGCCGACCACCGGGCCAACCTCGACCCCTGGCTCGAAACGCGGCGGCTGCTCGCCGCCCGCGGCGTCGACGTACACGTACGGGCCCTGCCGTACCAGGCGGTCTCGGGCGACTACGACCACCGTGCCCTTGCCGGCCTCGTCGGCCCACGGACCCGTTTCGTGGCCGCCACGCACGTCCACCACGTCTACGGCGGCGACATGAACGTGCACCGCATCCGCGCGGCGGTCGGCCCGGACGTGCCGATCTGCCTGGACGCGGCCCAGAGCATCGGCCATGTCCCCGTCGACCTGGCCGATCCCGCCCTAGACGTCGACTTCGTGGTCTTCTCGGGGCACAAGGCGATGGCCCTGCCGGGTACGGGAGCGGTCTGGGCGCGCAACGCACGGGGGCCTGCGTTCCGGCCCGCCGGCTGGCAGGGCACACCCAACACGGTGGGCATCGTGTCGCTGCGGGCCGCGCTCGACTGGCTCGACGCGGCCGGTCCCGACCGGATCGCCCGCTGGACGGCCCGGCTCACGACCCGGCTGACCGACCGGCTGAGGCACCTCCACCCGTACGAGATCCTCGGCTGTCCCACCAGTCTGGCCGCCGACTCCGCACTACCCGCGGCGCAGCGCCGGCACGGCATCGTCACCTTCCGGCACCACGACATCCCGTCCGACGACCTCGGGTTCATCCTCTACAGCCACGGCTTCATGGTGCGGGCCGACAGTCTCTGCCAGGCCGGCGCGGCCGAGAAGGACGGGTCGGTGCGCGTGAGCCTGCACGTCCACAACACGGTGGAGGAAATCGACCGCCTGCTCACCGTACTGGCCTCAATGGCGTGAAGCGCCAGCCATATGGCAAGTGATAACCGTTTCCACCTGTAGATTCGGTCGCGTCCACGACGGATGAGACGGAAGAGGTGGCGCGACCAGATGGGCATCAGCATGGCGGGGGCCAGGACGTGGGTGGAGCGCTGGGAACGACAGCAGCAGCGCTACGCCGTGGACCGCGAGGAGCGGTTCACGGTGATCACGGATGTCGTCGAGTACGTCACGGCCGGCCGCCCCCGGCCGCTCCTGCTCGACCTCGGCTGCGGACCCGGCTCCCTGGCCGCGAGACTCGTCGACCGCCTGCCGGACGCGGAGATCGTCGCCGCCGACATGGATCCGCTGCTGCTGGAACTGGGACGGACCCACCACGCGAACGCCGCCCGCTACGTCGACACCGTGATCGGCGCCCATGGTTGGACCGACGACCTCGGGCTCGAACGCCCCCTGGACGCCGCCGTCTCGACGACCGCTCTGCACTATCTCCCCGAGCCGGTACTGCTGGACACGTACCGGCGTCTCGCCATGCTGCTGCGCCCCGGCGGTGTACTCGTCAACGGCGATCACTTCCCGCCCGACGAGACACCGTGCTCGGACATCACCGCGTACGTGGGCCGCCGCCGCGCCGAGCGGACGGGCGGCCACGCCCACGAGGACTGGCAGGAGTGGTGGACCGCGGCTGCCCGGGATCCGGAACTGGCCGACCTGTTCGCCGAGCGTGCCCAGCGCCGTGCTGCCCAGGAACGGAGCGGGGCCGACGAGGATCTCGCGGTGGACCGCCACGCGGAGTTGCTGCGCAGGGCCGGCTTCCGGCATGTCACGCCGGTCTGGCAGTTCGGCGACAGCGCCGTGCTGGTGGCGGTCAAGGGCGGCTGATCCCCGGCCGGTTCACAGGATGAGACTCATCAGGATCTCGTCACGGTCGTCGCCGGGCGCCACGCGCAGCGCGCCCGGCCACCGGCCGACCTCGCTCCAGCCGACTTTTCGGTAGAAGTCCTCGAGACCCAGACCGCCCCGCGCGGTGAGCCGCAGTCGCTCCACGCCCATCTCGTCCCGGGCGATCTCCGGAAGACGGCGCATCAGCGCGGCGCCGACGCCCGTGCCGCGGAACCTCACGTGCGTCTGAAGGTGGTTCACCGTCGCGCAGTGGGCCACGAGCGGATGCGTCTCACGGCGCAGGAGTACCCAGCCCGCCAGCGCGCCGTCGACGGTGGCCAGGAGGATCCGGCTGCGTTGCGGGGCGAGCCCTCGCACGATCGCGTCGAGCGCCGGTTCGACCTCCGGTGAGGAGACCGGAGGCAGTGGGCAGCCCATGGGGATGACCGCGCCTCCGGCATTGACGACCGCCGTCCAGCAGTCGCGGAGATCCCGCCGTACGGCCGGGGTGGCGTCCTGAGCCCGGAGGATCTGCGTGAACGCGAGTGCGGGCACTGACTGGTGAGCTGTCACGTCGGTCAGTGTGCCAGGACCCGTCCGCCGTCGAAGATCATCCGGCGTGCAGAATGATCAGTATGCCGATAACGAGCACCCCGACGACGGCGACGATCGATGACGCGGCACTGGTCGGCCCCATCCTGGCCCGCGCCTTCGACGACGACCCGATGATGCGCTGGTTCTTTCCCGACGACTCCTCGCGCGAGACGGCGCTGGGCCGTTACTTCGCCACTGTCTTCACCCGGCAGTACGCCCGCCACGGCGTGTGCGAGCGCACCGACGCGGCGGCTGCCTTCTGGGTGCCGCCGCTGGGACAGGCGCAGGCGGTTCCCGACGCGGAGACCGTCCAGGAACTCCAGGTCATCCTCGGCGACCGGGCCGCGCTGTTCCGCGATGCGGTCGAGGCAGCGGCCGGCCACACACCCCGGGAACCCCACTGGTACCTGGCGGTGATCGGCGCCGACCCCGCGGCGCGGGGCGGGGGACACGGAGCCGCCCTGCTGCGCTCGGGGCTGGCCCGGGCCGACGCGGCGGGCCTGCCGGTATGTCTGGAGTCCTCCAAATCGTCCAACCTCCCCTTCTACGAGCACTTCGGCTTCACCGTGCGCGAGGAGTTCCGACTGCCGGGAGGCGGGCCGGTGTTGTGGGCCATGCGACGCGAGCCCCGCATCCCGGCCGGCGCCTGAGGACCGCGGCGCGCCGCCGTCAGCGAGGTGCTCACCCGGTGGTGACGCGCCGTACCGGACGGAGGTCTCGCTGCCCGGCTGACGTATGCACGTGGCCGGGATACAGGCCCTTCAGGTGGCCTACTGTGACCTGGTGGCGACTCAGATGATCATACTCAACGGTGGCTCCAGTGCGGGCAAGTCCGGGATCGTCCGGTGTCTGCAGGCCGTACTGCCTGAACCGTGGCTGGCGTTCGGATGCGACTCGTTCGTCGACGCCTTGCCCGCGAGGATGCAGGCGGCGGAGGGGGGCATCGTCTTCGCGGCGGACGGAGAGGTGAGCGTGGGGGCGGACTTCCGGGCGCTGGAGGAGGTCTGGACGGAAGGCATCGTGACGATGGCCCGTGCGGGTGCCAGGGTCATCGTCGATGACGTCTTTCTCGGCGGACCGGCCTCCCAGCAGCGGTGGCGGAAGTCGCTGGGCCGACTGCCCGTCCTGTGGGTCGGTGTCAGGTGTGACCGCGTGGTCGCGGCGGGCCGTGAGGTCGCGCGAGGGGACCGCGTCCAGGGGATGGCCGCGGCGCAGGCCGACGTGGTTCACCAGGGGGTGCTCTATGACCTGGAGGTGGACACGACGCACACCGAGTCGATGGTCTGTGCCCGGACCATCGCCGCCCACGTCAGCTGATCGCCTCACTGGGCCCGACCGATGTCCTCCTGAAGGGTGAGGTGCCGGCGGGCACGGCTCATCCGAATTGCCCGGCGTCTTTTGCTCCTCTTCGGTGACGTATTGGCCGGTTTCACGTGAAACGCTGAATGTATCCGCAGGTCGGAGACGTTCGAGAGCTGGTCCGCTCACTGGAACAGGGCAAGGAGTCACACGATCATGACCACATTCCAACCGTTCCACCGCATCAACGTCACCCATGAATGGGGAGTCCTGAAGGAGGCGGTGGTGGGCCGGGTCATCGACTTCCGTGTCCCGGAAGGAATCGGCGCGGGTCTGCCGGACTCCCTGCGTTTCCTTCCCGGCCCGACCCGGCGAGACCTGCCGCGCTGGGCGGGAAGGCTCTGGTCCGAAGCGGACCCGGAGGGATATGCGAGAAGCGTCGAGCAGATCGACGCACTGGACCGCTTCCTGACCAGCCGCGGGGTCGTCGTGCACCGTCCGCGGGAGCTTACCGAGCCCGAACTGGGCCTGTACGGGGGCGACGGAGACCGGTTCAGCATGCAGACGTTCGTCCGCGATCCGATGATCGTCGTCGGCGACCACGTCATCGAGGCGGCCCTGCGGCTGCCGGCCCGTTTCAAGGAGCGCTTCGGGCTGCGTCCCGTCTTCGCGCAGGCCGTGTCCCGGGGTGCCCGCTACTCGGTGATGCCGCCGCCGTCGCCCGTAGCGGTGCCCGAGATCGCATCGGCGACAGGGCCCTTCCTCGAGGGCGGCGACGTCCTGGTCCTCGGCCGGGACATTCTCGTCGGCCTCGGCCGGGGCGGAACGGCGTCCGACGCGGAGGGCGCGCGGTGGCTGGCGCGTCTG
Organism: Streptomyces sp. NPDC017890; assembly: GCF_044328675.1. Taxonomy (NCBI): domain Bacteria; kingdom Bacillati; phylum Actinomycetota; class Actinomycetes; order Kitasatosporales; family Streptomycetaceae; genus Streptomyces; species Streptomyces sp. NPDC017890. Next base: position 195,786 of record NZ_JBIRHU010000008.1, read on the forward strand.
CTCGGGGACGGCTACCGCGTTCAGGAGGTGCCGATCAGCGACCGGGTGATCCATCTGGACGACGGCCTCACCGCCGTCCGTGAGGGTCTGGCGGTCGTCTGCCGTGAGCAGTTCGTCGACGGCGTACCGGCGCCGGTCGCCGACTGGGACCTGATCGACGTCACCCTGCGGGCCGCCGTGGACCTCCTCGCGGGGAACAGCCTCGTCATGCGTCCCGGCGAGGTACTCGTCGACGAACGTCTGACCGGGCTCGCCGAAGCCCTGACCGCGCGGGACGTCACCGTTCACACCCTTCCCTTCGACGCGGTGACCGCGTTCGCCGGCGGCTTCCGCTGCGCGCATCATCCACTGGTCCGCGAACTGGACGACTGACCGGCCGGCCGTGCCGGGCCGGCCCGGGACCGGACGACCCGCCCGCATGCTGCCGCCGTGCGCGTCCGAACAGCCGGCCCGGCCGGTCGGTCCGAACCGCGGCCCTTCCCCCTCACCTCGTCGCCGCCCCCGGCAGCACGGCCTCCGGTGCCCGGGCCGACCCGTCGGCACCGGCACGCAGCCGGCCGCGCTGCCGGCCCTGCCGGACGCGGGGCCCGGGCGGACCGCGGCGACCCAGCTAGCCCAACCAGGTCACATCCCCGCCCAACCCTCCCTCGGCCGGTGCGTCCGCATGACCGGCGCGGGGTCCTCGGACGATGTTGGTGCCAGGTGTGCCGTGCCGGTGGGCTGGGTCGGCACCGGACAGGTACGAGCGAGGGAGCCTGCGGATGCCGGAACTGTTCATCGACGGCGAGTGGACGGGCGCCGTGGGCGGCGCGCGGCGGGACGTGGTCAACCCCTTCGACGCTTCCGTCGTCCAACAGGTGGACGACGCCGACGAGGCCGACGTCGATCGGGCCGTACGAGCCGCCAGGCAGGCCTTCGACCGGGGTGACTGGCCGTCGGCGCCCACCCGGGAGCGGGCCGACGTGCTGCTCAGGGTCTCGCGGTTTCTCCTGCGCGACCAGGAGGAGATCGCCCGTGTCGAAACCCTCGACACCGGCAAGACGCTCGCCGAGGCACGCATCGACATCGAGGACGTCTCGAACGCGTTCCGCTACTTCGCCGAGATCGCCGACAAGGACGGCGGCCGGGTCGTGGACGTCGGCCCCGACGTACTCAGCAGGGTCACCTATCACCCCATCGGTGTCTGCGCCCTGATCGCGCCCTGGAACTACCCGCTGCTGCAGGCCTCCTGGAAAGTCGCCCCGGCCCTCGCGGCGGGCAACACCTTCGTCCTCAAGCCCAGCGAGACGACACCGCTGTCCACGATCCACATGATCCGGCTGATCGAGGAAGCGGGAGCACCGCCCGGAGTCGCGAACCTGGTACTGGGCCCCGGCGCCACCGTGGGCGCTGCGATGTCCGCCCACCCCGATGTGGACCTGGTCTCCTTCACCGGCGGTCTGGCCACCGGGCGCCGGATCATGGAGGCGTGCGCGCCGGGCGTGAAGAACATCGCCCTGGAACTCGGCGGCAAGAACCCCAACGTGGTCTTCGCCGACTGCGACTTCGACGCCGCCGTCGACCACGCCCTGGAAGCCTCGTTCCTGCACTCGGGTCAGGTCTGCTCGGCCGGCTCGCGGCTGCTCGTGGAGGACAGCCTGCACGACCGCTTCGTGGAACGGCTGGCCACCCGCGCGCAGGCCATCCGGCTCGGCAGCGGCCTCGAACCGACGACCGAGAGCGGGCCGCTCAGCTCGGCGCAGCACCGGGAGAAGGTCGAAGCCTATCTGGAGGTCGCCCGCGAGGAGGGCGCCCGGCTCGTCTGCGGCGGCGGCCGCCCGGACGACCCCGAGCTGTCCCGCGGCTTCTTCCTGCTGCCCACCGTCTACGCCGACTGCGACCGCTCCATGCGCATCGTGCAGGAGGAGGTCTTCGGCCCGGTCGTCACGGTGGAACGCTTCCGTACCGAGGACGAGGCCGTGGAACTGGCCAACGACACCCGGTACGGCCTGGCCGGCGGCGTCTGGACGAACGACGCGAGCCGCGCACAGCGGGTCGCCGGCCGACTGCGGCACGGCACGGTCTGGATCAACGACTTCCACCCCTACGTGCCGCAGGCCGAGTGGGGTGGCTTCGGCCGTTCCGGCTTCGGCCGGGAACTCGGGCCCACCGGTCTGCGCGAATACCAGGAGGCCAAGCACATCTACCAGAACCTGCGGCCGGCTCCCTCCGGCTGGTTCAAGGGCTGAGCGGGCAGGGCGAGAGAGAGGGCGACGCCATGGACGACGAGACGACGACCTACGACTACCTGATCATCGGAGGCGGCACGGCCGGCTGTGTGCTGGCCGCACGGCTGAGCGAGGACCCGGCCTGCCGTGTCTGCGTGGTGGAGGGCGGACCCAGCGATGTCGGCGACGAACGCATCCTGCGGCTCCGCAACTGGATCAACCTGCTCGGCTCCGAGTTCGACTACGGCTACACCACGGAGGAACAGCCGCGCGGCAACTCGCACATCCTGCACTCCCGCGCCCGCGTGCTCGGCGGCTGCTCCTCGCACAACACGCTGATCAGCTTCCTGCCGTTCCCGCAGGACCTCGACGAGTGGGTGGAGCGCGGCTGCACCGGCTGGGGACCGGAGACGATCCTGCCGTACCGGACACGGCTGCAGAACTCGATCGTGCCCGTCGGCGTGGCCGACCGCAACGCGATCGCCGAGGACTTCGTCACGGCTGCCACCACCCGGCTCGGCGTACCGGCCGTCGACGACTTCAACGCCCGCCCCTTCACCGACGGCGCCGGCTTCTTCTCCCTCGCCTACGACCCGGAGACCAACACCCGCTCCTCCGCCTCGGTCGCCTACCTGCACCCCGTACTGAACCGACCGAACCTGACGCTGCGCCTGGAGACCTGGGCGTACCGGCTGATGCCCGACAGCGAGGGCCGGTTCACCCGCGTACAGGTGCGCAACCCCGACGGCTCCCTGTCGACGCTGGAGGCGGACGCCGAGGTGCTGCTGTGTGCCGGCGCGATCGACACGCCCCGGCTGCTCATGCTCTCCGGCATCGGCCCGGCCGGCCAACTGCGCGACCTGGGCATCGAGGTCCGCGCGGACCTGCCCGGGGTGGGGGAGAACCTGCTGGACCACCCCGAGTCGGTGATGGTGTGGGAGACCCGTGAACCGCTGCCGCCCAACTCGGCCATGGACTCCGACGCAGGCCTCTTCGTGCGCCGCGACCCTTCGGGCGGTCCGCGCCCGGACCTGATGTTCCACTTCTACCAGGTGCCGTTCACCACCAACACCGAACGGCTGGGCTACCCCGTTCCCCAGCACGGAGTCTGCATGACGCCGAACGTGCCGCGCGCCCGTTCCGTCGGCCGGTTGTGGCTGCGCAGCGCGGACCCGGACGTCAAACCCGCCCTCGACTTCCGCTACTTCACCGACCCGGACGGGTACGACGAGCGCACGATCGTCGACGGCCTGCGGATCGCCCGCGAGGTGGCGTCCGCCGCCCCGCTCGACGAATGGCTGCTGCGCGAGGTGGCGCCGGGCCCGGACGTACGCTCGGACGCCGACCTCTCCGAGTACGGCCGCCGCGCCGCACACACCGTCTACCACCCGGCCGGAACCTGCCGGATGGGGGCCGAGGACGACCCCATGGCGGTGCTCGATCCGCAGCTGCGGCTGCGTGGACACGACGGGCTGCGGATCGTGGACGCGTCCGTGTTCCCCACCATGCCGACCGTCAACCCGATGGTCACCGTGCTGCTCGCCGCCGAACGCGCCGCCGACCTCATCACCGCCCGGCCGGCCCCGAGGCCACCGGCGATGGAAGGGTAGGCCCGATGACCGTCCCCGCAACGCCGGGCGGCGCCGAAGAGGCCGGCCGCGGGCAGCAGGACTCGGAGTTCCGCAAGGAGATGGGCCCGTGGGCGAACTTCGCCCTCGGCTTCACCTACCTCTCCCCGGTGGTGAGCACCTACACCCTCTTCGGCACGGCACTCGCCGACGGCGGGCCTCCGATGATCTGGGCGTTCGTCATGGCGGGGTGCGGCCAGTTCCTCGTCGCACTGGTCTTCGGCGAGGTCGTCGCGCAGTATCCGATCGCCGGCGGGGTCTACCCGTGGGCACGGCGGCTGTGGGGCAGGCGCTGGGCCTGGATGACCGGATGGGTCTACATGTGGGCGCTGCTCGTCACGATCACCAGCGTCGCCTACGGGGCCGGCCCCTACATCGCCATCCTGCTCGGTTTCCGCGTCACCGTGCACACCACCGTGCTGTGCACGATCGCGCTGATCGCCGTCGCCGTGGCCATCAACTACGCCGGGACGAAAGCCCTGTCCTGGGCGGCGCTGATCGGCTTCAGCGCGGAACTGATCGGCGCCCTCGTCGTCGGAGTCATCCTGCTGACCACGCACCGTTTCCACGGCCTGGGCGTCCTCTTCGACGACTTCGGTGCCGCCGGCGGCGGTTCCTACCTGCCCGTCTTCCTCGGAGCGGCGATCATCGGCTTCTACCAGTACTACGGTTTCGAGGCCTGCGGGGACGTCGCCGAGGAGGTGCCTCACCCCGGCAGGGTGATCCCCAAGGCGATGCGCCGCACGATCTACGTCGGTGGCGCGGCGGCGACCTTCACCTGCCTCACGCTGCTCCTGGCCGTCGTCGACTACCGCGCGGTGATCTCCGGCGAGGACGCCGACCCGGTCGTCCGGGTCCTCTTCGACGCGCTGGGCGAGGCCGGCGCACGTGTGGTGATGGCCGTCGTCCTGATCTCCTTCCTCTCCTGCACGATCAGTCTGCAGGCCGCGGCCGGCCGGCTGATCTACTCCTACGCCCGCGACGAGATGATCATCGGCCACCGGCTGCTGCGGAAGTTCTCACCGACTCGCGCGGTGCCCGAGTACGCGCTGCTGGTCGCCGCGGTCGTCCCGGCGCTGATCGCCTTCGGCTCGCTGATCTCGACGGACGCCCTCACCAAGATCGTGTCCTTCGCGATCCTGGGCATCTACGCCGCGTTCCAGATGGTCGTCCTGGCCGCTCTCCGAGCCCGCCTCAAGGGGTGGAAGCCGAGCGGCGAAAACCGGCTGGGCCGGTGGGGACTGCTGGTGAACGCCGGAGCGCTCGCCTACGGCATCTTCGCCATCGTCAACATCTCCTGGCCCCGGACCCCCGACGTCCCCTGGTACGACAACTGGATCGTGCTGCTCAGCGGGGGAGTCGTGGTGGCCGTGGGTCTGCTGTACATGTTCACCACGCACCACTACGGACGCAGCGACGCCCCCTCGGGCAGCGCGGTTCCCGACTAGGCCTGGCTTCACGTTCCCGGCTGCCTCACCGTGCGGCCCACGGTCCGCTCCCGGCGGCCCGGCCGGCGGGGCGAGGGCCTCAAAAGTCTTCGCACCCGGCCGCCTTGGCCGGTACGGTCTCGAGCGTGATCCCACGGCGGGGAGCCCGGATGCTCCTCGCGGCCGCCCTGGCAGTTCCCACGCTGAGAGCAGGTTTCGTTCCATGGCATGTCGTATCAGTGAGCTCGTGCTCGGTTGCCGAGACCCCGAGGTACTGGCACGGTTCTGGTGTGAGGTCCTGGACTTCGTGGTGCTCGATCGTGAAGAGGACGGCACCCTCGAGATCGGCCCGCGCGAAGGGTTCGGCGGCCCGCAGCCCACGATCATCCTCAGCCGCAGGGACGAGCCGGAGCAGGGGAAGCCCCGGCTGCACATCGACGTCAACGCCACCGACCGCGACCAGGACGCCGAGCTCGAACGCCTCCTGAAGCTCGGGGCGCGCCCGGCCGACATCGGCCAGACCGGCGAGGAGCAGTGGCACGTTCTCGCCGACCCCGAGGGCAACGAGTTCTGCCTGCTCAGGGCCCGCCTCAACCCGCTCTGACGGCTCTGCGGCCCAGGTACGGCACCTCTCAGCCCTGGTGTCTCGGCTCGCCGGGCGATACACGTCGCAGGTGCGGGACGGCCACCCGAGCCCGTGCCCGGGCCTTCGGCGAAGCGGGTCACCGTGCGCTTCGACGCTCCCCTCCGCCGACAGGGTCTCCGAGGCCGGTGCCGCAGCAGCGCTCTCCGACGGCCCGTCAAACCCCGCGGTGATCGTACGTCAGGACGACTCGCGCACCACCAGCTCCGTCGGCAGCGTCATCTGCTGCCGGGGCGCGCCGTGCTGCGTGATATCGGTGAGGATGCGGGCCATGGTCCGGCCCAGTTCCTCCACCGGCTGACGCACCGTCGTCAGGGGCGGGGCGGTGTGTCGGGCGAGGACGGAATCCTCGAACCCGACGACGGCGACGTCAGTGGGCACCCGCCGCTTCCGCCGGCGGAGTTCGGCGAGCGCGCCCACCGCCATGAGGTCGGAGGCGGCGAAGACGGCATCCAGGTCCGGGGCTCGTTCAAGAAGCAAACGCATGGCGTGACGGCCGCCCTCCTCGGTGAAGTCACCCGCCTCGACCAGGAGTTCCCTCGCGGTCGTGCCTGCCTCCTCGTGCGCCGCGCGCCAGCCGGCGAGCCGGCTGCGGCCCACGTCCATGTCCAGTGGGCCGGTGATCGTGGCGATCCTCCTCCTGCCGCTGTCCAGCAGGTGCCGTACCGCCGCGGCCGCCCCGCCCGCGTTGTCGGAGTTGACGTAGCTCAGTCGCTCGCCCGCGTCGCGACGGCCGGCGAGCACGGTGGGCAGACCCATCTCCTCCAGCATTCCCGGCAGTCGGTCCTCGGAGTGCACGGAGACCAGCAGGACGCCGTCCACCCGGCGGGTCGCCACCGACTCGGTCAGCTGGTCCCGCTCGGCCTGGTCGCGGACGAGCATCAGCTGCAACTGGGTCCGGCTTTCGGCGAGGGCGCCGCTGACGCCGCGGATCAGGGCGGCGAAGAACGGTTCCGAACCGAGCCGGCTCTCCGATTCCGGGATCACCAATGCCACCGCGTTGGTGCGGTTGGTCACCAGGCCGCGGGCGACAGAGTTGGGAACGTAGTTGAGTTCCTTGATCGCCGCAAGGACCCGGGCGCGTGCGTCGGCGCTGACCAACTCCGAGCCGTTGACGACGCGGGAGACCGTGGTGCGGCCCACGCCGGCGCGGGCGGCGACCGTTTTGATCGTGGGACGGCGATTGCCGGTCATGCACTCCCCCCTCGGCGGCCGCGGCGGGGGTGCCGACCGCGGAGGTGACCTGCGGCAATTCTTGCAGACACCGCCGCCGGCGGAGCAACCCCCGGTTTCCGGGAAGCGAACGCCGGGCCCGGGGCGCGGTGACAAGTTGCGTTCAAGTTATTGACAGATGGGCCCGCTCCCAGGAGTCTTCGATGCGCCGGTGGGAACGTGCCCACCAAATTGGGCACGTTCCCATCCCGTTTCAGAGCCGCTGTAGTCATCGCTGTGGTCATCGCAGAACTCGTCGCTCCGATGTGTCAGCGCCGTCGCTAGGAGGAGATCCATGGGCACTCTCGGTTCGTTGCGCAGGAAGGCGGTGGCGACAGCCGCGGCCGCCGGCGCGCTGGCACTCGTCGTCGGCTGCAGCAGCGACGACGACTCGGTCACCGGCGGTGGCAAGGAGGACGGCAAGACCACCATCACCATGGGCCTGTACGGCGTGATGGGCATCAAGGAGACGGGCCTTCTCGAGCAGTACGAGAAGGAGAACCCCGATGTCGACATCAAGGCCGAGATCGCCGGTGACGAGCAGACGTACTACACCGCGCTGCAGACCAGGCTCGCCGGGGGCAAGGGCCTGAAGGACATCCAGGGCATCGAGATCGGCCGGGCCAAGGAGATCACCGAGACCCAGGCGGACAAGTTCGCCGACTTCTCCAAGGTTTCGGGCACCGACCACTTCCTGCCGTGGAAGGAGTCCCAGATCAGCACCGCGGACGGCAAGGTGCTGGGTCTGGGCACCGACATCGGCCCGATGGCCGTCTGTTACCGCAGGGACTACTTCGAGAAGGCCGGCCTGCCCACCGACCGCGAGGAGGTCGCCAAGCTCTGGGCGGGTGGCTGGAAGCAGTACGTCGAGGTGGGCCGCACCTTCAAGAAGGGCTTCAAGGGCGACGACGTCGCCTACATGGACGCGGCCAGCGGTCTGTTCAACGCCATGGTCTACGGCTACCCCGAGCAGTACTACAACGACAAGGGCGAGCTGATCCACGACAAGAACCCGGCCGTCAAGGAGGCGTGGAACCTCGCCGCCGACGCCGCGGAGGACGAGTTGACGGCCGAGCTCCGCCAGTTCCAGCCGGGCTGGGACCCGGGCCTGGCCAACGGCACGTTCGCCACCGCCGTGTGCCCGGCGTGGATGCTCAGCCACATCAGCGAGAAGGCCGGCGAGGCGAACAAGGGCAAGTGGGACGTCGCCAAGGCCCCCAAGGGCGCCAACTGGGGCGGCTCCTTCCTCGGCGTGATCGAGCAGAGCCCGGTGAAGGAGGAGGCCCAAAAGCTCGTGGCCTGGCTGACCGCGCCGGAGCAGCAGGCCCACATCTTCAAGGAGATCGGCAACATCCCGTCCTCGCTCCAGGCGCTGGACAACCCCGACGTGAAGAACGCCAAGTCGGAGTACTTCAGCGACGCGCCGATCGGCCAGATCTTCGGTGCCGCCGCGCAGGAGATCCCGGACAAGCAGATCCTCGGCCGCAAGGACGGTGCGATCAAGGACCTCTTCTCCCAGGGCCTGAGCCTGATCGAGCAGCAGGAAACCGCGCGTGACGAGGCGTGGAAGACCACGACGGGGCGCGTCGAGAAGGCGGTCGGCTGACCCACCGACCCTGCGGCCGACGGGCCCGCCGGCGTGCTGTCGGCGGGCCCGGGGCCCGGCTCACACATCCGCTTTCAGGAAGGAAGTCCGGTGGCCACCTCCACCACCAAGGCCCTGGCCGGGGACGAGCCTCCCGGCCCGTCCCCGAGGACGGGCGGCGAGGGCACCGCCCGGCGGCGCGGCGCACTGCTGCACCGGCTGGACATCAAGGGCGCCCCGTACGCGTTCGTCGCGCCGTTCTTCGTCGTCTTCGCCGCGTTCAGTTTCTACCCCCTCGTCTACACCTCGTGGATCTCCCTGCACGACGTGGAACTGGCCACCCTCGACGTCATGGAATGGGTGGCGTTCGACAACTACGTCGAACTCTGGGGAGACTCCCGCTTCTGGAACGCCCTGCAGAACACGATCACCATCGGCGTCATCTCCACGGTGCCGCAGCTGATGATGGCGCTCGGCATGGCGCACCTGCTCAACTACCGGATGCGCGCCTCGCTGTTCTTCCGCGTCGCCTCGCTGGTCCCCTATGCCACCTCGGTCGCCGCCGCCGCGCTCGTGTTCACCATGATCTTCGAACGCGACTTCGGCATGATCAACTGGGCGCTCGGCTCGGTCGGCATAGACCCGGTGGACTGGGAGGCCGACAAGTGGCCCGCCCAGATCGCCATCTCCACCATCGTCATCTGGCGCTGGACCGGCTACAACGCCCTGCTCTACCTGGCCGCGATGCAGGCCATCCCAGCCGACCGGTACGAGGCCGCCTCCCTCGACGGCGCCTCCCGGTGGAAGCAGTTCATCCACGTCACCATCCCCGGCATCCGCTCCACCATCGTCTTCACCATCGTGCTCTCCACGATCGGCGCCACCCAGCTGTTCGGCGAGCCGCTGATCTTCGGCCAGGGACCCAACGGCATCACGGGCGGCGCGGACAACCAGTACCAGACGCTGGGGCTCCTGCTCTACGAGGAGGGCTGGAAGAACTACCAGATGGGTCGCTCGGCGACCGTGGCCTGGGTGATGTTCATGGTCCTCATCCTCGCCTTCGCCGCGCAGCGGCTGATCAAGCGCCTGCGTTCCCGTTCGTCCTGACCTGGAGTCGCCATGACCACTCAAAGCCTCCCGGCCCGGACGGACGCTCCGGCCCGGACCTCCGCCGAGAAGCCGGCCGGCCGCGGCGGTCGCCGGCTGCTGCGCCAGCGCGCCGGCCGCCAGCACCACGCGGGCCCGCTCGCCTACGTCCTGCTCGCCATCATGGCGTTGCTGTCGATCTTCCCGTTGTACTGGACGATGGTGGCGGCCTCCACCGACAACACCCGGGTCAGCCAGACGCCCCCGCCGTTCCTGCCCGGCCCGAACCTGTTCAGCAACCTCGCCCGGGCCTGGGACGAGGCGGCGATGGGCAAGGCCATGATGAACAGCCTCATCGTGGCCGGGGTGATCGCCCTGTCCACCGTGATGTTCGCGACCCTGGCCGGGTTCGCCTTCGCCAAGCTGCGGTTCAAGGGGCGCAACGTTCTGCTCATGCTGGTGATCGGCACCATGATGGTGCCGCCGCAGCTCGCCGTCGTACCGCTGTTCATGATGATGTCCGAGCTGGGCTGGTCGCAGCAGCTGCCCGCCGTCATCTTCCCCACGCTGGTGAGCGCGGTGGGCGTCTTCTTCATGCGGCAGTACCTGACGGAGGCACTGCCGGACGAGCTCGTCGAGGCGGGCCGCGTGGACGGGGCGCACTCGCTGCGCATCTTCTGGAGCATCGTGCTGCCTGTCGCACGGCCCGCGATGGCGGTGCTGTTCATGATCACCTTCGTGCACGCGTGGAACGACTTCTTCTGGCCCTTCGTGGTGCTCGACATGACCAACCCGACGGTCCCCGTCGCGCTCACCCAGCTCAGCGCGGGCTATGTCCGCGACCAGTCGCTGATCATGGCGGGCGCGCTGCTCGGCACGCTGCCGCTGCTGGCGATGTTCATCATCTTCGGCCGCCAGATCGTCAGCGGCATCATGGCGGGCGCCGTCAAGGGCTGACCCGCCACCGCGCCGGCCCGGCCCCCGGCCGCCGGGCCGCACTCCATCCCCGCCCCACAGGCCTTCGCGCGCTCGCGAACACTCCTACCGTGAAAGGACTTACGTGGTCACCGCAGCACAGCAGACCGCGTCCGCCCCGGACGCCGCCCGTACCTTCCCCAAGGGCTTCCTCTGGGGCTCCGCGACCGCCTCGTACCAGATCGAGGGAGCCGCTGCCGAGGACGGCCGCACGCCGTCCATCTGGGACACCTACGCCCGCACTCCCGGCCGGGTCCGCAACGGCGACACCGGTGACATCGCCACCGACCACTACCACCGTTGGCGCGAGGACGTCGCACTCATGGCCGAACTCGGCCTGGGTGCCTACCGTTTCTCCCTCGCCTGGACCCGCATCCAGCCCACCGGCCGCGGCCCCGCCGTGCAGAAGGGCCTGGACTTCTACCGGCGCCTCGTCGACGACCTGCTGGACAAGGGCATCCAGCCCGTCGCCACCCTCTACCACTGGGACCTGCCGCAGGAGCTGGAGGACGCGGGGGGCTGGCCCGAGCGTGCCACGGCGGAGCGGTTCGCCGAGTACGCCGCCCTCGCCGCGGACGCCCTCGGTGACCGGGTGAAGACCTGGACCACCCTCAACGAGCCCTGGTGCAGCGCCTTTCTCGGCTACGGCTCCGGCGTGCATGCCCCCGGCCGCACCGACCCGGTCGCCGCCCTGCGCGCCGCCCACCACCTCAACCTGGCGCACGGCCTGGCCGTCCAGGCGCTGCGCGACCGGGTCCGCGCCGACGCCCAGTGCTCGGTCACCCTCAACGTCCACCATGTCCGTCCGCTCACCGACAGCGACGCCGACGCCGACGCGGTGCGCCGGATCGACGCGCTCGCCAACCGGGTCTTCACCGGCCCGATGCTGCAGGGCGCCTATCCGGAGGACCTGCTCAAGGACACCGCGGCGCTGACCGACTGGTCCTTCGTGCAGGACGGCGACCTGCGGCAGATCCACCAGCCGCTGGACTTCCTCGGCGTCAACTACTACACACCCACCGTCGTCTCCGAGGCCGACGGCAGCGGCACCCACACCTCCGACGGGCACGGCAGGAGTGCCCACAGCCCGTGGCCGGGGGCCGACCGGGTCGCCTTCCACCAGCCGCCCGGTGACACCACCGCCATGGGCTGGGCCGTCGACCCCACCGGCCTGTACGACCTGCTGCGCAGGCTGGCGTCCGACTTCCCGAGGCTGCCGCTGGTCATCACCGAGAACGGCGCGGCCTTCGACGACTACGCCGATCCGGCCGGCCAGGTCAACGACCCCGCGCGCATCGCCTACGTGCGCGGCCACCTGGCCGCCGTCCACCGGGCCATCGTGGACGGCGCGGACGTGCGCGGCTACTTCCTGTGGTCGCTGCTGGACAATTTCGAGTGGGCGCACGGCTACGGGAAGCGCTTCGGCACCGTCTACGTGGACTACCCGACCGGCACGCGTATCCCCAAGGCCAGCGCCCGCTGGTACTCCGAGGTCGCCCGCACCGGAGTCCTGCCCGGCGCCTGACCCGGCCGACGCGGCACGGCTCAGCCGTCCCGTGTGGTGCCGTACGGGATCCGCCCCCTGCCTGCCGCGTCAGCGGAGGCCGGGGGCGGTCGCCGCACCCGGTACCGGGTCAGTCGAGCGGGTCGAGCGTCAACTGCGCCTGGACCGGGTTGCCTTCGTGCACCAGCGACTCGTGGTGGCCGACGTCGTCGAAGGCGAAGGCGTACGCCTTGCCGTCGGCCATCCGGTCGTGGATGATCCGGGCGTAGTGGTTGGTCACGGCCTCCTTGTAGAAGTCCGCCGCCGAGGTGTCGGGCTGGTTGGGGTTGCTCAGCAGCGTCGAGCGGTTGAAGCCGGCGCACAGCGTGCGCGAGATCGGGCCGCGAACCTGGTCGTTGGGGGCGTCCAGGAGCCGGTGGCAACCGAAGACGCTGGAGGCGTCGGGCTTCTGGAAGCTCGTGACGACCGTTCCCGCGCTGTCGGTGAAGTTCATGACGCCGCCCGAGACACGCCCGGAGTACGTGGTGCCCGGCTGGTCAGCGAACGGGGTGACGGTGAGCGTGGACGTCGTGTACTTCTGCCAGACGCGGTTGATGTAGTCGTCCATGACCGACGCGGGCAGCGCGCCGGTCTCCAGCCCGTACAGCGGCGACAGCGCCCGCAGGACGGTGCCGTCGGACCGGGTCTGGATCAGCCCGCCCCAGCCGGGCCGCGCCCGCAGTGCGCTGAACACCGCGTCGTAGCCGCCCGCCTTGAGCCGCCCGGCGCTTCTCACGCTGCCGTCGGGCCCCTGCACACCGACCGTGTAGGGCGCGGAGAACATGTCGACCTGTGTGCTGTTCAGCCACAGTCCGGAGTCGTTGAGCGTGTACTCGGACCAGTTGAACAGGGTGTTGCGGTTGGGGTCGCTCGGATTCTGCACGGCCGGCTGCACCAGGCCGCCCGTGGCCAGCCGGAAGTCGAGCTTCTGGCCGTACGAGAAGTAGATGCGTCCCGACAGTTTGGGGATCCGGATCGTCTTGGTCTTGCCGGCGGCCGGTCCGGGGATGGACGCGTCCGGTGCGGGGGTGGGGGGATTGCCGCCGGCGGGCCAGGCATGGAAGGTGCCGTTGGCGTCGGCCCAGCCCTGCTGACCTGTCGTCAGTGAGGTGCCCAGGGTGTAGATGTGCACCGGCTCGCCGCGGCTGGAGTTGTTGGTGATCTTCAGGGGGATGGTGACGGGTACCGCGGCGTCCGCGGGTGGTGAGCCACCGAACGTGAGCAGCGTGCCTGCCAGGCCTGCGGCCGTGGCCACGGCGAGCAGACGGCGTTTGAGGCTTGAGAGCACTCTCCACCTCCGTGCGGGTGTGGGGGGAATTGGTCCGTACCGACCTGAGAGCGCTCTCAGCGTCGCGCTGGGACGCGTTCATGTCAATGTGTGCGGTGGAGGAGATCGAGGTTGGGGGGCCGGGCGGCCTGCCCGCGCCAGGCGGTCGCGCTCGGCGAGGTTCGTGCGCGACCGGCCGTCCTGTGCGGCATCCCCGTCCGCCGCGAAACCGGCTCAGCGGCGGAGGGGGATGCCGAGCACGCTCGGCGTGAGGCCCGGTAACAGGGTCGCTTCTTCTGCTCGCTTCAGACTGCCCCCACCGCTCCGGCGCGGGCCGTCGGGCGCCGTGTCCGGCCGGCGCGGGAGTGACGCCGCGGGCGGCGAAGGCCCGGCGGCCGCCCCCGCCGGGGGGCGGGCGCCGGGTCCGGTCACGCCCGGAGGACGAGGTTCGGTCCCGCCGGCGAGGGCCGCGGCATGAGCGGTGTGGCCTGACGAACGGCTCTTGGCCAGTGCCCGGTTCAGGTGCCTCTTGGCGGGCGTCCCGGTCGCCGCGGAGCCGTGCGGCGTGCCCGAGGCCGACCCACCCGCCGAGGGCGAGGTGCGGATCACGACGATGTCCGCCCGGCGGACACCGTAGGGGGCCATGGGTGAGGCGGGGTGCTTCCCTGAGACGGCGAAGGTGCGGAGGGTATGTGACCGTCTGAGGGAAGTACTCGGTCGAATCCCCGAGCTCCCCGATTCAGCGGGGCCGGGCGGGCGCATCGTCGAGCACTCCGTAGTGACGTACCTCGGCGGCTCCTCGTGGTACCGCCTCGGGCCACAGGCAGTCCAGGACCGAGGCGGACGGCGGGAAGAGTGCGGACGGCACCTCCTGGCGGCCGAACCACTCCCAGCGCACGATCTTGTCCGGCTCGGTGACCCGGGCCGTACCCGTCGCCCGCCGGGTGACCGCCGCGGCCGTCACACGGGTCAGCCCGTTGAGGCCGTCGACGAGAACCGTCAGTACCCGTACGTCCGACGCGGACACCGTGAGCCCGGTCTCCTCCGCCAGTTCGCGTGCGGCGGCCGTCTCGAAGTCCTCTCCGGCGTCGACCTTGCCACCCGGGAGTTCCCATCGGCCGTCATGGCCGAGGCCGAGCAGGACCCGCCCGGCGGGATCGAGGACGGCGAGGCCGACACCGGTGAGGCTGTGGGAGGCGGGGCGGGCGCGTTCGGGACGCTCGGCGCCCGGGGTACGAGAGTTCACCCGCCCATCCCACCCCGCCGAGGCCGCCGGACGCCACACCCGCTAGAGCAGATCGCGGGGCACCGACTCGTTCCAGGTGCGGGAGAACACCCGGCGGCCGCCTTCGTAGCCGTCCAGTGTGGCGTCGACGGAGAAGCTGCTCTCGTCACAGGAAAGACGCGTGTGAGTGACGACGCGTACGTCCCACTCCCCGCGCCGGAAGTCCATGGTCCAGGTGGACTCGCCGCTGACGGACGTGAAGTCGTCGGCGACGGACGCGTAGCGTTCGTGGGCGCGGCGGCCGACGTCCAGGCCGATCTCCTCGAAGCGGACCGTGCCCCGGTCCTTCACGGTCTCCAGCTCGGCGTGGTAGCCGACCAGGTCGCGTTTCACGTCCCAGCGTTCCTCCGGAGGAGTCAGCGTGGTGGTGACGATGGGCGCGGTGCCCTCCGGCTCGCCGAACGGCATGGCCTGGGTGTCATCGGCACGCTCCGGGGGACGGACCGGCAGGGTGAGCGTGCTGGAGCCGTCGTGGACACTGAGCGTGGCCGGCTCGGGCGGTGGCCAGGCGAGCGGCCAGTAGGACGTGGACAGGGAGAGACGGATGCGGTGTCCGGGCGGAAAGCTCTGCGCCACTCCGTTGAGGTGGACGGTGGCGCGGTAGCGACGGCCGGGCTCCAACGGTTCGGGCCGCTCCGCACTGTTCAGCCGGGTGAGGTTCAGCAGGCCGTAGGTGACCCGGGTGGCGGCCCCGTCCGGATGGACGTCCGACAGGCGCGCGGCCACCATGGCGACCGGTTGGTCGACGGACAGATCGAGGTCCACGGCCGGCGACCCGAGGATCTCCAGCCGCTCGGTGAGCGGTTCGGTCTCGAAGACGAGTGAGCCGCCGTCCTCCTCGCGCTGGTCGTAGGGCAGGTCGGGTGGCGCGTTGTAGGAGGCCCACTTGCCCGCGAACTGACCGACGGACAACGGCGACCGCACGGTCAGCGCGTCGCCGTCCTCACCCCCTGCCACCTCCCCTCGCGGCTCGCCGGGAGGAGCGATCCGGTGCCGGGTGAGCGCATGCGTGGCCGGATGGATGTGCGGGGAGGGCCAGCACGGTTCCGCCACCCAGCGTCCCGGCCGCTCCTCGTACGACGTGGACGGCGGGACACTGTCCTGCATCCACGTCCGCAGCATCGGGCCGTCCATGACGCCGTTGTCGATGCCCTTGAGCCAGTGGTCCCACCAGCGCACCACTTCCTGGAGGTAGCCGATGGCGGGGCCGGGTTCGCCGAGGTGGGGGAACTTGTGCGACCAGGGCCCGATGAGCCCCTTGCGGGGCACGTCCAGGTGGGCCAGCAGCCGTGTGACGGCATTGGAGTAGCCGTCCGCCCAGCCGCTGGACGCCAGCACCGGGCACCGTACGTCCTGGTAGTTCTCGGCGACCGAGGCGTGCCGCCAGTAGTCGTCCAGGCGCTGGTGGCGCAGCCACTGAAGAACCCAGGGCCGGGAGTGTTCCAGGCGTTCGTGCCACATGTCGCGCCAGCTGTCGCCGACCACGGCCGGATCCGGCGGGCAGGTGGCGTAGGCGAACATGGTGCCCGCCTCGGCCAGGTTGTCCGACAGCATGGCTCCGCCCATGTAGTGCATGTCGTCGGCGTGCCGGTCGTCGGTGAAGGACGCGATGACGACGGCCTTCAGGCTCGGCGGCCGCCTGGCCGCCACCTGGAGGGCCGCGAAGGCCCCCCAGGACAGGCCCATCATCCCCGTGCTGCCGTCGCACCAGGGCTGCTCGGTCAGCCAGGCCAGTACCTCCTCGGCATCGCTCTGTTCCACCTCCAGGTACTCGTCCCGCAACACCCCCTCCGACTCGCCGGTGCCGCGCAGGTCGACACGGACACAGGCGTAGCCGTGCCCGGCGATGTAGGGGTGGTGGATGGAATCTCGTACGGCGGTGAGGTCCCGTTTGCGGTACGGGATGTACTCCAGCACCGCGGGCACGGGCTCGTGGTCCGACGAGGTGGGGCGCCAGATGCGTGCCGAGAGGCGGACGCCGTCCGACATGGGGATGACGACGTGCTCCTCTTCCTTCGTCGTGCAGGGCAGGTGGGTCACGTGACGCATGGCGGGCGCTCCTTATCCTCGCTCTTCTTCCGGGGGCCCGTCGAAGGTGAGGCCCAGGGCGGCGACGCACTGGTCGTACTTCGCGCGCATGTCCTCTTCGTCGTCGCCGCCGGTGAAGATGTGCGCGAGCTCGTAGCTGTAGCTGTCCTGCTGGGACAGGTCGGACAGCCGCTGCCCCCGTTCGGGCAGGACCTCGATCCGTACGCCCGGAATCTCCCGCTCGATACGGGCGATGTCGTCGGCGGAGGGGACATGGCGCACGACGCCGTCCGTGAACCACCGGTGGTACCACTTCGCCGCCATCGCGTACGGGCCCTGCCGGTAGGGCATGCGCGGGTCCTCACCGAGGGCGAGGGCCAGCATGCAGTGGTGGTTGGGCACACCGTCCACGTACTCGAACAGCTCGGCGTGCGACTGCGAGTGGCGCGGATTGATCTCCAGCAGGCTGATGTCCTGGCTTTTCGGATCGTAGAAGTACTCGACACTGAACGTCGCGGAGTCGAAGCCGATCCGGCGCATCACCCGCTCGGTGACGTCGTGCAGCCGGTCGATGACCTGCGGGGGCAGCATCGAGGGGTACTGGTGGCGCAGGAAGCACGGCGTATCGGGGTAGTCGATGGAGTCCAGCGTGCCGTAGACGGTCACTTCGCCCTGGTGGACGTATCCCTCGACGGCGACCTGGACACCCGACAGCGCCTCCTCGGCGAGACACACCCGGCCGCCGACGCCGTCCATCTCCGGTGGCAGGTCGACCTGGTCGAGAATGTGCTCGAACGGGCGGCCGATGCGGGAGATGCCCTTGCGTATCTCGGCGACGGCGGCGCCGAACTCCTCCTCGTCATCGACGCCGAAGGCGAGTTCGCTGGAGTAGGACAACGCCGGTTTGAGCCACATCGGGAACCGCACGCCGTCCGGGGGGCGCGGTGGATCGGCCGCCAGGTCGACGCGGGCGAAGCGCGGATGCCGGTCCGTCACCTCCTGTTGCTCGAGCCTGCTCCAGTACTTGTGCTCGCACTTGACCACCGACTCCAGGCTCGTGGTGCGCGTGCCGTAGCGCGCTCCGAGGATCGGGACCAGGGTGCTGACCGGGAAGTCCCAGTAGCCGACGATCGCGTCGATGCTTCCGTCGAAGGCGTCCAGCACCTTCTGCGCCTTCTCGGTCACCGCCGGCAGCGACACCTCCCCGCCCTGGAGCTCCTCTACCGTCAGAAGGCCGTGGAAACGCAGCGAGTCGGCACCCGGTACGGCTTCGAGCGTCGGAAGATTGGTCTCGTCGAGACCGACCACGAAGACGTTCTTGACATTGTCGTCAGACACGACTCTCCTTTCTCCTCCAAGATCGACGGAGTACCCGAGCACGGCCCGGCCAACCACCGGCGTAGTGGAGCGGTGCCGCAGTCAGTGGTGATGTCGCTCGGCCCGTTCCGTCGACAACCGTGCTGATACGGGGAGTTGCGACACGATGCCGAGTGCTCCCGGCCCGGCAGGCGCCCCCTCGTCAGATCACGCGGAACAGGTCGGCGGCGCAGTGGACGTCGGTGAGGTCCTCTACGGAGCGCAGGTTGTCGCACAGGGCCGCCAGGACGGAGCCCTCCTCGGCGATGCGCGGGGTTCCGATGGCGACGCCGAAGACCCGGAACCCCAAGCGGCGCTTGGCCTCGTTCCAGCCGAGCATCCACTCCTCGGTGACACCGCAGTCGTCATCGGTGAGCATCACGATGTCCCCGCGCGAACGGGCGGCGTCGTTGAACTCCTCCTCCAGTACCTCGCTCGCCGCGGTCAGCGGCCTCTGGTAGCTGGTGCCGCCGCCCAGGAAGGTCTCCGCGAAGTCGAGGGTCCGCGCGAGGCCGGCCGGCCGGTCGGCCGGGAAGCGGAAGACCTGGAGCTTGTCTGCGGCGGAGAACAGGATGCCGACGAAGTCACGCCCCGCGTGGCGGGCCTGATCCAGCAGTGCCAGGGCGCACGCCTTGGCCCACGCCTCCCGGGTGATTCCGCCGGGCCCCGCCTCGTACATGGAGTGCGAGGTGTCCACGCAGGCGATGATGGCGCCCAGGCCGGTGGCCTGCTCCCCCTGGCTGTCGTAGAGCATCAGCTCCCCGGCGGCGTAACGCGCGGCGAACACCGCGCGCAGTCCGGGCAGGCCGAGGTTGGCCAGCTCGGAGGGGATGACGCGGGAGAGGTCGTCACCGAGTGTGACGCCGACCAGCTCCCCGGTGGCGTTCTCCACCTTCCGGGCGCGCTCACCGTCGGCCATCTGCCGGAAGCGACCGATCAGTTCGGCCCACTGGGCGAGACGGCTGGTGCGCAGCCGCTCGGCGAGCCGGGCCCGCTGATCGAACGGCATGCGCTCCAGTTCGCCGGGGCCGACGCCCCATGTCCGCATCAGGGCGGCCTCCTCCCGGGCTGCCGCGGCGGCCTTGGCCACCGCGTTCCGTGCGGTGGCGCGGACACCGGGGACCGCCACCGCGAGGGCCCGCGTGGCGTCCTGGGCCGCCTGCTGAGCGGCGGCCTCCGCGGTCCTGATCGCCTGTTGTACGGTGTCGGCCGCCGGAGCCGGCACCGTCCCGTCCTCAGCGGCCTCGTCGGCGGCCCGCTGGTGCTCTTCGGACACGGCGGTGGCCGCGCCCTCGGCCTCCCGCTGGGCCTTCTCCGCCCGCCCGGCCTGTTCCCGGGCGGCCAGGGAGCCGTCCAGTATCCGGCGCAGCTCGCCGGCCTGGGCCAGGACGGCCATGGCGGCCGCGTACGGGTCGCCGACCGTCTCACGGTGCAGGTCGGCGAAGTCCGAAGACTCCAGCAGTGCGGCGATGACCTGGTGGTTGACCAGCCGGGAGGGGGCCATCTCCGCAGGCTCGCGCAACCGCGGGCCCGCCTTGTAGGCGGTCAGGAACGCGTCGGTCAGGAGGTCGGTCGCGTAGGGGTGGCGCTCGTTCAGCTCTTCGGCCAGATCCTGGAGCGCGGCCGCCTGGTCGTAGGTGTCGCGCCACGCCATCCGGTCGAACCGGTCCGCGACCACGGCCGCGGTGTGCCGTCGGGGAGTGGCGGTCGCGGCCAGCCACTCACCGGCCCGGCTCGCCAGCTCATCGAGCTTGCCCGGTGTCGCCTCGTCCATCGCCCTGATCGCCCCGCTGTTCAGAGCTGGGCCTGCACCATGCTCGCGTCCACGCCGAGGGCCTCGGTGAGGACGCGGGCGCGCACGGCGCGCTGACGGCCGGTGACCCGGTCGATGGCGGCGGTGGAGCGACCGGCGCTCGCCGCCTCCTCGTGCAGCTTCGCCAGCCGCCGGCCCGCCGTCGCGAGCTGGTTGTGGGCCTTCTTGATGACCCACTCGCTCAGCGCCTCGCGGGACTGCCCGGCCATCGCGTCGAGCTGGGCCTCCAGCTCTTCGACGGTGTCGGCGAGGTCGAGCGCCTCCCTGGCGTCCGGGTTGACCAGCTGCAGCACCTCGCGTTCGACGGTCGGACGTTCGGCGGGGGAGTCCCACAGCACGTGGGTCAGCACCGACAGGTCGGCCTCGGTGACCGCCGGGCGGCTGTCGAGGTAAGCGGACGCCTGGAGCAGGCCCACCGCCTGCCGCCAGCGACGGTCGGAGGCGACGAGTTCCTTACGGCGCAGCGCGGCCCGCAGAGTACAGACCGCGTCCACGATCGCGTCGGGGACGTCCACGGCCGGGACGGCCTCGGTCACCGCGTGCCGCAGCGCGGCCAGCTCGACCGTGGTCCGGGCCGGCGCCGCCGGGCGGCTGACGGCGGAGCGGACCAGCGCGGCGAAGTTCGAGGGGTCCTCCAGGTACTTGACCTCGATCCGCACGAGCAGTCGGTCGTAGATCGCGGCGGAATCCTCTCCGCTCGGCAGTTCGTTGCTCGCCGTGATGGCGCCGATCAGCGGGCAGCGGATCGGTTCGCCACCGCTCTCCGGGTGGTAGATCCGTTCGTTGAGGTAGCCCAACGTCTCGTTCAGCGCCGCCGTCGAGCACTTGAAGATCTCGTCGATGAACGCGACGTGTGCGGTCGTGGCACGGCCGTCATAGACCTGCCGGTACTCACCCCGGGCCAGCGCCGCCACGTCGATGGGACCGAACATTTTCGTCGGAGCGGTGAACTTCGACAGGAGGATCTCCCAGTAGGACGCTCCCACGATCCTTCCCGTGAGTTCCCGGGCCATCTCGGACTTCGCCGTACCGGGCGGGCCGAGTACCAACGAATGCTGCCCGGCCAGCAACGCCACCATCAGCGTCCGCACCACGTCGGCCCGCTCGTGGAAGCGATCCGACAGCTCGTCGCTGATCGTTCGCAGCCGCTCAGCCGTGTCCTGCGAGACCCGTGCCCCCTGTGCGTCCTGCGGCTCCATGGCCAACTCCCTCCCTCTGGCGTCCGGCTGGGCTGGTGAGCCGCAGCCTATCTCGCGACGTTGTGCGTTTCGGGAGTCGATCCGCATCGTGCGGGAGCCCGTCGGACGGGTCGTCGTGCGAGGGCACGCCCACCTCCGGCGGAGGTCCCGTCACTCCGCAGCTCTCGGCAGACGGGCCCCGGCTGAGCCCGGTACATCCGGTACCGGATCTCAGCGCCGCGCCAGCGCCAGCACACTCAGTCCGAACATCAGGACGCCCAGGGGGAGATGGACCGACGGTACGTGGGCGATACCGAGCACGACCTGCACCGAGGCGAGGACGAGGAAGCCGGACGCCTCCCACACGGGTCGGGGTGAGCCGCCGCCCGGCTTCCACCCCAGCACCGCCGCGAGCACGTACAGCATCGACGCCCCGTACATCACACGGGCTCCGACGCTGTGCAGCGTCTCCCCGTAGGACGAGGTCATCAGCAGTCCGGCGGAGACCGCTTGAAGGAATACGGTCAGTGTCTGCAGGGCGATCGCGGCCTGCAGAAACGAGAAGCGGTGTCGTGCCGTTGTCCCGGTCGCCATCCCACGGTCCCCTTTTCCGCCCGAGGGCAGTAGATCGATAAGGTCTCACCAGCCCGACGACGCGGGTCCGCGAAAGGTAAGGCGAGGAGGCGGTCGGGGGTATGGGGACGGCTGGGACGAGCGCTGTCGAGATAGCCGGTGAGCGGCGCCAACTGATCAACGTCGCCTATCGGTTGCTCGGTTCGCTGGCCGAGTCCGAGGACGCCGTGCAGGAGGCCTACGCGCGCTGGTACGCACTGCCACGAAGCCGGCAGGACGAGATCGTGTCTCCCGGCGCCTGGCTGACGACGGTGACCGGCCGCATCTGCCTGGACGTACTCGGCTCGGCGCGGGCCCGGCGTGAACGCTATGTCGGCGCGTGGCTGCCCGACCCGCTGCCCGACCACGCCGAGTGGGAACACGCAGACGGCACCGACCTCGCCGACCAGATGATCCTGGACGAATCGGTGACCATGGCCTTCCTCGTCGTCCTGGAGTCGATGACCCCCGCCGAGCGGGTGGCGTTCGTCCTGCACGACGTCTTCCGGTACCCCTTCGCCGAGATCGCCGGCATCCTCGGCCGGACTCCTGCGGCCTGCAAACAGCTGGCGGCCTCCGCCCGGCGGCGGGTGCGCGACGCGGGAGCCCCGGTGACCGCGACCGGGCAGGCCGACGCGGTGCGGCGTGTCAAAGAAGCATGGGAGTCCAAGGACATCGCGGCCCTCGTCGACCTCCTCGACCCGGCCGCCGTGATGACCGCCGACGGCGGCGGCATGGTCGGTACCGCCCTGCGCCCGATCGAAGGCGGTGCGCGCATCGCCCAGTACATGGTCGCCATCGCCGACAAGGCTCCGGGGCTCGAACTCCTGGAGCGGTCGGTCAACGGTGTGCCGGGCCTGGTGGCCCAGCGCACCGGCGCCGTCATGACCGTGGCCTCGTTCGAGGTCGCCGACGGCCGTGTCACCCGGATCTGGGCGGTCCGTAATCCGGAGAAGCTGCGGCCGTGGGTGCGGGACGGTTAGTACGGCGCCGGTGCTTGCTGTGCCAGCCGGTCGGTTCGGTCGATGTCGTGGCGTCGTCCCACGCAGGCGGAACCTGCCGCGCGCGGCCACCCCCCCCGTACTGCGGTTCGCCACGAGAGGGCGCGTCACCCGCCCCGGTCCACCGGCGGTGTGCGGCTGCTGTTCGCCGACACGTACCCCGATCTGCGATGGCGGGACGGAGTGCTGGAGATGCGCGCGATGATCGGCGGCGGCTTCCGCACCCGAGGCGCGGGGCGGGGGCTGCTGCCGGTGCCCTCGGCGTTCGTGCACAGGCCGGCGCCGCCGGTCACGGAGGAGGTCGCGCCCGTGCCGGCGTTTCCCGGCCGGGGGTGGCGCCGTTGTGGGCGGCCGGCACCCCGCCGGCCGCACCGCCGGGGGCACTCGCGGAGCTGGTCGGGGCGGCGCGGGCGCGGCTCCTCGTGCAGGTCGAGGAACCGGTGGCCACCGTGAGGACCGCGCGCCGGTTCGGGGCCACGCCCAGCACGGAGCGCTTCGGCCTCGTCGCCCGGGCCTCAGCCGAGCGTGAAGCGCACCGGTGTCCCGACCGAGGCCTGGGCCGCCGCCGCGAGGGCGGGTTCCGCGACGACCGCGATGACCGGGTATCCCCCTGTCGTCGGGTGGTCGTGCAGGAAGATCACAGGACGTCCGTCCGGCGGAACCTGCACGGCGCCCAACACCATGCCCTCACTGGGCAGTTCACCCGTCAGCGCCCGCTCCAGCGGCGGCCCCTCGGTGCGCAGCCCGATGCGGTTGCTGTGCGGGGAGACGTGGTAGGCGGCCGAGGTGAGGGTGCGCAGGGCGGCCGGGGTGAACCAGTCGACGCGGGGGCCCAGGCGTACCGGCAGGACCAGTTCGGCGGGCGGACCTGGCCACGGGGCGGCGACGGGGGGTGGCACCGGCCGTGCGGGAGTGCCCACCGGCACGACGTCCCCGTCCCGCAGGGGCTGCGGGCCCAGCCCCGAGAGCAGGTCCGTCGAGCGGCTGCCCAGGACGGGGTCGGCTGCGATGCCCCCTCTCACCGCCACGTACGAACGCACGCCCGCGGTCGCCGTCCCCACGTTCAGGACCGCGCCCGCCGGCACCCGCACCGGAGCCCCCCAGGCAGCCGGCCGCCCGTCCACGGTGACCGGGCAGTGTGCACCGCCGACCACGACGGTGAGGGCGCGGTCGGGCTGGAGGGTGCATCCGGTCAGGGTGGTTTCCAGTACGGCGGCGTCCGGGTCGTTGCCGAGCAGCCGGTTGGCGAGCCGCATCGCGGGGGCGTCCAGCGCGCCGGAGCGGGGCACTCCCAGGTGGGCGTGGCCGCGCCGGCCCGAGTCCTGCACCGTGGTGAGCGCGCCGGAGCGCACCGTTGTGAGCTTGGCCGTCATCCCGTGGCCTCCGGGTCGGCGCTCGCTGTGGTGAATCGCACACGGGTCCCCGGGGCGAGGAGCGCCGCCCGCTCTCTGGCGGGGTCCCACAGCGGTCCCGGGTCCGGCATGGTGCCGATCAACTGCCAGCCTCCCGGTGTGGCACGGGGGTAGACAGCGCTGTAGGGGCCGGCGAGTGCGACCGCACCGGCCGGAACGCGGGTCCTGGGGGTGGCCCTGCGGGGCACGTGCAGCTCTGCGGGAAGCCCGGTGAGGTAGGCGAAGCCGGGTGCGAAACCGCAGAAGGCGACACGGTAGGTGCGGGACGTGTGGCGTACGGCGACCTCCTCGGGGGGCACCCCCCACAGCGCTGCGACGTCGGCCAGGTCCGGCCCGTCGTAGCGCACGGGGATCTCCACGACATCCCCGGCGTCGTCGGTGCCGGGCGGCACCTCCCATTCGGTGAGTCCGCGGGCCAGGGTCTGCGGGTCCCGCACCCCGTCCAGCAGGACGGTCCGCGCACCGGGCACGATCTCTTCCACGGGCGGCAGGGTCCCGGCGGCGCGCCGGCGCAGCACTTCGGCGTGGAAGGCGGCGGTGCGCTCGGCGTCGGGCAGTTCGACGAGCAGCGCGTGGCGGCCGGCGGGACGCGCCGTCAGGGAGAGGCTCTCCGTCATGCGAACGCCCCGATCCCGACCCCCGACGTCTCCAGCGCCTCGCGTACCCGCGCCGCGATCCTGGCCGCGTTCGGGGTGTCGCCGTGCACGCACAGGGACCGGGCGGCGACCGCGACGGTCGTCCCGTCCGCGGCCTCCACGGCCCCCTGCACAGCGAACCCCAGCGCGCGCCGTACCACCGCGTCCTCGTCCGTGACCACGGAGTTCGCCTCGCGGCGGGGGACGAGTGTGCCCCGCGCGGTGTAGGCGCGGTCCGCGAAGGCCTCGGGCACGCCGGCGAGCCCGGCCTCCCCGGCGGCGGTGAGCAGTCGCGATCCGGGGAGGCCGAGCACGGGGAGCGCACCGCCCGCGAGCCGTACCCCGGCCACGACGGCACGGGCCTGCTCGGCGTCGTGGACGGTGCGGTTGTAGAGCGCGCCGTGCGGCTTCACATAGGCCACGTCGGCCCCGGCGGCCTGGGCGAACACCCTGAGCGCGCCGATCTGGTACGCCACCTCGGCCGCCAGTTCGTCGGCGGGCACGTCCATGGCACGCCGCCCGAACCCGGCCAGGTCGCGGTAGGACACCTGGGCCCCGATACGCACCCCGCGCTCGACGGCGAGGTCGCAGACGCGGCGCATCACCGAGGGGTCGCCCGCGTGGAATCCGCAGGCGACGTTGGCGCTGGTGACGACGGAGAGCAGGGCGTCGTCGTCGGTGAGGGCCCAGCGGCCGAAGCCTTCACCGAGGTCTGCGTTGAGGTCGATCACGCTCTGAACGTAAACGATTGTTGAACGATCCGACAAGGGGTCGATGGCAAGGGAGCAATGGGCGGGCGTGGCGGTGGGCGTGACGGGGGCGGGCGTGACGGGTGGGTGTGGTGGTGGGGGGGCGTGACGGGTGGGTGTGACTGGCGGGTGTGGTGGGTGGGTGCGACGGGCGGATGTGGCGGGCGGGTGTGGCGGGCGGTGCGAGATTCACCTCTTGTTAGATCGTTCAACGATCGCTAGGGTCCGTGCATCTGCCACGTATCTGGAGCTATGGTCCGAGGACCGATGAAGCCACGGCTCCGAAGCTCCCGGATCCGTGCCCTGCCCCCTCATGCCTGAAGAAGGCCACCGAATGATCGTTCTCCTCGGTGTGGTCGTGGTGATCCTCGGATTCGTCACGCGCCGCAACCCCGTCCTCGTGGTGGGCGTCGCCGGTATCGTCACCGGACTGCTCGGCAAGATGAACCCGCTGGAGGTCCTCGCGGCCTTCGGCCGGTCCTTCGCCGACAGCCGCTCGGTCACCGTCTATGCCATCGTGCTCCCCGTGATCGGGCTGCTCGAGCGCTACGGCCTGCGCGAACAGGCCCGCAACCTCATCGGCCGCCTGGGCAGACTCAGTGCCGGCCGCTTCCTCACCGTCTACCTGCTGGTCCGCCAGGTCACCGCGGCCTTCGGCCTGAACAGCATCGGCGGCCCGGCGCAGACCGTGCGGCCCCTGGTGGCGCCCATGGCCGAGGCCGCCGCCGAACGCTCCACGGGGGCCAAGCTGCCCGACCGCCTGCGTGAGAAGGTGCGCTCCTACTCGGCGTCGGCCGACACCGTGGGCGTCTTCTTCGGCGAGGACTGCTTCATCGCCATCGGCTCCATCCTGCTGATCACCGGCTTCGTGAACTCCACGTACCACCAGGAGATCGAACCGACCCAGCTGGCCCTGTGGGCGATCCCGCTCGCGGTCTGCGCCTTCGTCATCCACGGCGCCCGGCTGCTGCTCATGGACAAGCAACTGGAGCGCGAGATGGCGCTCGCCGCCGCCGAGCACGACCTGCCGCTTCCCGAGGGGGCCGACAAGTGATCAAGGTCGAATGGCTCTACTGGCTGATAGGCCTCGTCTTCATCGTCATGGCCGTGCAGATGGCCGCCGACCGCAGCAACCACAAGCGGTGGACGTCCGCCGCGTTCTGGGGCCTGCTCGGGCTCACCTTCCCCTACGGCACCGGTGTCGCCAACGCCACGGCCGGCAACGGCGGCTGGACCCTGCCCGCGGAACCGCTCGGCGTCGCCGTCCTGACCCTGATCGTGCTCGCGGGATTCAACTTTCTCGGCAAGGGCGTCCCGGTCACCACCACCGCAGGTCAGCGCGAGGCCTCCGCCGCCCGGCTCGGCAGCAGGATCTTCATCCCCGCCCTCACCATCCCGCTCGTCGCCATCGTCTGCGCCTCCGTGCTGGACGAGTCCGGCCTGTTCGAGACGGGCAAGGCCACGCTCCTCGGACTCGGTCTCGGATGCGTCGCCGCGCTCGTCGTCGGCATGCTGATCACCGGCGAGAAGAAGGTCTCCGTCCCGCTCCACTCCGGCCGCTCCATGCTGGAGGCGATGGGCTCCGCCCTGCTGCTGCCCCAGCTCCTGGCCGTGCTCGGTTCGATCTTCGCCGCCGCGGGAGTGGGCGACCAGGTCGGCAGGATCGTGAACGACGTCCTGCCGGACGACTCCAAGTACCTCGCGGTGATCGCGTACTGCGTCGGCATGTTCCTGTTCACCGTCATCATGGGCAACGCCTTCGCCGCGTTCCCCGTGATGACCGCCGCGATCGGCTGGCCCGTGCTCATCCAGCAGATGCACGGCAACGAGCCCGCAGTCCTCGCGATCGGCATGCTCGCCGGTTTCGCCGGCACGCTCTGCACGCCGATGGCCGCCAACTTCAACATCGTCCCGGCCACGCTGCTCGAACTCAAGGACCAGTACGGGCCGATCAAGGCACAGCTGCCGACGGGCGTCGCGCTCCTCGTCTGCTGCACCGTCATCATGTCGCTCTTCGCCTTCTGAGCCGCCCGCCTCGGCCCCTCCCTCCGAACCGGCGCCCGTCCGACCCGCAAGGAATGTCCATGACCCGTGTCCTCATCACCGGCTTCGCGCCCTTCGGCGGCGAGAGCGTCAACCCGTCCTGGCAGGCGGCGTCCCTGGTGGCCGCCGAACCGCCCGCCGGGCTCACGGTCGCCGCGGCGGAACTGCCCTGCGTCTTCGGCGCGTCCCTCGACATCCTGCGCGACGCCGTCCGCTCACACGCCCCCGACCTGGTGCTCTGCCTGGGACAGGCGGGTGGACGCCCCGGAGTCACCGTCGAGCGCGTCGGCCTCAACGTCGACGACGCACGCATCCCGGACAACGCCGGACAGCAGCCCATCGACGAACCCGTGGTCCCGGACGGTCCCGCCGCCTACTTCTCCACCCTCCCCGTCAAGGCCTGTGTCGCCGCGATGCGCGAGGCGGGCGTCCCGGCCGCCGTCTCCAACACGGCGGGCACGTTCGTCTGCAACCACGTCGCCTACGGCCTCGGCCACCTCATCGCCACCGAGTTCCCGCACATACGCGGCGGTTTCGCGCACGTGCCCTGGGCGCCGGAACAGGTCACCGACGGCACCGCGCCGTCCCTGCCACCCGCCACCGTCGCCCACGGCCTGCGCGCCCTGCTGGCCACCGCCGCCCGCACACCGGCGGAGCGGGACCTGAAGATCTCCGAAGGAGCCACCCACTGATGCCGCTCAGCGCCTACGCGGCCCCCTTCGCCGGGCTCGCCCTCGCCAACATCACCCGCGAGTACCCCAACTTCCCCGCGCACCTGATCAGCTCACCGGACGAGAGCCTGGAACCCCGCTCCCTGCATCCCGCCTTCTACGGCGCCTACGACTGGCACTCCTCGGTCCACATGCACTGGCTGCTCGTCCGTCTGCTCCGCCGCCACGGCGGCACGCCGGCACTGCCGGACACCGGGACGGCCGTCGACGTACTCGACCGGCACCTCACCCCCGACAACCTCGCCGCCGAAGCCGCCTACCTCCGTGACCGGCCCTCCTTCGAGCGGCCCTACGGCTGGGCGTGGCTGCTCGCGCTCGCCGCCGAGTGCCGGGCCGTCCCGGACGCGGCGGGCGCCCGCTGGGCCGAGGCGCTGAGGCCGGCCGTCGCCACCGTCGACCACCTGCTGGCCGACTGGCTGCCCAAGGCCACGTATCCCGTACGCCACGGCAACCACCCCAACAGCGCCTTCGCGCTGAGCCTCGTACTCGACTCGGGAGAACTGTCGGCCGCGACCGACCGAGCCGTAAGGGAACGCCTGCTGGCCTGGTTCGCCGACGACCACGACGCGCCCGCGCACTGGGAACCGTCGGGACAGGACTTCCTGTCCCCGGCGCTGACCGAGGCCGACGCGGTGCGCAGGGTGCTCCCGAAGGAGAGGTTCGCGGCATGGCTCGACCGCTTCCTGCCCGCGCTGAGCTCCGGTGACCCCTGCCCGCTGCTGGACGTACCGGTCGTCTCCGACCACGCCGACCCGCAGATCGGTCATCTGCTCGGCCTGTCTCTCAGCAGGGCGGCCGCGTTGCGCTCCCTCGCGGACGCCCTGCCCGACGGACCGGTCCGCAGCCGCCTGGACGCAGCGGCCGGGGCACACCTCTCGGCGGGCCTGCCGGCGGTGGAACGCGGCGACTTCACCACCGACCACTGGCTGGCGACCTTCGCCGCGCTGGCTCTCGACCCCGTCGCCGGCGGCTGAACGAGCCGCCGTCGGCGACGGCGGCAGACTTCGGGCGACCCGGTTCGCTGTCATCGGACAGCCCCGAGTACGCCGCCGCCCGGCCCGACATCACCCGCACCTTCACCGAGGCGACCCGCGGTGAGCCCGAGTGCCTGTGGTTCGACTGGTCCCGCAGGAGAACTGGTTCCTGGTCGGGGAGACGGAGGTTCCCGAAGAGGGCTGAGACGACGCCGGCATATCGCTTGCGGGGCCTTCCGCGGAGGGGAGGCCCACAAGCGGTGGCCGGCTCGGACGGTGCCTGCGGCCTGCCTCGCCCGTGTCGGGTCCGCTGCCCCGGAAAGAGCGCACGGGTCCCGGACGGTCCGTTCCGGCGAGCACCCCGTGGAGCGAGAGGTCCGCTGAGCGCTACGTGGCGTGCGAGGTGTTCAGGACGCGGGTCAGGACCGAGTGGACCGGCTCCCCTTCGAGCAGCCTGCCGAGCTCCTCGACGCCCTGGCGGCGTTGAGGCGCGGTGAGTGAGACGTACTGCTCGATGCGTTCGTTGAAGGTTCGCCGGTACTTCGCGTAGAGCCCGTCGTCTTCCCGGATGCGGCCTGCCAGCTCGGCGAGGGCCACAGTCCCGGCGAAGTCGTCCTCCGGCAAGTCGTGAGACGGCACCACGTCCGTGAATCGGCCGCCGCTGCGTCCGAAGAGTGTGCCGTGCAGTGCGCGCATGGTGAAGACGTGGGCGTAGTGCTGCTCGTGGATGGCCAGGGGCAGCCGCCCCAGGGCGATCGCTTCGTGGAGCGCCGTCAGCCCGGGAGCCAGCAGGTAGTCCGCCGTACTCGCCGCGACCTGGAGCAGGTCGCGCTGGCGCAGGAGACAGCAGTCGGCCTGCCTGCGCCCGACCGTGACGGTCCGCTCCCGGCCCCTCCCGAACGGGCCCCCGCAGACGAGGACACGGCGGAAGCGGGGCCAGTCACGCAGCAGGTCCGGTATCCACCGGCGCAGCAGGAGCACATAGTCGTTGTTCACGTCGAAGTCCAGGAAGAAGTTCTTGAACCCGCCGATGTTGAGCAGCAGGTCGTACTCCGGCTCGATGGTGTGCACGGCGTTCCGGAGCCCTTCGACGTCGACGATCGAGCCGGTCCGGTGCATCTCGGGACCGGTGGCCACAGCGGCGAGCTCGGCCGCGCGCTCGGCGACGCCGGGGAAGTTCTGCACGACGCTGTGCGTGGCGAGCAGATGAGCCGCGACAACGCGTTCGTGCGGCGAAAGAGGCGTCAGGTGACGGTCGGCGGAAGCGAAGCAGGAGCGTGGCATGGACAGGCATAGTTCATGGATCCTGGCCGGCGGGTGTGCGAGCCGCCAGAAACTGAACAGGGTGTCCACCATGGTCACGGGCCGCCGTGCCACGACCGACCGGACCACCAAATCGGCGTCCATGACGGAGACCACGTGATCGCAGCCCCGCAGCAGATCGTCGATCACCGCCGCCGCGGCCTGCTCCGGCATCCCGCTGGTGTCGTACACGTGGTCGAAGGCATCGGGGTTCCGGCGGGCGAAGACGGCGGAGACGCCGTCGCCCACGAACACCCGCTCGTGCTCGGGAAGTTGCCGGGAAACCGCGACGAGCTCGGAGGCCGGACCGAAGCCGCAGGTCTGCGCCCCCATCACGATCCGCACGTCACAGCCTTCCGCCGGTGGTCCCATGCGGACGGTCCGCCGCCCCGGATGCGGCGGTGAGGACCTCGACGAGCCGCTCGGCGAAGTCGGCCGGATATCTCGCGTAGCCGACGTGCCCGCCGGGGAACAATTCCAGTTCGCGGCCGACCCGCGCGGCGAGGACGAGCGCGGGGCGGTGCACGAGGTCCCCCCGCGAGGCGTGTCCACCGGCCCACACCACCTTGTGTGCCACCTCTTCGAGCGCCGTGGGATCGGGCACGAAGCGCGTGAAGGGCTGGACGAAGTGGGTCAGGAAGAAGTCGGTGTTGTTGTGCACTTCCGGGAGGGCCGGCGCGGGCCGGCCACCGTGGAGGGCCTGCAGCTTGACCAGGGCCGGTGCCATGCCCTCACTGCGGTACGTCCGGCAGACGTCATCGAGAAGTGCCAAGTGCCGGCCGGCGTCGGGAAGGATGCTGAGAACAGGCGGTTCGTGGGCCACGGTCAGCCGGATTCTGTCCGGATGGCGGATCGTGAGTTCCAGCGCTATGAGCCCGCCCGAGCAGCTTCCGAAGACGCACACGCGCTCATGCGGACCGGCGAGGTGTTCGATCAGCCGGTACGCGTCGTCGGCGTGCTCCTCGACACTCTGGTCCACGGGAGGGCCGTCGAGCACGCTGCGTGAATTCCCGCGCGGATCATAGGTGATGACACGATGGCCGTCAGCCAGGACGGAAGCCAAGCGCTTGTACACGGCCGCGTCGGAGTTTCCTCCCCCGATGAGCAGCAGGAAGGGTCCTGTACCTCTGACTTCGTAATAGATTCTCGCGCCCGGCACCGCGAGCGTCCCACTGTTCGGTTGGTTCATCACGCTCCAATGGCACAGTCGGTGTGGCAACACAGCGTGTCACGGTGAACCCGTACGGTGCAGGGCGTACGGGAGCTCGCCATGCCCACGCGTCACGCTTCCGCGGCCGCATACGCCTCCCACTGCTCCCACGCGCCGGTCTGGTGGCGACACGCACCGGGCATACCGACCGTGTCGTCCACCTCGTCGGAGGCCGCCCACCGACCGACGACGGACTGTGCGACGCGCTCGCGTCGCAGCGATGTGCCTCGAGGCAAGGAGGCCCGGGTGACGGGCATCGAAGAAGTGCGGAAGATTCTCCGTGACCTGGGGATCGAGGAAGAGCTGCTGCGTGACGACGCACAGCTGCGTACACAGCTCGGGCTCGACTCCGTCGACCTCACGCAGCTCCAGGTGGAGCTGGCCGAACGGTTCGCCACACGGGTCGATCTGTGGACCGAGCACGACTACACCTTGCGGCAACTCGCCGACATCGTCGGCGAACACCTTCCTGGCGCGGCGGGGGCCCACAGGGAGTACCGAGACCGTGGCTGGTGGCGCCCGGAGTTCCTCGACGACCTGGTGCTGAGCACCCGTGTGCACGCGGGTCACGGTGCGGCGCTGGCCGGCGAAGACCGCGCTTTCACCAGGGCCGAGCTCCGAGCGGCGGTCTCCGGCTGTGCTGCGAAGCTGGCGCACACCGGCGTCCGGCCCGGCGAGACCGTACTCGTGCAGCTACCGAACCAGGCCCAGATCGTCATCCTCGTACTCGCGCTGATCAGGCTCGGTGCGCGCCCGGCTCTCGTCCTCCCGGCCCTGCGCGAACACGAACTCGACTCGGTCCTCACCGCGTTGAAGCCGACGGTGCTGGCCGTTCCGGCCCGGCACCAGCGCTTCGACCACCTCCGGCTCGCCGGAAGGCTCCGCGAGCGGCATCCGTCCGTGCGGACGTTGCTCGTCTCGGGAATCACGGGGCCGGCCGGTGGCCACGTGAGCCTCGACGATCTCATCGAGGGCGATCTCCTCGAGGCCGGCGGTCCGGCTCCCGAGGGCGTGGTCCGACACCCCTCGGACACCGCCCTCTTCCTGCTCTCGAGCGGAACCACCGGCGCCCCCAAGCCCATCGCCCGCACCCACGAGGCGCTCGGACACGTCATCCGCACCTCGGCGGCGGTCTCGGGACTCACACCGCGATCCGTGTTCCTCGCCGTCCTGCCGGTGACACACGCATTCGCCTTCTCCGCCCCGGGAATCCTCGGCACCCTCGCCGGCGGCGGGAAGGTGGTGCTCGCGGCACCGGACGACGCGGCCGCGGCCCTGGCGCTGATCGAGCGGGAACGCGTCACACACTGCGCGCTCACTCCCGCGCTCGCCCGGCAGTGGCTCACCGCCCACGCCGTCTTCAACGGTCATGACCTGTCGAGTCTGCAGGTGCTGCAGATCGGTGGGGCGCGCTTGGACGAAGCCACGGCCACCCGACTGGCCGAGGCCTTCGACTGCCGGATCCAGCAGGTGTACGGCATGAGCGAGGGTCTGTTGAACTTCACCCGACTCGAGGACCCGCCCGAGGTGGCGTTCGCGA
Source organism: Streptomyces sp. NPDC017890 (assembly GCF_044328675.1). NCBI lineage: Bacteria > Bacillati > Actinomycetota > Actinomycetes > Kitasatosporales > Streptomycetaceae > Streptomyces > Streptomyces sp. NPDC017890. The sequence continues at coordinate 229,228 of NZ_JBIRHU010000008.1, forward strand.
CGCAGGGGCGACCCTCCTCGCCGGGCGACGAAACCCTCGTGGTGGACGACGAGGGCCGACGGGTCACCGACGGAGAAACCGGCGAGCTCCTGGCCAGGGGCCCGGGCGTCATCACGGAGTACCACGGCAACGTGGCAGCCGCGTCGTTCACCCCCGACGGCTACTACCGCACCGGTGACCTCGTCCGGCGCCATGCGTCCGGGAACTTCGTGGTGGTCGGGCGCCTGAAAGACGTGATCAACCGCGGAGGAGAGAAGATCGCGGCAGACGAACTGGAAGCGCTGGTACTGGCGCACCCCTGTGTACGGGCCGCCGCGGCCGTCGCGATGCCGCATCGCGTGCTGGGGGAAGCCGTCTGTCTGTACGTCGTGGGCGGCGACGACGGGGCGCCGTCCCTGCGGGAGATGCGCAAGCACCTGGAGGACAGTGGACTGGCCCGGTTCAAGTTCCCCGAACGTCTCATCGAGGTTCCGGCACTTCCTCTGACCGGGGTCGGCAAGACGGACAAGATGCGGCTGCGTGAGGACATCAGGTCTCGACTGGAGTCCGAAGGCTGACGCCCCGGCTTCGGTGCGGCGTCGTCCCTGCGGCCCCGCAGCAGTGAGGCGAGGCGTTCCATGGGCCGGGCCGGTGTCGACGCTGCGCTGCCCGAGCGGCGCGCGAGGCCGCTGTCGAGCGGCTGTGACGCCTGCTGCCGTGACCCCCTCGACTTGATAGGCAAGTGACTGCTTGCCTATCCTGTGGGCGTGGCCGACGACCTGTTCAAAGCCCTGGCCGACCCCACCCGTCGGACCATCCTCGACGAGCTCGCGGAGAGATCCGGACAGACACTGTTCGAGATCTGCTCGAGACTGAGCATGAAGCATCAGCTCGGCATCTCGCGTCAGGCGGTCTCCCAGCATCTCGCCGTGCTGGAGGGCGCCGGGCTCGTCGAGACCAGGCGGGAGGGCCGATACAAGTTCCACGACCTGAACACAGCCCCGCTCCAGCAGATCACCGAGCGCTGGCTCGTGCCCGACACGCACCGATCGTAAGAGAGCACCCATGAAGATCCATATGACCAGCGTCTTCGTTGATGACCAGGCCAAGGCTCTGCGCTTCTACACCGAGATTCTCGGCTTCGTGAAGAAGCACGACGTGCCGGTGGGGGAGAAGGACCGGTGGCTGACCGTCGTCTCGCCCGACGAGCCCGGCGGCACCCAACTCCTCCTGGAGCCCGCCGGCCACCCGGCCGTCAAGACCTACCGTGACACGCTCGTCGGGGACGGCATCCCGCTCGCCCAGTTCGCCGTCGAGGACGTGACGGCGGAATACGAGCGCCTGCTCCAGCTGGGCGTTCGCTTCACCCAGGAGCCGCTGGAGATGGGCCCCGTCACCACCGCCGTCTTCGACGACACCTGCGGCAACCTCATCCAGATCGCGACACAGGAGCAGTAGGCGACAGCAGACGGCAGGCCTCGACGTGTACGCCGAACGTCGCAGGCCTCGGGCCCCGGCCTGCTCCGTCGGAACCCCGGTCAGGCGGCCCGCGCCTTCTCGTGCTTCCAGAAGCCCGAGAAGGTGATGCGGTCCTTCGGCAGCCCCAGACGGTGCAGATGTCTGCGGCCCTCGGTGGCCAGGGCCGACTCGCCGACTACGAAGGCGTATCCCGTCGCGTCGGCGCAGGAGAGCCGTCGCAGCTCACGGAGTGCGGCGACGCCGGGAACGGAGGTGCTGTCCTGACGCACGACCCAGGAGACGGTCACTCCGGCCGGTCCGTTCAGTGCGCGCCTGTCCTCCGCGGTGGGAACCTCCTGGATGAGCCGTCCGACGGTCCCGCTGGGCAGGGAGCGCAGAATGCCCGCCGCGGCGGGCAATCCGGTCTCGTCGGCCACGACGGTGACCTCGGAGGCGTCGCGCGGGCAGTCGAACAGGACGCCTTGGTCGAGCAGCGCCAGGGCGTCTCCCGCGGCGGCTCGGCAGGCCCAGATCGCGGCTCTGCCCTCGATGTCGCCCCCGGGGCCGCGGTGCACGACGAAGTCGATGTCCAGCTCCGCCTTCTGCTGACGGAAGTCGGCGACGGAGTAGTTGGCGCAGTGCGGCCGTTCGCGTTCGGGGATGGCGAGGTAGGGCTGCCACCACTGGGAGCCGCTGAACTCAGGGAGGAGGAGGCGGCGTTGGTGGGGGAGCTGGAAGAACAGCCGGAACCAGTGGTCGTACCCCAGCCATGGAAACTCGGCAAGATCCGTGCCGGTGACGGTCACACGCTGCATGGACGGGGAGACACGTTCGGTGCCCACCACGCGGGCGCGGAACATCCTGGGGTGTTGTGGCATGAGCCGACGGACCTTCGCCATGCAGGACAGGCTAACCTAAGTTGAACGTCGTATCACCCTCCTGGCCCCTGAAGGGGCGTGGACGCACCCGCCGTCCCTCGTCGTCGACGTGACTCCACTCGGGCGGCCGCGGGGCGGCGAGCCCAGTGACTGGGCAGAAGCACGCGTTGCCGACAACCGCGTCCCATAACCTTGTGCACGGAGACGTCAGACGCATCTGTATCCACATTGAGGAGGCGACGGTGCTCGGAAGGGGCACGCGGTTGCTCGCGGGCGCCATGACCCTGGCCTGCATGGTGCTCGTCGGGGCCAGCGCGCCGAGCGGTGTTATCCCGGCCAGGTCACTGCCCGTCGATGCCGTCAGGGACGTCGTACCGAACCGGGTCATGACGTGGAACATCTGCAACCCTTGCGAGGTGAGCAATGCCGACCGGGCAGCGGAGATCGCCACGTACGCGCCCCAGGTCGTCGGCCTGCAGGAAGCGTGCGTGCGTGACGTCGAGAGGATCCGGGGCTACCTGAAGAGCCTCTACGGGCTGGATTACCACGTCGAGTACGGGGCGGTGCTGCGTCATCGCGGCCGCTGCGGGGGAGTGCCCTGGAATCCGGGGGCCTTCGGCCAGGCCGTCCTCTCGGCAGCACCGATGACGGACCCCGTCAACGTGGAATACCCCGACGGCGGATCCGAAGACCGTGGGTACATGGCAGTCACCACCACGGTGGGCGGCCAGTCCGTCCGCGTCTTCAACACACACCTCGCCCACCGACGTCAAGAAGCGGTCCGAGCGGACCAGTCCGGTGTACTCGCCGCAGATGTCGCCCGGTACGACCGCGCAGTCGTTCTCGGTGACTTCAACGCCGTGCCGGACGCCCCCGAACTCGGCAGGATATGGGCGCTGGCCGCGGACACTGACCCTCAGTGCCGTCCCTCGCCCGTCGGCACCTGCAAGCCGACCACCGACTGGCAGAGCAAGTTCGACTACATATTCCTGCGAGGCTTCGCCCCGCTCGAGCACCGCGTGCAACCCACCCCGTACTCGGACCACCACCTGCTCCACACCGACCTGGAGTCGTGACCGGCAAGCGGTGGCCGAAACCGGGTGCGGACCGCCTGCGCCGTGGTGTGTCATCGAGGGTATGGCGATTGTGTCGGGCAAGCCGAAAGTCGACGGACTGAGCGGGACTGTGGGCGTGCTGCGCGAATGGCAGTACGAGGGGGCGCCGATGCAACTGCATCCGGGGGACCTGGGATGGTTCTGGCGGTCGGGTCCGGAAGCAACGGCCGCGGCGGTCCGGACGTGGAGCCGGGACGGACAGATCCTCGCCGTCGGGCTGCTGGACGGTCCGGGGCTGCTCCGGCTGACGATCGCACCGGACGCTCAGCTGGACGAGGAACTGGCGCGGCAGTTGGTCGAGGACGTGACCCGGCCGGAGCGCGGCGTGCTGCCCGAGGGAAGGGTGAACATCGAGGCACCGTTGGGCGCACTGCTCCAGGATCTGCTGCTCGAGGACGGCTGGAACGCCGACGAGCCATGGACACCGCTGCGCCGAGACCTGACGAAGCCGGTGAGGGATCCAGCCGTGCGGATCGAGGTGGTGGGGCCGGAGCGGGCGCACGAGTTCACCGCCGTCCATCGGGCAGCGTTCGACGGGTCGGCGTTCACGGACGAGCACTGGCACGCGATGGCGGCCGGCTTGCCGTACGCCGACGCCCGGTGTCTCGTCGCGTACGACAACCGAGGCGACGCGGTGGCAGCGGTGACGGTCTGGTCGGCCGGCCCCGGCAGGCCCGGGTTGCTCGAACCGATGGGAGTACACCCAGAACACCGTCGTCAAGGCTACGGAGAGGCCATCACCGTCGCCGCGGCAGCCGCACTCCGGGAACAGGGCTCCTCCAGCGCGCTCGTCTGCACCCCGAGCTCCAACGTCGGCGCCGTCGCCACCTACAAGTCAGCCGGATTCCGGCAACTTCCCGAGCTCCGGGACCGATACCGGGACGCCTAGCGTCCTGTGCCAGTGATCGACCGCCGTCGGCCGGGAAGTGATGCCCGCCCGTTCGTCTGTGTCGGGTCCGTGATGAAGTCGCAGACCGCTGGTGAACATAGTGGTCTCCTTCCGTGTCCTTCACCACGGCATTGCTGCAAAGCAGGGAAGTCGAGGTGTGGCGTTATGGCCGGTCGATGTACTGATTTGCGACCCCACATCGGCCGCCGCAAGGTCTGGGCAGCCCGGATGCCGGGGCGAGCTACCTGTAGGCGGACGGCTTTATGATCGTCAACGAACTACTGTCTCCGCGCCCGTCCTCCTGAATTCGACGGAACTTGGCGACCGCGAACGTAACTGGCCGAGCGGGTCGCGCGACGGTGACGCATGTGAGGAAAGGTGAACTCCATGGCCCTCGGGCTGCTCCGCCGTCGGCGTTCCCGCGGCACCTCCGGTGCCGGACCGAGCATCTCGGTCCCCCTGCCGCCCGATGCAGGGGCCTTCGGCTTCGAGGTCGTCGATTCCATGGGGCAGCCCATAGGCGGAGCCGACGTCACCGTGACCTCGCTGGACAGCCACCGGGTGGTGACGCGTGGCACCACGGACCCTCACGGCTACTTCATCGCGACGCTGCCACCGGGCGCCTACAGCGTGATGACCGTGGCGGAGAGCCTGTCACCCGCCCGCGAGAACGTCGACATCGCCGCCGGTGTGGCCCTGCCCCCGGTGCGTATCACGCTCACGCCCGCCCGCCGGCTGGAACTTCCGACAGCCGGAACCTGGCTGTTCGACCCTCCGCACACCGCGATCCGGTTCATCGCCAAGCACGTGGGCATGGCCCACGTCCATGGCCGGTTCACCCGCTTCCAGGGTGGTATCCGCGTCGCACCGAACATGGCCGACTCGCACGTCTCGGTGCGCATCGACGCCGCCAGCATCACCACGGGCAACAACACCCGTGACAACCACCTGCGTTCCGCCGACTTCCTGGACGCGGAACGCTACCCGTACATCGACTTCACCAGCACCCGGTTCGCCCACCGCGGCGGCTCCAAGTGGACCCTGCACGGCACGCTGACCATGCACGGCACCAGCCGCTCCGTCGGCCTCGACACGACCTATCTCGGGACGGTCAACGGAGGCTACGACCAGGAACTGCGCTGCGCGGCGCTCGCGAAGGCGGAACTCCACCGGGAGGACTTCACCCTCAACTGGCGTTCCATGCTGGCCCGCGGTATCGCAGTCGTCGGACCCACCGTCCAACTGGAACTGGACGTACAGGCGATGTACCGCACCCACGACACGCCCACGCCCCCGGACTAGGCCCTCGAAGGGAGACGCCTGACGTGGGCTGCGGCCCGTCAGGTGTCTTCAGGCCGTCGAGGGGTGCGGACCGGGGCTCATCCGGCCGCGCACCCCCACATCATGTTGATCTTGTGCAGCTTCGCAGTCGACCGCGTGGAAGCCGGACGAGGCCACCCGTCTCGCCGGGCCTGCCCGGCGACACCGTGACAGCACGGAGCGATCAGATGGGAAAGGTCTCACGATCATGGGTATCTTCAGCCGTCGCCAGACCGACGTCCTCGAGCCGGCCCCGGCCGACGACACCGGTACCACCGTCGCGGAGGCCGCGACCCGGGGTGTCGCGCTCGCCCCGGCACTTCGCGCGCTGACCGGGCGATGGACCATCGACCGACCGCACAGCCGCATCGGATTCTCCGTGCGGCACGCGATGGTCACAACGGTGCGGGGATCCTTCGCCGACTACGACAGCACGTTGTACTTCGACGGAGCCCGGCCCGCACAGTCGCGGGCCGAACTCGTCATCCGGGTCGCCAGCGTCGACACGGGCGTGGAACAACGGGACGCGCACCTCGTCGGCCGTGACTTCTTCGACGCGCGCCGCTACCCGGAGATGACCTTTCGCAGCACCTCCACCCTCCACGAGGGCGGAGAGAGCTTCCGTATGACCGGGGATCTGACCATCCGCGGCGTCACCCGGCCCGTCGACCTGCAACTCGACTACCTCGGCTCGGTCCTGGACCCGTTCGGCTTCGAGCGGGCCGGCTTCGACGGCACCACCACCATCGACCGCACGGAGTGGGGCCTGGTCTACAACCAGCGCTTGAAGGCGGGCGGCACGATGGTGAGCGAGAAGGTCCGACTGCAGTTCGACATCTCCGCGGTCCGGTCGACGCCGTAGAGGGCGCTGGTGGGCCGCTCGGGCCGCGAGGCCGTAGTGCCGTGGCCGAGCGGTCGGCGCCGAACCGCACCTGTGCCCACTCTCCGTACCCGCTCAGGGGCTGATGCCGCGTACGGGGTCACTCGGCGCGGTGTTCCGCCGTCGGCGCTGCGCGGCGACGTTCGCGACGGGCGCGGCGAGCATCAGCGCCCGGGTGTAGGCATGCCGGGGAGTTGCGGTGACGTCGGCGGCGTCGCCCGTCTCCACGATCTCTCCCCGGTGGATCACCGCCACCCGGTGGCTCATGAAGCGCACCACGGACAGGTCGTGCGTCACGAAGAGGTAGGCCGTTCCGGTCTCCTCCTGGATGTTCAGCAGCAGGTCGAGCACGGCCCGTTGGGTGGTCAGGTCGAGCGCGGACACCGGCTCGTCGCAGATGACGAGCCGGGGCCGCAGGGCCAGCGCGCGGGCTATGGCGACCCGCTGCCGCTGGCCCCCGGAGAACTCGCGCGGCAGCCGGTGGACGGCGTCCGCGGGCAGGTGAACGCGGTCGAGGAGGCTACGGACCCGGTCCCGGGCCTCCTGCGGGCTCGTGCCGTGCGCGATCAGCGGCTCGGCGAGGATGTCCCCGACGGTCAGCGAGGGATTCAAGGAGGTGTACGGATCCTGGAAGACGACCTGGAGGTCCCGGCTCAGTGCACGGCGGCGGGCCCGGCCGGCCCCGTGGATGTCCTCCCCGGCGAAGGTGATCGTGCCGGAGCGGACCGGCACCAGCCCGAGCACGGCGCGGCCGATGGTGGTCTTGCCCGACCCGGACTCCCCGACCAGACCGAGGGTCTCGCCCGGCCGGATGTCGAGCGACACGCCCTTGAGTACTTCGGTGTGCGGGGCGCGTCGGCCCCTGCCGGGGAAGGAGACGCGCAGGTCCCGCGTCTGGAGCAGGGCGTCCCGTGCGACGGCGGTGTCGACGGTCTCGGTGACGTCGGCGGTCATACGGAGGTGCTCCTCGCCTCTCGGGGCTGCCAGGGGCCACGTGCCGGAGCCTCGTCGAGGACGGCATCGAGCAGGGTCCGGGTGTAGGGGTCCTCCGGGGAATGGAGGACCTGTTCGGCGGTGCCGCTCTCGACGATCCGGCCGCCGTTCATCACCGCGACGCGGTCGCACAGATCCGCGACCACCCCGAGGTCGTGCGTGACCAGGAGGACGCCGAGTCCGCGATCCCGCTGCAGCCTGCGCAACAGGTCGAGGATCTCCGCCTGGACCCGCACGTCGAGCGCGGTGGTGGGTTCGTCGGCGATGAGCAGGGCCGGGTCGCAGGACATCGCGCCGGCGATGAGGACCCGTTGGGCCATGCCTCCGGAGACCTGGTGCGGATACAGCCGCAGGGTGCGCTCGGGGTGCGGTATCTCCACCAGACGCAGCAGCTCGACGGCGCGCCGGGCCGCCTCCTTGCGGGAGAGGCCGAGCACGTGGCGCATGGGTTCCATGAGCTGGCTGCCGATGGTGAACGCCGGGTCCAGGTTGCTCATCGGTTCCTGCGGGACGTAGGCCACGGTACGGCCCCGCAGCGCGCGGCGGTCGCGTTCGGGCAGCCCGACCACCTCCTGACCGCCGACGAGGACGCTGCCGCCGCCGATCAGTCCCCCGGAGGGCAGGAGGCCCAGCACCGCGAAGGCGGTCTGGGTCTTGCCGGAGCCGGACTCGCCGACGAGGCCCACTATCTCCCCGGCGTGTACGTCGAGGTCGACGTCGTGCACGACCTTCTTCTCGGTGCCGTCCGGCCGCGTGTAGGCGACGGTGAGCCCGCGCACGGAAAGCAGTCCGGCCCGGTCGTTCGAGGTGCCTCCGGTGGCGGCCCGGTCCGTGCCGGCGGGCACCGGCGCGGTGCGGCGGCGCGATGCCCGGGGGCGGGCGGCGGCCGGCTGCCCGGTGGGGTCCTCCAGCCCGTCGCGCAGGGCCGAGGCGAGCAGGACGAGAGCGCCGTTGGTCAGTCCCAGGGCGAGGCCCGGCCACAGCATCAGCAGCGGCGCGCGCTGGATGTTCTGGAACGCCTCGTTGAGCATCGCGCCCCAGGTCGCCGAGGACCCGCTGCCGACGCCGAGGAACTCCAGACCGGCCTGCAGGCCGATCGCGACGCCGGCGACGAGGGCCACCTGGATGATGACCGGGCCGCGTACCACGATCAGGACGTGCCGGGCCACGATGCGGGCGTCGGACAGACCGGAGACCTTCGCGGCGTCGATGTACAGCTCCTTGCGCACGCCCGCGACGATGCCCCGTACCAGGCGGTGGAAGCTCGGTGCCGCGAGGACGCCCAGCACGATCATCAGGGCCCACACGTCGGGGCCGAGGATGGCACGGGAGGCGAGGAGCACCACCATCGCGGGCAGCGCCATGACGAGATCGACCGTCCAGTTGGCGGCGGAGTCGAACCGGCCGCCGCGGTAACCCGCGTACAGCCCGGCCGGCACGCCGAGGGCGAGGGCGATACCGAGGGCGATGAGCGCTCCGCCGAGGGTGTTGCGCCCGCCGTACAGGATGCGGGAGAGGATGTCCCGGCCCGCGGAGTCCATGCCCAGCGGATGCGCGCCGTCGGGGCCGGCGAAGGCCTGGCCGAGCGATGCGGCCGAGGGGTCCTGCGGCGCGAGCCAGGGGGCCAGGAGAACCGCGGCGACGAGCAGCACGAGCACGGTGGCGGACACGGCACCGAGCGGGTTGCGCAGCAGCCGCCGCAGCACACGGGGGTTGCGCGCGGCCTTGCTGCCGTCGGCCCGCGCGGCGCCGTCGGGGTGACCCGTGGCGGCCGTGCCGGGTGGGCCGGCCGGAAGGTTTTCGCTCATGCGGCCCTCGCCTTCGGGTTGAGCCAGCCGATCGCGATGTCGACCAGAAGGTTGATCAGGACGACGCCGACCACGGTGAGCATGACCAGTGCCATGATCACGGGGATGTCGCCGCGGGTGGTGTAGGTGACGGTCATGCTGCCGATGCCGGGCAGTCCGAAGATCTGTTCCACGACGACCGCGCCGCCGAGCAGGCCCACGAACTGCATGCCGAGGACCGACAGCGCGGGTGCGGAGGCGTTGCGCAGGACGTGGCGGAAGACGATCCGGGATGCGGGCAGGCCCCGGGCGCGCAGTGTGCGGACGTAGTCCTGGCGCAGTACGTCGATCACCGCGCCGCGCACCTGCTGGGAGACGCCGGCGACGGAGGCGACCGAGAGGGACAGCACCGGCAGCGTGATCGTGGACAGCCAGCCGCTGGGGGAGTCGGTGAAGGGGATGTAGCCGATGGCCGGGAACCAGTTCAGCTCGACCGCGAAGAGCAGGACGAGGACCAGCGTCACCAGGAAGCCGGGCAGCGCGTAGCCCACGACGCCCAGCACCTGGACGAAGCGGTCCACGGCGCCGCGCCGCACCCCCGCCCAGACACCGAGCAGGAAGGACACGGCCGTGGTGACCAGGGCGACGCCGACCATCAGGCTGGCGGTGACCGGCAACCGGCTCCACACCGCCCGCGTGACGTCCTCGCTGGTGAACCAGGAGGTGCCGAGGTCACCGCGCACAGCGTGCGCCAGCCAGTCGGTGTACTGCGCGAGCACTGGCCGGTCCAGGCCGAGTGACGCGTTCTTGGCTTCGACGGCGGCCTGGTCGGCGCCCTGGCCCAGGAGCTGCCGGGCGACGTCCGTGTCGGGAATCGACAGCAGCGCATAGGTGAGGAAGGAGATGACGGCCAGGAGCAGGGCGCCGGAGGCGATCCGGCGGGCGATGAAGGTCAGCATGGCACTCGGTATCCGTGACGCGGCGCCGGGGGTGGTGCGGGCGTCGGCCGCCCGTAGCCCTTTCCCCGGCAGTCCGGGGTCACTTGGCGGGGGAGTAGTTGTAGATCGACGGGACGGCCATGCCGGACTGCGGGCGGATGTTCACCGAGCCGTCGGAGACGTGCAGGTAGGTCATCCGGTAGAAGGGCACGAACCAAGCCTCCTTCACCAGGTGCTCGCCCAGCGCCCGCACCGCCGCCCCGGCCTGTTCGGCCGAGCCGGACTGGATACGGGGAACCAGCTCCCGCACGGTGGCGTCGGTGGTACCGAACATGTTGAAGGCGCCCGGGGTGACGAGTTCGTCGACCACCACCCAGTCCGACGAGGACTGGCCCATGTTCATCACCATCCCGGAGTAGGCGCGGTCGGTGAACACCTTCTGGACCGCGGAGGCTCCGTCGAGGTCGTCCCAGACCAGCTTCACGCCGATGGCCTCGAGGTCGGTGGCCAGCGATGCGGCGAGCGCGTCGTTGACGATGGCGGCGATGCGGGGGAGCTTCAGCGTGAAGCCGTCGGCGTGGCCCGCAGCCCGCAGCAATTCCCTGGCCCTGTCGGGGTCGTGGGCGTAGTACGTGTCCAGCTTCCTGTCGTACCCCCGGGTGTCGGGGCCGAAGACCTGGGAGGTGATCTCACCGCGGTTCTGGCGGATGGCCCCGAGCATCGTCTTCCGGTCGACGGCGAGGTTGAGCGCCTGGCGGACGCGGGGGTCCTGCAGCTGCGGGGTCAGCTTCCCGTCCCGGTCGAAGAGCAGCAGCCCCTGGAAGTCGAACTCCTGCTCCGTCGTCTTCATCCGGGGGTCGGACTCGACGCTGATCTGCTGGTCGGCGCTCTGCAGGAGGGCCGCGTTCACCTGGCCGGTCTTGAGGCCGTTGACGATGGCCGTCTCGTTGTCGAAGAAGCTCATCGTCACCGTCTCGTACGGGAGGGGATCGCCCCAGTAGTCGGGGTTGCGCTGGTAGACCCACTTGGTGCCGACCGCGGTCTTCGACTCCTCGAGACGGTAGGGGCCGGTGCCGTCGGGGGACGTCTTGAGGGCGTCACCCCTGCCGAAGGCCGCCGGGTTGGCCATCAGGCCGGCCGCGTCGCTCAGGTAGAAGAGCATCGCCGGGTTGGGCTGCTTCAGCTTCAGCGTGGCGTGCGAGGCGTCCTCGACCTCGACCGACTCGAGGTCCTTGAGCCACTTGGCGTCGGCGCCGCCGCCCTTCTTGAAGCGCTCCATGTTCGCCTTGACCGCCGTCGCGTCGAAGACGGTGCCGTCCGCGAATTTCACGCCCTCGCGCAGGGTGAGAGCCAGCTCGGTGCGGTCGGCGTTGTACTTCCACGCGGTGGCGAGCATGGGACGGAACTCGCCGTCCGGCTCACGCTTGACGAGCGTGTCGTACGTCGCCTGGAAGAACGGCAGGGCGCTGCCGACCGCCTGGGCGGGGTCGAGGCTCTGCGGGAACGTCATGGTCGCGATGTTCAGCGTCGACGTGCCGGTGCCCGCGGTTCCGGAGCCGGTGCACCCCGCGAGGGCGAGGGACGCCGCCACGCAGACGGCCGCGGCCCCGGTTCGGGTGGTTCTGGTCATGTGGATCGCTCCGTGTGGAGGGCCGGGAAGGGAGGTCCCGGACGAGATGGGCGGTGAGCTTAACCACAGAACTAACCGCTTGGTAGGTTTTTCACGGGGAAGCCGGCCGGCTGGTAACTTCCGGTCCTCGCGGGGCCGTGGCGGGCGCCGCCCCTCGATCCACCGGTGCCGACGGCAGGAGACCGCCGAAGTGAGCGCACGTTCCCAGGACGTTCCGCGCCGCCCCTCCAAGGGCGAGCGGACGCGGGCCCGCATCCTGGACTCCGCGACCGAGCTGTTCGCCCGATCCGGCTTCAACGCGGTGTCGCTGCGGGACATCGCGGCCCACGCGGGGCTGACCCACGCAGGGGTGCTGCATCACTTCCCGGGCAAGGATTCCCTGCTGGCCGAGGTGCTGAGCCACCGCGACCGGATCGACGCGCAGTCGGTCTTTCCCGGCATCACCCACCCGGGCACGCCCGAGCCGGCGCCGGCGGAGCGGCTGCGCATGCTGACCGGCGTGGTCGCCCGCAACGCCTCGACCCCGGGCCTCGTGGCGCTCTACACCAAGCTGTCCGCCGAGGCCACCGACCCGGGGCATCCCGCTCACCACTACTTCAAGGAGCGGTACCGCGTACTGCGGGAGGAGCTGACCCTTCTCGTCGACGCGCTGCGGGAGGCGGTCGACCCGCCACCCGTCGTCGAACCGGCTGTCGTGGCACGGCAGTTGCTGGCACTGATGGACGGGCTGCAGACGCAGTGGCTGCTGGAACCGGAGGCCGTGGCGATGGAGGACACGGTGCGCGACTACCTGGTCCGGCTCGGACTCGATCCGGACGGCGGCGTGCGGGAGGCCGACGTCAGCGGGTGAGGGCGGCGAGCACCGCATCGGCCGTACTCCGGTGCCCGGCGGCGTTGGGGTGGAAACCTGCCGCCGACGCGGTCTCCTCGGGCTCGATCCAGCGCACACCGGCCGGCCGGCACACATCGTGCCCGACGGAGGGGCCGTAGGCGTCGACATAAGTGGCGCCGTGCTTTCCTGCCTGCCGCGCGAGCATGGTGTTGAGCTGCTTCGCCTTGTCCCGGAGCCAGGGGAAATCGCCTTCGGCGAGCGTGACCGTCTCCCGGCAGGCCGTGCCGTCCTCGGGGAAGATCGCCGGATACCCGACCAGCAGGACCCGGGCGTCGGGGGAGCGGGCGTGGATCGCGTCGAGGACGGCGGCGAGGCGCGGTGCCGTGCCATCGATGCGGGAGCCGATCTCGTCCCTGCCGAACAGCGTGTAGCTCCACTCGCAGGGCGCGCCGCGCGGGGCCACGTGTCCCAGGAGCACGCAGCGGGTGATGACACCGGCGAGGTCGAGGTCGTTTCCGCCGATGCCCAGCGTCACCAGGGTGGTGTCGGGGCGCAGGGCGTCGAGCTGTGGTGGAACCGATTCCTGAGGAGCGGTCATGTGACTGGTTCCGGCGCCCGCGCACGTCACGTCGGTGAACGAGTCGGCTTCCACCGCTCGGGCCACCAGGGCGGGGTAGTTGACCGACGAGCGCCCGCACGCCGGGTCGGTCTGTTCGGGGATGCCGGGCCCCGAGCTGAAGGAGTCGCCGAGGGCGACGTAACGCACATCCGCTGCGGTCTGTACGGCCACGGGTGTCCGCGCCGGAATCGCGGAGGCGGCCGTGGCGGCGCCGATCAGGGCGGCGAGGGCCGCTGCGGCGGTGAACGCGCGCCGCGCCGCGTGTCTGCCGGGCGGTGCGCCGGCCGGTTGGCTGGAGGGAGGCATGACGGCTCCTCGTTTCGGAGGCGAGGGGAAGTGCGAAAACCGTACGGTGATCGGTTTCTGGTCGTCAATAGGCGTGCGGGGACAGGGTGCCGATGCCCGCCACTGCGGCTACCGGTGAGTAGAGAAGTCCTTGACAGTAAAAACCGAGCACTTTACGGTTTTTGCACTTCCCCCTACCCACTGCCGCCCCCTCACTCACCCGTACTCGCCTGCCTCAACAGATCCGAATAGGTGCGCGTATGACCCAGCAGCCCCCGACAGGTGCGCGTATGACCGAGCGGAACCCGTCGGCGTCGTCCCCGTCGACCCCTTCGACGCCGTCCCTACCGCTCGCCGACAAGGCCTCGCTGACCAGCGGCGCGGGCGACTTCGTCACGACGGACCTCTCCGCGGCCGGCATCCCCGCCGTCAGCCTGTCCGACGGCCCCCACGGTCTGCGGCTGCCCAAGGAGAGCGGCGACGGCGGCCAGCTCGACCTGCACAGTGCCGCACCGGCCACCTGCTTCCCGCCGGCCGTCGCCCTGGGCAGCGGATGGGACCCGGAACTCGCCCGCCGCGTCGCCGCCGCCATCGCGGCGGAGGCATCCGCCCACGGCGTGCACGTGGTGCTCGGACCCGGCATCAACATCAAGCGGTCACCGCTGTGCGGGCGCAACTTCGAGTACTTCTCGGAAGACCCCCTGCTGACCGCCGAGCTGGGCGGAGCCATGGTCCGCGGACTGCAGGAGTCGGGGGTCGGTGCGGCGCTCAAGCACTACGCGGCCAACAACCAGGAGACCGACCGCATGCGCATCAGCGCGGACGTCGACGAGCGCCCGCTGCGCGAGATCTACCTGCGCGCCTTCGAACGCATCGTCCGCCGCGACCGCCCTTGGTCCGTCATGGCCTCCTACAACGCGCTCAACGGCGTCCCGCTGGCGGAGAATCCGCGGCTGCTCACCGACATCCTGCGCACCGAATGGGGCTACGACGGCATCGTCATGTCCGACTGGGGAGCCGTCCGCGACCGCGTCGCCGCGCTGCGTGCGGGCCTCGACCTCCAGATGCCGGGCACCGGCGGGCGCACCGACCGCGAGGTCGTCACCGCGGTGACCGGCGGCGACCTCGACGAGGCGGTGCTCGACACCGCGGTCGAACGCCTCGCCCGCTTCGCACGGCGCGCGGTGGACGGCGCCCGGAACGGCGGAGGCTTCTCCGCCGAGGAACACCACCGCCTGGCCGGCGAAGCCGCCGACCGCTGCCTGGTGCTGCTGAAGAACGACGCCGCACTCCTGCCCCTGGACCCGGCCTCCGGCACCGTCGCCGTCATCGGCGAACTGGCCCGCACCCCCCGCTACCAGGGCGCGGGCAGCTCCCAGGTGACGCCCAGCCACCTCGACACGCCGCTGGACTGCCTGCGTCGGCTCGCCGACGGAGCCCGCGTGGAGTTCGCCCCGGGCTACGCCCTGGCCGGTGCTGACAACACCGGCCCGGCCACGGCCGACGAGGACGAAGCGGTGCGGCTCGCCGCCGGGAGCGACACCGTCGTGCTCTTCCTCGGCCTGGCCGCGCAGGACGAGTCGGAGGGCTTCGACCGCAGCCACATCGACCTGCCCACCGACCAGTTGCGTCTGCTGGAGCGGGTCCGCGCCGTCAACGACCGGGTGTGCGTGGTGCTGTCCAACGGAGGTGTGGTGCGCACCTGGCCCTGGCACGAGACGGTCCCCGCCGTGATCGAGGGCTGGCTGCTCGGCCAGGCGGGCGGCGGCGCCGTCGCGCGGGTGCTGTTCGGCGCGGTCAACCCCTCCGGCAGGCTGGCCGAGACGATCCCGCTGCGCCTGGAGGACTGCCCCAGCCACCTGTCCTTTCCCGGCGAGGAGGGCCGGGTCCGCTACGGCGAGGGTGTGTTCGTCGGATACCGCGGCTACGACGCCGCCCGCCGCGAGGTGGCCTTCCCGTTCGGTCACGGCCTGTCCTACACCACCTTCGCCTACTCGGGTCTGCGCGTCGACCGCCACGAGGACGGCGCGGCGTTCAGCGTGGCGGTGACCGTCACCAACACCGGTGACCGTGCGGGCCGCGAGGTGGTCCAGTTCTACAGCGCTGGGCCGGCCGGCTCCGAGGTCGCCCGGCCGCCGAGAGAACTGCGTGCCTTCGCCTCTGTCTCCCTCGCCCCCGGCGAGAGCCGCGAGGCGGTGGTGGAACTGGCACGTGCGGATCTGGCCCACTACAGCGAACGCGAGGGCGGCTGGCGAGTCGAGGGCGGTGTCCACCGCATCGAGGCGGGAGCCTCGTCGCGGGACATCCGGCTGTCGGCCGACGTCGATCTCGCAGGGGACCCCTCACGGCTGCGGCTGAGCGGTCGCAGCTCGCTCTCGGAGTGGCTGAGGCATCCCGTGGGCGGACCGCTGCTGGCCGAGAGGTTCGCACGCGCACGGCACGACGCGGCCGGGCCGAGCGCCATGGACGATCCCGTGCTGCGGCGGTTCCTCGCCGGCATGCCGCTCGACGTGATCTCCGAGTTCCCGCAGAGCCCCGTGTCGCCCGAGGACGTGCGGGAGTTGTCCGCCGCCGCCTCGCCCGCCGGCCTTCCCGGAGCGACGGCTCCGGCTGCCGAGTCTGGTGACGCCCCTCCCGGAGCCACCGCCCCGGCTGCCGCGACCACCGCCACCGCCCCGACCACCGCCACCGACGGCGCTCCCCGTGACACGTCACGGTGACCGCGGACGCGGTGGTACGCGGCAGGGTGCGGCCGGGCTGGGAGGCGGTGCGGGATGCCTTCGCCCACGGGCAGGCGGACGACCCGGGGGCCGCGCAGCTGGCCGTCCATCACCACGGACGGCAGGTCGCCGACCTGTGGACCGAGGGCAAGGCGCCGACCGTGGCCGCCCGGCCTTTCGGCCCCGACTCGATCACCGTACTGATGTCCGTGACCAAAGGACTGACGGCCGTCTGCGCCCACCTCCTCCGCGAGCGCGGTCTGCTGGACCTCCGGGCGCCCGTCGCCCGTTACTGGCCGGAGTTCGCCGCGGCCGGCAAGTCGGAGACGACCGTGACCGACCTGCTCGCCCACCGCGCGGGCCTGCCCGCCTTCACCGACGACGCGGCAGGCGTCGGCCTGCCCGGTCTGCTGGACGGTGACGCCCGCGTCGGCGCCCTCGCGGCGATGCGGCCGGTGTGGGAGCCGGGAACGGCGTACCTCTACCACGCCCTCACCTACGGTCACCTGATCGGTGAAGTGGTCCGCCGGGTGACGGGAACGAGCATCGGGGCTTTCTTCGCCCGCGAGGTGGCCGGGCCGCTCCGGCTGAACCTGTGGATGGGCCTGCCGCGATCCGCGGAGGACAGGTTCGTCCCGCAGTTCGCCGTCCGGCCCGCGCCCAGTGCCGAACAGATCGACGCGGCGGTCGGCGGCCTCGGACTCGCGCCCGGTGACCGGCTGGCGTCCGCCCTGCGCGCCTCGGCCGGTGAACTGGCCGCGGCCCTGGAGGCGTTCGGCACCCGCCGGGGGAGGGCCTGCGAGATTCCCGCGGCGGGCGGGATCGGTGACGCCCGGTCGCTGTCGCGCCTGTACGCGGCGCTCATCGGTGAGGTCGACGGCATACGTCTGCTGTCCGCGCCCGCTGTCGACCGGGCACGTGCCCCGCACACCGATCACCTGTCGCCGCCGAGGCGGCTGCGCCGGTCGGACGGACCCGACCGCTCCCGATTCGGCCTCGGTTTCGAGCTGCCCCGCCCCGGCGAACCCCTGCTCGGCGAGGGTTCCTTCGGCCACGCCGGAGCGGGCGGGCGGCTGGGCATGGCCCATCCGGAGAGCGGCCTGGCGGTCGGTTACGTCTGCACGGCCATGGCCTGGGAGCCGTCGGCGGGCCCCGACCCGCGCTGGACGCCATGGAGCGCGGCGGTCCGGGAGGCCGCGGCCGGCGCCGACCGGGCCTGAGCGCTCACCACACTCGACAGTACGGGGGCGGGGCCCGCACCGGGTCCCGCCCCCGCTGTAAGCCCACCGGTGCCGGTCAGCCCTCCCGTTCGGGGGCGAGCAGCCGCATGACGTCGTCGATCGGCTGCTCCATGTCCGTGGACCGGTCGATGAGCCACTGCAACTGGATGCCGTCGGCCACCGCCAGCAGCAGCACCGCCAGCCGCTCGGGCGGGATGACGGTGCTCATGCGCCCCTCGTCCATCCGCTCGCGCACGTACGCGGCCACCCGCTCCCGCAGCACCGGGTAGCGCTCGGCGAAGTGTGCGTGCGCGGGGTGCCCGGTGTCGCTGGCGGCCGCCGCCATGGACACGAACAACTCCACCAGGCCGGGGGTCCTGGCGCCCTCTCTGATGATCTCCCGGTAGCTCTCGGGGCTGCTGCGCTCGTCCTGCCGCATCCGGGCGGTCTCGTCGCGCATGCGCAGCACCTGGGTGAGCAGGTCCTCCTTGGAGTCGAAGTAGTGCATCAGCCCGGGCAGGCTGAGATTGCACCGGGCGGCCACCTTCCGCAGCGACGTCCCCCGGTAACCCTCGGCCGCGAAGATCTCCAGAGCCACGTGCAGGATCTCGCTGCGCTTGGCCTCGCCCTTCTCGTACGGGCCCCGTTTCGCCATGCCGGTCAGCCTAACCCGCGCGGACGGCGGCGGCCGTCGCGGTGTGGGCGTCCGGCAGGCGCCCGGAACGGGCCAGTGAGCCCAGCCAGCGGGCCGATTCCTTGGGCCGGCGGGCGAAGGAGTGCGGATCGACCGCGATGAGCCCGAACGTCGGCCGGTAGGAACCCCACTCGTAGTTGTCCAGGGCGCTCCAGTGCAGGTAGCCGCGCACGTCCACACCGTCGTGCAGGGCGGCGGCCAGGCTCGCCAGGGCCCTGGATGTGTAGGAGACCCGCAGCGCGTCGTCGTCGGTGGCGATGCCGTTCTCGGTGACCAGGATGGGCACGTCCGGTCCGACCACGGCGGCGGTGTGCCGTACCGCCTCTCCCAGCGCCTCCGGGTACACCTCCCAACCGGTCAGCGTGGTCGCGGCGCCCTGCGGCACGGGCAGCGGGCCCTCCGGGCCGATCCGGTGCCGCGTGTAGGCCTGTACGCCGATCCAGTCGTCCTCGCGGGCGGCCTCCAGGAAGACGTTCTCGCGCGGCCCGGCGTACGCGGCGGCGACCTCCTCGGCACCCGGCTCGGCCTGGTAGACCTGGTTGGCGACCGTCCAGCCCACCCGCAGGTCCGGATCCGCGGCCTTGAGTACGCCGAAGGCCGCCCGGTGCGCCCGGATCAGAGCTTCGGTCACGTCGGCGTCCGGTTCCAGTGAACCGGGGTCGAAGGCCGCCGCGCCCGAGCGGTCGCCGCCGCGGTCCGAGGTGCGGGCGGACTCGCGTACCAGGGTGTGCATCAACGCCACCATGTTCGGCTCGTTGATCGTCACCACATGGCGGGCGCCCGCCGCGAGAGCCTCGGCGGCCACGCCCGCGTAGGACGCGAACAACTCGGCCGACTCGGGTGAGGACCAGCCGCCGAGTTCGCTGAACCATCGCGGCGAGGTGAAGTGATGGAGCGTCACCACCGGCGTCAGCCCGCGCTCCAGGGCCCCGCGCACCATGGCCCGGTAGTGCGCGACGGCGGCCCGTGAGATCCGGCCGCGTTCGGGTTCCACCCGGGCCCATTCGATGCCGAACCGGTAGGCGTTGAAACCCAGTTCGCTCAGCAGGTCCATGTCCTGCGGCCAGCGGTGGAAGCTGTCGGCCGCGTCTCCGCTGCGCTCGGCGACCAGGCTGTCCGGCCGGTTCTCCATCGCCCACCAGTCGCTGGAGACGTTGTTTCCCTCGACCTGATGGGCAGAGGTGGAGGCTCCCATGAGGAAGCCGTGCGGCAGCACGGGACCGGGCCCGGTCGGGGGTGTCATACGGGGCTCCTTCCGCCTCGGAGCCCGTCGGCGCGGGCGCCGTACCGGGACTCCGTGAAAAGCGTTCACTGATCGGTTTTCGTGTTAGCGTACAGGCGAAGCCGCTCCGGCAGGAAGGCGCGCAGACCCGGCACCCCTACGGAACGGCCCACCGCCCCCGGGACCGCGCTCACCCGACGAGGCGCCCACCACCCCGGGGGCCGGTGTTCCCGGCGCCACCCGCCACGGCCCTCGATTCCGGCCAACGGCCCAGGGCCGCAGCGACAGCCGCACCAGCCGCGTGGAGGAGAAACCATGGACGTCGTCATTCCCGGCCCCGCGGAGTGGACGGCAGCCGTCACCGGCGGGAACCTGCGTCCCGCCGCCGGCCCTTGGCGCGTCGTCGCCACGGACCGCCGGCTCGCCCCCGTCGCCCGGACCGTCGGCACGCTGCTCGCCCCGCACTTGGGCGACCACCGGCCCCCGGAGGCGACCGGTTCCACCGTCCTCACCCTCGAACTCGTCCTGGACACCGCCGCGCCGGCCCCGCGCCGTCCGTCCGTCGGCGTCTGTCCGCGCGGCACCGCGGAGCCCTGCGACGAGTCGCACCGCCTCACCGTCACCGAGAGCGGCATCATCTGCCGGGCCGCCACACCGGAGGGTGTGTTCCGGGCCGCCACCACGGCGCTCCAGACGATCGCCACGGCCGCCGGCCGCATACCCTGCGGCGAACTGACGGACGCACCGCACTACGCGTGGCGCGGGCTCATGGTGGACCCGGCACGTGGCTACCTCACCCCCGCCGAACTACGCCGGATCGTCGACCTGGCGGCGCTGTACAAACTGAACGTCCTGCACCTGCACCTGACGGACAACGAGGCCTGGCGCCTGCCACTGCCCGGCGGGGCCCGGCCGACCGGCGCCCCCGAGGAGTACTACACGGCGGACGACTACCGCGACCTGCAGGTCTACGCGGCCGAACGCTTCATCACCGTCGTTCCCGAGATCGACCTGCCGGGCCACTGCGCCGCCCTGCGAGAGGCCGTGCCGGGCCTGCCGGCCGCGCCCGCGCCGGAAGGGCTGAGCGGCCGCTTCCCGTACGTGCCGCCGCTCGACCTCGCCGACCCCGGCACCCGGGCCCTGGTGGCCTCCGTCCTCACCGACGTGTGCGGGCTGACCGACGGCCCCTACGTGCACATCGGCGGCGACGAGGCGGTCGGCATGACCGCGGACAGCTTCGTTCTCGCCGTACGCGAACTGCGCGCCCTGGTACGGGCGGCCGGCAAACGCCCACTGGCCTGGCAGGAGGCCTCGCGTGCCGGCGTGGCCCCGGACGACATCACCCAGTTCTGGGTGGACGTGCCGATGATGGATCTGCCCGACACCCAGGAGGAACTCGATCACCGTCCCGACCTGCTCGCCGCCGGCCACACCCTCGATCTGATCAGGGCCCTCAAGAAGTTCTTCGCCCCCGCCGACCACGACCTCGCCCGCATCCTGGACGGCGGAGGCCGTGTCCTGCTCTCCCCGCAGTCCCACCTCTACCTCGACCGCCCCTACGCACCGGACGTCATCCCGCCCGAACAGGCAGAAGCCACCGCCGGCCTGGGCTTCGCCGCCTACCGGCCCCGCGGCGTGCGCCACACCGCCGCCTGGGGCCCCGCCGCCTACGGCATCCCGGAGGAACGGATGGCCGGGATCGAGGCCACGCTCTTCGGGGAGTCGATCCGAGGGCTCGACGACCTGACCACCCTGTTGCTGCCGCGCCTGGCATCCGTCGCCCACACCGCGTGGACCGGCCGGACACCGGACTGGGACACCCACCGCCAGGTCCTGGCCCGCCACGGCCGCCTCTGGGACGACCGCGGCCTTCGCTACCTGGCCTCCACCGAGATCCCCTGGGCGTGACCCGTCTGCCGCGCCCCGGGGAGCGGCGTGTCGCCTCCCGCCTCCACCGTGGCGTCGCACCGGCGCGAAGGAAGCGGACGAGGCGTGGAGTCGGCGCGGCGAGGGCGAGGGCCACAGAGCGGACCAGGACAACGGGCGGCTGCCGGCGCGGGATGTCACGCTGAGGTCACACAGGACCTGCGAAAGGGAATCGCCGTGATCACCAACGAGTCCGTCCCCGGCTCACCCTGCTGGCTCGACCTCGGCACCCCCGACGTCAGCGGCGCCGCGGCCTTCTACAGTGCCGTGCTCGGCTGGGACTACGAGTCCATGGGTCAGGACGCGGAAGGCGGCATGTTCCGCAAGGACGGCAAGACCGTCGCCGGGATCGGCAAGCTCACCGAAGAGGGCGCGCGCTCCGCCTGGATGATCTACTACTGCGTCTCGGACGCGGACGCCACGACGCAGGCCGTGCGGAGCGCCGGCGGTACGGTGCGGGTGGCGCCGATGGATCTCGACGACTGGGGGCGGATGGCCCAGTACAGCGACCCCTCGGGTGGCCAGTTCGCCGTATGGCAGCCGGGCACCAACAAGGGCGTCGAACTGGTGGACAAGCCCGGCTCGCTGTCCTGGACCGAGCTGTACACGAGCGACGCGGCGGCGGCCAAGGAGTTCTACGGGGGTGTCTTCGGCTGGCAGTTCGGCGACATGGAACTGCCGGGCGGTGGGGGCACGTACTCTCTCATCACTCCCGCCGGCCTACCCGAGGAGCGCATGCACGGCGGCCTCATGGAGGTTCGCGAGCAGGACCTCGCCCTGACCGGCGGCCGACCCTACTGGCACCCGGTCTTCGCCGTCACCGACTGCGACGCCGCCGTCGCCGCGGTCACCGAGAACGGCGGCAGCGTGCAGATGGGCCCGGAGGACGCGGAGGGCGTCGGCCGGCTGGCCGTATGCCTCGATCCGTCGAACGCGGACTTCGTCGTGCTCACCCCGGCCCAAGGGTGACCGGACCACTCGCCGACCGGCAGCGAGGCGACGGGCCCTGACGTCGTGTGACGGCTCAGAGGCCGGCACAGATTTCGCGGGCCTTGTCCAGGTCCTTCCGCACCTCGGTGTCGACCTCGAAGGCCTGGCGGTGGCGCTGATGAGCCCGGGTGATGGCGTCAGCGAGCGCATCGTACGACGAGTCGCCCGCAGCCGCGGCTGTGACCAGGTCGAAGGCGGCGGCGAAGCGGTACAGTGCCTGTTCTCCCGCTTTGCCCTTCGCGCCGAGCTTCGACTCGTCCACCGTGGCCAGCGCGTCGCATGCGCCGCGGGCGTCTCTCTCGGCGCTGCCGTGCCGGGAGGACGTACCGTCGTCCAGCGCCCAGGCCGCGCCCACGCTTCCACCGCCGACCAGCAGTCCGACCAGGGCTGCGATCACCAGTGGCCGGCGGTTGCGGTGTGGGGTAGGGACGGGGGCTTGGAACGAGGGCTGCATGTACACGACCATAGCGGGCCGGGGGTGGGCAGCGGCCGTTCGCCCACCCCCGGCCCACTGGGAGCCACAGACCCCGGCCTGGCAAGTGAGTCGTCACATCGCACTGTTCGCGATCAGGGCTCAGACGGGATCCGCGGTGATGGGTGGTGTGGAGCGGGGCGGGGGATGCTCCCGCTGGGGGCGTACTGGGCGGCCTGTGCGGTGAACATGGCGGCGTAGCGGCCTTCTGCGGCCATGAGTTCTTCGTGGGTTCCGTGTTCGCTGAGGTGCCCGTGGTTGAGGACGTAGATGCGGTCCGCGTGACGGACACCGGACATGCGATGGGTGACGAGGACGACGGCCCGGTCAGGGGCGGCGAGTCGGCGGATGCGGTCGAAGGCCTCGATCTCGGCTTCGGGGTCGAGGGCGGAGGTGAGTTCGTCGACGATGAGGACGCTGTCCGCCTGAGATGTCGAGCTGCGCCAGTGGGTACGGGCGAGCCCCACCTTCTGCCATTCACCGCCGGACAGTTCGACGGCTCCGCGGAACACGCGGGCCAGCAGGCTGTGCAGCCCGTCGGGGAGTCTGGCGATGACGGGGCCGGCGCCGGCGTAGTCCACCGACGGCTGCAGGTCGTGAGCTGTGGCGCCGTGCTCGGGCCGGCCGAGCCGGATGTTCATCGCGGCGGTCACCGGCCAGCGTTGAAAGTCCTGAGTGAGCAGACACACGCGTTCGAAGACCTGGGTGCGGTCGAGGTCGCGGACGTCCGAGCCACCCCACCGCAGGGTTCCGTCCTGGGGCAGCAGCAGGCCCGAGAGGATCTTCATCAGGGTGCTCTTCCCGGAGCCGTTCTCGCCCACGACGGCGGTGACCGATCCCATGGGCAGGGTGAGTGTCACCTGGTCCAGGGCGGGGGCTTCGCGGTCGGGGTAGCGGTAGGTGACGCGGTCGAGGACGATCTCCCCGATCCTGCCGGGAACCGGGGCGCCGCCCTCGGGGATGGTCCGCTCCGCGGCTTGCGTGAGGAAGCGTCCGTGGTCGCGGACGTACAGCGACTCCTCGTGCAGCTGGTTCACGTTCATCACGAGTGCGCCCAGGCTCGCCGAACCGGTCCGGACCGCGATCACCGCGGTGCCGGCGACGGCCAGGCTCATGTGCCCCTCCATGATCAGCCAGAACATGATGCTGTACGTCGCCGCCATGGCCAGGCCGGACAGTGCGGCGGCGACCCACTCGGTGAGGGCCTTGCTGGAGGCCAGCCGCTCCTGCTCTGCCTCGGCACTCTCGGCCATCCGCTCGTAGCGGCCGAGGAGGAAGGCACCGACGGAGTGGATACGCACTTCCTGGGCCGCGCTGCGCTCGGTGAGCAGGTTCCCGATGAGGCGGCTGGCCCGCACGTGCTCGATCCAGCTCATCACCGACACGTACCGCTCCTGCGCCACGCGCATGGCGCCCCAGCCGCGCGGGGCAGCGATCAGGATCAGCATGGGCAGCAGGGCCGGGTGCAGCAGGGTGAGCACACCGGCCGTGGCGATCAGTGAGATGATCCCGTTCAGCGCGGCGACGCAGGCCCCGATCATGCGGCGGGCCGCGCCCGGCCCGTGCTGGGCGATGTCCACGAGGCGGCGGAAGTCGGGATCGTCGATGGCTTCCAGTTCGACGGCGGCGGCAGCGGCCAGGTACTGGGTGGTGGCGATCCGCTCGACGAGCGGCTCCAGGCGCCCCGCCCGGGAGGTGGACCACGCCGCCAGGGTCGAGTTGACGACGGCGATGGCGGCGGCGGCCAGCAGGCCGGGCAGCAGCGCGTGCAGGCGCTCAGTGGCGCTGCCGGTTCCGGCGAGCAGGGCATGCATGACCGCGTTGATGGCGAGCAGGCCGACGGCCGCGGCGAAGCCCTGCCCCACTTCGCTGACCGCCACCGCGATCAGTGCCCGCCGGTCGGCGCGCCACGCCATGCGCAAGGTCGCGCCGACCAGGGCCGGCATCGAGCGGAGCGCGGACAGCATGGTCAGATCGAGGGTGGCGTGCTCGTGCTGGGACCAGCCCATGTCGTAGCGCAGTGGCCCGCCGAACAGCTCCTGTTCGGCCTCTGAGACCCGGGGCTCGGCCATACGCACCCGTCCGAAGAACCTCTTCACCAGGCACCTCCAGGTCCGGGCCGGTCCAGTGCCCGACAGGACGGGCTGTGCGTGGGCAGGTGGTGAACGGCGTCGGTGTAGGGGTGATGGGCGGCGGCCTTGATGAGCCCCGTGGCGGTCTCGGCGCAGAGGCCCAGCGGCGTGGGGAGGCATACAGAGACAGTCATGCCAGGTGCCTCGTGTCCGGTCGTGACCCGTCGTTGAGGAACCCGAAGCGGGCATCGGCGGGGCGAGCCGAAGTGGCCGGGTGAGCAGCGGAATTTTCGAACACAGGATGAAGAAACGCAGGGCGGCACCGGGTGTGCATGAGTGCTCCTCGAGGCGGGATGCGGACAGGTGATCGGATAACGGAGGATTTGCTGTCGCCGTCACGGGTGTGGGAGGGCGAGATCTAGAACTGGATTTCGGATAGCGTGGTGTGCCCGTACGTTGCTGGGATGGCGCCCTGTGACCCCGTGTTCGATCACTCCTGTGGGTTCAGGTACCGCTTCCGGGGGATTGCGCGACACGGTCCCCGTCTCTCGGCGTGCCGGGGTCGGGACCTCTGCCGGCGGTGCCCCGGTGAGCACGGCGTGATTCGCCAGTGACCGATGGGCGCGTGAGATCATGGTGTCTGCGTTGCCTGGGTCCCAGGCGCTGTCGTCCTGCTGGCCACGGGCTCAGTGGCCCGACCGCGCACTGGCGACACTGAACCGCAACTCCTGGGGGAATGGGCATGGGGTACAACGGGATGTCGGAAGTGCGCCGTGGGCGTGCGCGTGCCGAGCAGGTGACCGAAGGACTCACCGTCGTCGTGGCGTCGGCCCTCTCGTTCGTCCTGTTGATCGGCCCGGCAGTGGTCTTCGGTACGACGGCCTGGCACCTGGTCACCGACACCGGTACCACCGCGTTCAGCCGGGTCGCGACGCCGATGCTCTTCCTCGCCCTGGTGGCGCTGCCGCTCGTTCTGGCCCACGTGGCGTTCCGCATGGGCCGGCGCAAGGGCAGGGAGCGGCTGACGGCGGCGGTTGTGGCGGTGCTGACGCTGCTCGGCGCGTCCGTCGCACTGTTCGCGGCTCTGTGTCTGGTCCTCGTGTACGCGGACTGACCTCCGGCTACGGCGGTCAGTCCGCGTCGGGGTCGGAGTCAGAGGGTGTCGATGATGAAGACGTCGAGGGCTTGGGTGACGAGGTCGATCGGGTGGGCGAACGACCTGCTGAAGTTGTCGGTGCCCCCGTAGAGCATGCCGACCGGATTCCGCTGGACGAAGTCGAGAGTCCAGACGATCGCTCCGGAGTCTCCGGGTTCACTGAAGGTGCCGAGCGTCCCTTCCACACCGATCGAGCCGGAGAAGAACGCGTTGCCCCCGGGATAGGCGATCCAGTGCGAGGCGTCCACTTCCCGGACGGTCCCGGCTCTCACTTCCGTGGTCCGCCCGCTCTTGAACACCAGTTGGTCCACCGTGACGGCGCCGGTCGTGGAGCTGATCGGTACCTCGACGGGGCCGAGCACTCCGGTGATCAGGATGCTCGGACTCACGTCCTCGGGCCTGGCCCATGCCGTGGCGGCGTCGGCGATGTTGATGGAACCGTCGAACTTCAGCTCGACGAAGCGCTCCAGTACCGCGATGAGGTCCTGCGGCGCGGAACCTCCGTCGCGTCCGCCGGGCTGGATGATCACGTCTCCGAGTGCGGCGTTGTTGTTGTTCGCGAAGACGTGGTTGCAGCCGAGGACGAGGGTCCTCTGGTTGCGTGGGAAGGACCGTCCGGTCGCGAGGCAGCCGAACGTGCCGGCCACGGGCAGCGAGGTGGGCGTCCGGTGGATCGACACCCCACCGGGCGCGGGACGCCGGTGGAAGTCGTACGCCTGGGTCTCGATCAGCCCGGTGACGACGGGAACCACCGTGACCTGAGGGGAAGCGGCGGCGTGGACGCCCATCCGGTCGACGATGAACGATGCGAGGTCCTCGTCGTTCCTCGGCCGGGCCAGGTAGACGTTCAGTGTGGGCTGCCCGGACGGCGAGGCCCGGCCGACCCCGGCTCCTTGGATGTTCGTCGTTTCGGTCAGATCCTCCACGGACCGGACGGCACCGCGCTGGTCGCCCTGCCCGCTGAGCGTCTCCTCGATCACGGCTCGGGCCTCCAGCAGGTCCTGGGGGAGCTCGCTACCGTGGAGGCCGGTCCGTTCGCGCAGGCCGTGCAGGTCTCCGATCACCACGTCTTCACCGGAGTGTGCGAAGTCGTCGGGCGGCGGTACGTCAGGCCTTGGCATGGGACCCTCCGGAAGGCGTCGTGCCGGTGCCCAGCACGATCGGCGGTCAGAAGTGGTCGGGCAGGATGTTCCTGCCGATCCACTTGAGCGTTCCGGGCTCGCTCTGTGGACGGGTGTAGATTCCGGTCCCGGACTTGAACGTCCCGTCGGGATTCGGAACGCAGTCGTCCGGATACTTCATGCGGAGCTGGACACGCGTCGCCACGTTCTGCCACGGCACGTCCCTGAGTTCGACCGTGCGGGAATCCCATCCGACGATCCTGAACTCACCGCCGCCCACCCCGACCCAGTTGTTCGGCGTGGCGATGGCCCAGGTCTTCGTGGTGAAGGGCAGCCACGGGTCGGTCAGCACCAGGAAGATCTGCTTCGGTGAGCCCGGCGGGGAGTGCAGGTCCTCGATAACGATCGTGTGTACAGCCACCGGGAGGCCTCCTCGGTGCGTGGGCATGTGCCGCTCTTCCCCACCTCACGCGCTACCTCGATTTTCCCACACTCAGGAGCGGCCCGCCTGCCGGACGGCGGTCGCGGGAACCGGTCCAACAGCTGCGCGCAGACCGCTCCTTGACCGCGTCGAGGCAATCACCGGGATCAAGCCGCTCCGCCGGATGACCGAGTCGTTCGACGACACATCGGGGGCCGACTCTTCTCGAACACCACGGGGCCGGTCCTCCGACGCGACCGGCGCCGTTCTGCCCGGCTCGTCGTCGTGGTGATGCCGTCGCACGCGCCGAGGAGTCGCTCGGTGTGGAGCGCGCGACGGCCGCATCGGGCAGAGGCCGGCGAGCGGTCGGCCCTTGCCGGGAGCACCGCCGGTCGGACTTCGCGGGCAGAGTGAAGGGCTGGGCTTGCTGTACTTCAAGTAACAAGATCAGTGTTGGTGTGTGTGCCTCGCGCGACCACTCGAGGCTGCCTCCCGCCCCCCCCGTGTGCCCGCGATCGTGGTGCCCGGACCACCGACAGGATGCCGAATGAAGCCGTCATACGACCGCCTGGAGCAGGCGCGCGCGGACTACGACCACCACCTGCGGACCTGCCGGCAATGTGAGGCGGACGGTGCGAAGTGCCCCGCGGCCAAACACCTGAGACGCCTGTACAACAACCTCCTCAGAACGAGATGACCTCGTCCGGTACCGCGCAGCCGCACTCCTGCCGGTGCCGGCCGGTTCGTCTCATGCCTGTGCGCCGTGCACGGCGTGCCGGGGCGGGTGGCCGTCGTACTGTTCCCGGTACGTCGTGATGACCATGTCGGGCGGCAGGCTCGGCCAACCCGTGACGCGGCCGTTGCGGCGGTCGATGATCCAGTAGCCCACGCCGACGGACTGCGGCGGGCCGCCCGCGTCGCCGCGGGCCGTGGAGGTCGGATGGTGGACCGGCCGGCCCAGGCCGCACGGGCGGAGCGCCACGTCGGCGTGCCGGGCCGCCCCGCCCCCCGCCGCCATGAGGCGGACGGGTTCGGCCGCCCCCGCGGCGTCCATCGGATCGGGGTGACCGTGCCAGTACCCGACCGGCGATCGGCGCGGACAGCCCTGGGGGAACTGCTTCCTCCGCCTCCGTACATGCTCAGTTCGCTGTCGCGTCGCTGAGCGCACGGACGCGGGGCGGTCACGGGATCGGCTCCTTGCCCTCGGCGGGCTCTGCTTGCGGGAAGGTGTCCTGCTCCGCGAGTCGGCGCCAGAAGCCCAGCCGGTGTTCCATGGCGTAGTCGACCGGCCCGACATCGTCCGGCGCCAGGAACTGGGTGTGCGGCACGGTTCGGCCCGGATCGAACCGGGGCCACCGCGGAAGTCCCGGCCGGTTCGGTGTGCCGGTGCGGGCGAAGTGCGCCCAGTGGTCGGTCATGGTGTCGGACAGGCGCACCTGGGCCTGGGTGAAGTGCTTGCGGGCGCCGGCCTCCTCGAACACGTACGGGGTGTCGCCCGCGTGATAGGCGCCGAAGTCGAAACTCCCGGAGAAGGGGAGATACATGGGGGCGTCCCGGTCGGCGAACTCATAGGCGTACGTGGGCGTGTGGCGTCCGAAGGCGACGGCCTGGGCGTAGGTGCCCCGGGCCCACATCCGGTCGGTCACCACGGTGGCCCAGGCCAGGGCGGGTGAGGGAAAGTCCCCGACCGGGTACTGCGCGCCCACCGTGTCCGCCCCGCGGCCGAAAGCTGTGGCGAGCGCCCGCTCGTACTGGTCGGCGGTGAAGGGGGAACCCACCGCGTCGTGGGCCATCCCGACGAACAGCCGGTGTTCGTCCCTGGTGGACCCCGACATCACCGGGATGCGAGGAAAACGGCCTTCTTTCAGCGTCTTCTCCGGCAGTTCGGGAAGCACCTCGGTGCCGTAGGCGAACGTCTGGAAGGCGTTCATGATGTGCGGGACCGCCAGCAGTTCCCGCACCGGCAGTGCGCGCAGGCACCGCAGCGCGCGCTCGGAGTCGCGCCCTGCGCAGCCCAGCGAGGAGGTCATCTCGACACCGGCGTCGCGTACTTCCTGCTCCGTGCGCCAGGTGTAGTACGGGTAGGCCGGTACCCCCTCGCCCATCGCACCGGCGGGCATGTCCATCATGCCCTCGCCGCTGGCCATAACGGCTCGGTGGAACAGCCCGCGGGCCCCTGGTGAGGTGAGGTGCCCGCTGATGGCGGCCGCGCCGAAGGAAGATCCGGCCACGGTGACGTTGCCGGGGTCGCCGCCGAACGCGCCGGCGTTGCGCCGGACCCAGTCCAGCGCCGCCTGCTGGTCCTGGAGGGCGAACGTCCCCGACCCGTCGAGCCCTGGATACCCGAAGCCGCCGAACACACCGAGGCGGTAGTTGATCGTGACAACGACCAGGCCGCGGTCGGCCAGGCGCCGCGCGTCGAAGAGGCTTCCCCCGCCCACACTGCCGTCACCGTGGATCCACACCAGGACAGGGGCGGGCCGTTCCGCGGCAGCCGGGGCCCGCGCGGTGACGTCGAGGACCAGACAGTCCTCCTCCAGGCTCGCGGTGTCCGCGTAGGGCGAGGCGACCTGGGCACAGAGCGGGCCGGGCTTCGTGGCGTCGCGTACGCCCTTCCAGGGCTGTACCGGACGTGGTGCGGCCCAGCGGTACGCGCCTTCGGGCGGTCCCGCGTAGGGGATGCCCCGAAAGAGGGTGTGGGTGGCTGTCCGCAGGCCCCGGACGAGGCCGGTGTCGACGCGCACCGTGGCGGCGGCGCGCGCGGACACCGGGGCCCGCGGGAGATCCGGGGCACTGGTGCCCACCATCAGGAAGACCGCGCTCGCGAGGACCGCGATCACCACCGTGCGCTTCATTGCCATGGCCGCCTGCCGGGTGTCGAGTCGCCGAAGACGCGGAGGGATACGGAACATATCTACAGCGAAACCGCCAAGAACGCGCATACGCGATCAATGAAACAGGGCAGACACGGTCGCGCATCGGGGTGGAACTCGGTACGGCCCCGACACGCGGTTCACGGGGCACGGAAGGGATCCCGCATGAGCGGTGAAGCGGGTCGCGGAACGGACTGGACGGCGTACCAGCACGAGATCTTCCGGGACGGTCTGGCCGGGGCACTTCCACGACTGCCCACGGATCTGAACCGTCTGGAGGAGCTGACCGAGGCACGGCTCGGTTCCGGACCGGTGGGGACGGTGGTGGGAGCCGCGGGTGACGGGCGTACGGCGCGCGCCAATCGTGAGGCGTTCGACCGGTGGCGCATCGTGCCCAGAATGCTGCGTGACGTACGCGTACGGGACCTGTCGGTCGACGTGCTCGGCCGTCGGCTGCCCGTTCCGGTGGCTCTGGCACCGGTCGGCGCCCTGTCGGTGGTGCACCCCGAGGCAGAGAAGGCCGCCGCCCGCGCCGCCGCGGCGCAGGGGGTGCCGTTCATCCTGTCCTCGTCGTCGAGCACGCCGATGGAGGAGGTCGTGGAGGCGGCGGGGGACGGCGAGCGGTGGTTCCAGTCAGCCGACCCGCGCCGCCCGGGAGGCTGACCGACCCCACGGTTGAAGATCACGCTAGAGGGCGCATGGGGGCAGGACGGCGGTGAGTTGGTTGAGGTGGTCGGGATGGACGCGGATTCCTGGGAGCCAGAGGTGTTTACCGGTGTGTGTGACCTGGATCCAAATGCTGGTGTGTTTGTGGTTCTCGTCGGTGACGGTGACGCCGTTGGCGACGGTGCAGCGGGCTTGGAGCAGATCCTGGTGCCAGACGCGGCCGGCTGAGTTGGAGGTGACGTAGGGACGGTAGGGGTTGTAGGCGAGGGACAGCGCACACTCGTTCGTGCGCGGTTCCTGGCACTTCTCCTCGACGTTGTGCACCAGAACACCGGCACTGCTGCCTGCGCCGACCGCGGCACCCTGCGCGGACGTGGCACCGGGCTCGCCCTGCTCTGGAAGCAGGAGCAGCAGACCGGTCACCAGCCCGCCCGCCGCGGCAGCGGCAGCGGATGCGGCGATGACCCGACGGCGGGACCACGGCCCGCGCAGCCGACGCCACCGGGCCGGGCGAGGCAGGGGTGACGGACCAGCAGACTCGGCGCTGTCGCTGTCGATGAAGGCTGGTTCGTCATGGCGGGTGGGGCTGGCTGCTTCCCACAGGGCGCGGTACTCGGAAGGGTCCGCGTCCAGCGCCCGGCACAGGTCCCGCACCACGGGCCAGGTCGGCACGGTTTCGCCACGGAAGTAGCGGGAGAGCGACGAGTCGCTGGTCCGGACCTGAGTCTCCAGGCTGCGCAGCGGGCGCCCTGATCGCTGCTGCAGGCTCCGCAGTGCGTCTCCCAGCCTCCGTGCTGCCGCACGCTGGTCCGGTCGTTGGCCGGTCATCGGTGGGTGCCTTTCCGCAGGGCGGGGCAACTACGTCCCGCCGGCTGTCCCATGTCCCGGGACGGGCACGTCCCAGCAGGTCAGGACTGTATTTATCCCGACATCGATGAAGCAAGCGGGATCTGGTTGTAAGGGTGACGTTTCCTGCGCAAACTCGGCATACCGGCTCAGGAGATCACCCCCGAGGGTGAGCGCGCCGGTACTCGTGGCCGTGCGGGCGGATGCCGCCCAGGCCGACTCGAATCCCTTACTGGAAGGAACTTCACCATGCGTGTACGCACCGCACTGTCCGCCTTCGCCGCCATCGCCGTAGTCGGACTCGGCAGCCTGAGCGCGGCGGCTCCGGCCGTCGCCGCACCCGGCGCGGCCTCCCAGCAGGTCGCTGCCGTTCAGGCGGCCGACAGCCTCGACGTCCACCGCGGCAAGTACATGACCCTGGGCGGCTGCCAGACGGCCGGACAGCAGGGCATCGACCGCGGACACTGGGACCGCTACCAGTGCGCCGAGGGCAACATGTGGCCCTGGACCTGGAACCTGTGGACCAACCGCTGAGGACCTGGCACCGCCGGTGGCCGCCGCTCACGCAAGGCGGCCACCGGCAGCCGCTCGAGCCGTCCACTGCCTGCCCGTCTCTTCCCACAGTCCACCTCATACGGGGCGTCCGGAGCCCCGCCCCTGCGGCGGCGATCAGGCCCGACAGAGGGCCGGCCGCCGCGCCGACCGACAACGGCCCGCTCGCGCGCCGGGACGCCCTCCGCCAGGAGGACGGCCGGGAGCCGGCCAAGGCCCGGCGCCTGTGGCTGGATCCGCCCCCACACGGCTGAACCGGCTTCCCACCAGCACCGGATACGCGAGCGTGCTCCGCGATGCGACCTCTCGCTCGGTGGCAACGCCGTCCACGGCCCCGCACACCCGAATCCTCATCGCCCCGGCCACCCGTCGCGAACACCCACCAGCGCACGGAGGAAGGGAAAGCCCATGTCCGCCCGCTCCCACCACACCCCCGCAGGCACCACACCACGCCCCACCGTGCTGCGCCGGATCCTGCCCACACTCGCCCTGACCTGCCTCGCCGCAGGTGTCCTCGCGATGTCCACCCACGCGACCACTACGGCGGCGGCCCCCGCACCTGCCGGCGCTGTGCAGGCACTGCTCGCCGCCGCGCAGGCCGCCGCATCCTTCTGCACGGCCTACGAACAGCGCGGCGTCCACGGCACCAGCCACCGCTCCGTGACCTACGGGCTTACCGCAGGCCTGAAGGCAGGAGCGTGATACCGCCTCCTGGGCCCGGACGGTGATCTGATGGTGCGAGCTGAGGTGATGCGTACGGTCGTAGCGGCCCGGAGCCCGCCTCGCGAACGCGGCGAGTCCCGCACGGTCCGGTGCGTGGCGCGGCGGGTGACGCCGGGCCGTGCCGGGTAGCGCACGTCCACCATCAGTTCCCGGTACGGGCGGCCGGGCACCCACGGATCAGGGCGTGATGTGTCGACCAGCCGCAGCGACACCGTGCCCAGGACATGCGGTCCGTCCGGAGCGGGGAGCCTCAGCCGGACGGACGGGGTGCCCGTCTTCCGTGAGCCCGGCGTCGCCGAACGGGGCGGGCCGGAGCTGGTATTCCGCCCTGCGGCGTGAGCCGGCGTGACGGCGGCCAGGGCGGCGGCGACCGCGGAGAGCAGTGTGGCGCGACGGGGGGCACGATAATTCCCGTTTCCGATGCTGGTGTGGGTGCCATGGGGGCGCGGTCGGCAGCAGGATCTCGGATGAGGACGCCGGTTGCCGACCGGTCGGGGAGGCGTCGGCTGAAAGCGATATGCCGAATTCATAGGCGCGGCGAAAAAAGGCGTCAAGACTGCTGCATCGACAATTGAGAATGACGAACTTGGCTGCTTCTCATATCTTGACGGTCAAAAGTTGCTGATGTTCGATCGGCCGCAACGTCCGCCACGCCTCCGCCACGCATCCGTCACGACGAGAGGACCCCTCACTATGGCCACTGCTCCTCTGTCCCAGCAGCTGTTCCTCGCCGGCGTCTTCAGCGACGGGGCCGGCAGCGACACCTACGACGTGATCAGCCCGGCCACCGGCGAGCACGTCGGCACGGTCCCGCTGCCCGTGGCGGCCGACCTGGACGCGGCGGTCTCCGCCGCACACGGCGCCCAGGCCGAGTGGGCCAAGGTGAACGTCTGGACGCGCGCGGCACTGTGCCACCGGATCGCGGACGAGATCGACCGGCGCCGTGACGAACTCGCCCGGTTGCAGACCCTGGAGCAGGGCAAGCCGCTTGTGGAGTCGGTCGCCGACGTGACGGAGGCCGCCGAGCTGTTCCGCCTGCATGCCGAGGACGCGGTCCGCCTGAACGGCGAGACGCTGCCCTCCCGCGACAACTCCAAGCGGATGTTCACCTTCCACCGTCCGGTGGGCACCTGGGCGGTCATTACGCCCTGGAACTTCCCGCTGCTGATGTTCACCGAGTTCGCCGCCCCGGGCCTGGCCACGGGCAACGCCCTGGTGGTCAAGCCCCCGACGAACACACCGCTGACCGTGCTGAAGGCCATGGAGGCCCTCACCGCCGCTGGAGTTCCCGAGGGCCTGGTGAGCGTCCTGCCCGGCGACGGCGCCTTCGGTGACGCCCTCGTCCGCCACCCCGGCATCCATGCCATCGGTTTCATCGGGTCCTCCGCCACCGGCGCGAAGATCCAGTCCGCCGCCGGTCTGAAGCGGTCGCTGATGGAGTGTTCCGGCAACGGCCCCCTGGTCGTCCTCGCCGACGCCGACGTCGAGGCCGCCGCCAAGGCCGCGGTCGACGGTGCCTACCCCTGCGCCGGACAGGTCTGCTGCGCCACCGAGCGCGTCGTCGTGCACACCGACATCCACGACGCGTTCGTCGAGGCCGTCCTGCGCGAGGCCGAGCGGGTCCGCCTCGGCGATCCCTTCGACGACAAGACCGTTCTCGGCCCCCTCAACAACGAGGGCGTCGCGGCCAAGATGGACCGCCACATGGAAGACGCCCGTGCCCGCGGCGCGCGCATCCTCACCGGCGGCCGGCGCCGCGAGGGCATGCCCACCGACCTCTACTACGAGTTCACGGTGGTCGACGGCGTCCCCGAGGACAGTCTGCTGTCCAAGGAGGAGTCATTCGGCCCGGTCGTCCCCATCATCACCGGACGCGACGAGGACGACCTGCTGCGCATCGCCAACGACGACGCCCTGGGTCTCCAGGGGGCCGTCTTCACCCGCAGCATGACCTCCGCGTTCCGCTTCGTGGAGGAGATGGAGGTCGGCCAGGTCGTCGTCAATGAGACCAACAACTGGTGGGACATCAACATGCCGTTCGGCGGCGCCGGCTCCCGTGGGACCGGCTGGGGCCGCATCGGCGGCAAGTGGACTCTGATGGACATGACCGACACGCGCACCGGCGTGATCAGCCTCTGACCCCGCCCCGCCCTGGCCTCCCCGCCCCCGCCCCGACCGGCCTGCCTGCCTGCCCGGCCAGGTGGGCCAGGGCAGGCAGGCCCTCGCCCACCCACCACCTCGCTCGCTCACTCGCTCACTCGCGCACGAGGAATACATGCCCCGCACCCAGCAGCAG
Organism: Streptomyces sp. NPDC017890; assembly: GCF_044328675.1. Taxonomy (NCBI): domain Bacteria; kingdom Bacillati; phylum Actinomycetota; class Actinomycetes; order Kitasatosporales; family Streptomycetaceae; genus Streptomyces; species Streptomyces sp. NPDC017890. Next base: position 264,801 of record NZ_JBIRHU010000008.1, read on the forward strand.
CGCCTCGACCACCGTGCGCGCCTGAGCCGTGCCGCCCCCACGGCGTACTGGCTCGACCGTCCGGACGGCCCGCCCGCCGAGCCCCGGCTCACCCAGGACACCAGTTGCGACCTCGCGGTCGTCGGCGGCGGCTACACCGGACTGTGGACCGCCCTGCTCACCAAGAGGCGCCACCCGCGCCTGGACGTCCTCCTGGTGGAGAAGAAGACCTGCGGTCACGCCGCCAGCGGCCGCAACGGCGGTTTCTGCTCTCCGAGCCTGACGCACGGTCTGGCCAACGGAGCCGAACGCTGGCCGGACGATATCGGCCTGCTCCAGCGCCTCGGGACGCAGAACTTCAACGCCTTCCAGGACGACCTGGCCACCCACGGCATCGACTGCGGCTTCACCCGCAGTGGGAAGATCACCGTCGCCGCCACCCCGTGGCAGGCCGACGCAGCAAGGAGCATACAGTTGACGACGTCTCATCTCGGTGCGCTGAACGAATTCTGTTGGATGGACCTCAAAACGCACGACGTGCCAGGCACCGCAGCCTTTTTCTCCACTGTGCTGGGCTGGCGGTTCGCCGTGGACGAAGACGACTGGCGCCGCGCGACGAAAATCTTCGCCGCCGGTCATCAGATCGGCAGTGTGAGCGACCTCAGCGCTCCGGTCTACCCGCCGGGCACTCCCGCCCACATCGCCTACTACCTCGCCGTCGATGACATCGACGCCCGCACCGAAGCCGCCACGGCAGCAGGCGCCCAACTCGTGCTCGCCCCTTTCGATGCCGGGGATCAGGGCCGCATCGCGACCCTGATCGATCCCGTCGGTGCGGTCTTCTCCCTGTGGCAGACACAGCCCTTCAACCGCTGGCTGCCAACGGCGAGCGCACTACAGCGCATGATCCTGGCCTGCCCCAGCCCCGAGCAGGCCCGCCGCTTCTATCAGGCAATGCTCGGTACGGTTCCCGGCTGCGCGGATTTCGTACTGGCATCCGGAGCCGAGGGCTGCGTGCCCCGATGGGAACTCGTCGTAGGCGTCGAAGACCCGAATGCTGCCGCCACCCGCGCACGCGGCCTGGGGCAGGAGGTGTCGTACGGACCCGATCGCACAGCACCGGGCGGTCAGCGTCTGAGCAGCCCGGACGGACTGACGTTCCGCATTCGAGCCGGCACCGCATGACGCCGCCGGTATCGGCCCTGTTCTCCTGAAGCTACGGCGAAGTGACAAGCAGCTCGGGACGACGACAGACCTGTGTGTTGTTCAGTAGCCGATGCTGTCCAGTTCGGCCACGTCCTTGTCCGAGAGGGAGAGACCGGCGCCTGCGAAGTTCTCGCGCAGGTGGGCGGTGGACGAAGTACCGGGAATGAGCAGGATGTTCGGCGAGCGCTGCAGCAGCCAGGCCAGCGCGACCGACATCGGCGTCGCCCCCAGTCGGTTCGCGACCTGCGAGAGGGCCTCGGACTGTAGCGGCGTGAAGCCTCCCAGGGGGAAGAACGGCACGTAGGCGATGCCATCGGCGGCGAGGTGGTCCACGAGGTCGTCGTCGTGGCGGTGGGCGAGGTTGTACATGTTCTGCACGCACACGATCGGAGCGACGCTGCGCGCCTCGGCGACCTGCTCCCCGGTGACATTACTGACGCCGAGGTGGCGGATCAGGCCCTCGTGCTGGAGGTCGACGAGCGTCTCGAACGCTTCGGTGATCGAGCCGGGCTGCGGGCCCTGAGCGTCGCCCATACGCATGTTGACCAGGTCGAGGGTCTCGACGCCGAGGGATTCAAGGTTCTCGTGGACCTGCTTGCGCAGGTCTTCGGGGCGCCGGGCTGTGGGCCAGCCGCCCTGCGCGTCGCGGGTCGCACCCACCTTGGTGGCGATGAACAGCGACTGCGGGTAGGGGTGCAGTGCCTCACGGATCAGCTCATTGGTGATGCGCGGTCCGTAGGCGCCGCTGGTGTCGATGTGGGTGATCCCGAGGCTGACCGCCTCGCGCAACACGGCCAGGGCACCGTCGTGGTCGGCGGGCGGCCCCATGACCCACGGGCCGGCGAGCTGCATCGCGCCGTAACCGAACCGGGTGACGGCTGAGTCACCCAGCGTCCAGGTTCCGCCGGGGAGGGGTGTGGAGGGCGTGTCCATCGCTGTGCCTTTCACTTCGTGCCAGGGGTGGTGTCTCCAGCCCTTTTGCATCAGCATGAGAGAGGAACTTCCTGTTGGGAAGTAGGCACTCTGAAGTGCGTAACCACCCAGAAGGTGAGAGGCGAGGTCAGCGACAGTGAAGGCCGACAAGAAGGCGCAGGCGAAGGTGGAGTACAACGCGTTCCTGGCCGTGTGCCCCAGCCGCCAGCTCCTCGACCGGATTTCAGACAAATGGGTCGTCCTGATCCTGTGCGCACTGGGCGGTGACACACCCGAACAGCCCGGCGCATCACACGTCCCCAAGGCGATGCGCTACTCCGAACTGGCCCGGCTGCTGGCCGGCGTCAGCCAGAAGATGCTGACCCAGAACCTACGGGCTCTCGAACGCGACGGCTTGCTCACCCGAACGGTGACACCCACGGTCCCTGTCACCGTCACGTATGGGCTGACCGACCTCGGCCTCTCACTCCATCACCTGACGCGCGGACTCAGACAGTGGGCCCAGACCCACATGGAACAGGTCCTCACTCATCGCGAGAGCCACGACGCACGCGCTTCCTAGCGTGGACGGCGCTCTCCGTCTCTGCTGCGGGTTGAGATCTGCCTGACCACGGGTGACGTGCAGCATGCGGGTCAAGTCGAGCCCAGATCTTCCGGACCGGCCGCCACGACCGGAATACCAGGTGGACGGCCCAAGGGAAACGGCCTGGTGACCTGACTCAGGTCACCAGGCCGCCGCCGTCAGGTACTCAAGGTACCGAGCCGCCTTTGTGTGCAGGGCGGACGTTGCCTGATGCTAGGAACGGTCGACGGCATCGACGGCGTGTTCTTTGAGGAAAGCGCCCGCATGGGCTGCTGCTTCCTCCGCGGTCGCGTGGCGCGTTCCATGGGTGACCGCGGCGGACGCTCCGTCAGCGCCCACGCCTGTCCAACTCCAGTCACCAGAAGGTGCTTGCACCAGTTCGGCGGTCCCGCCGAAGAGCGCGAGCGTGCTCCTGCCCGCTGCCGCGGGCGCTGAGCGGCTGACGGCGTCGGGCCATTTCTTCCGGGCACCCTGCCGGGTGATGCCCCAGGCAGCCCCCATCTGCTCGTAACTGGCGCCGTAGGAGCCGGCAGTTGCTGCCGCGTGCGCGGTCAACCGCCTGACCTCGGCATCCATCACCTTCCAGGCGGCCAGGACGGACAGTGCCACTTCGGCGGGATCCGCTGCCCACATGCGGTCCGCAGGCAGCCCGGTCTGTCGGGAGCGAATCGCCGAGGCCAGTGGAGTCAAGGCGTCGTACAGCGCCTTGTCGAGTTCTGCCTGTTCTTCCTGGGTGATCTCAGAGACCATCATGCGACAACCATAGTTCACGAATCGGCCCGCGGAAACAAAAGTTCACATGCCGTCTCACTCGCCGCCCGGCCGCATCGGCGAGACGGGCCCTCCATCGCGAGCCAGGCGGCGTCGTTCCCCCTGGAGACGACTTGGCGGAGGCGTTCGTCGGCGGCGTGCTTGTTCCACCCGACGAAGCCCGGGGGTGGCCATGAAGAACCGCTCCGCGCCCTCCCTCGCGCCCCACGGCCTGGTGCTCGTAGGCGGTCCGAGAGGCCGTCTGTGGGCGGAGAACCGGCGGCTGTCGCCCCGTGGGAAGACGTGCGGGTCGGGCCCGGTCCACGCCAGTGACTGCCTCAGTCTGCGTGGGGGTCGAGGGAGTGTGCGATGCGCGCCGCGATCCCGCCGAGTTGACCGGCCTGTTCCTCGGTGAGCCGGCCGAAGACGTGTTCGCGCAGGGTCGCGTAGTAGCCGGGCGCCGCCTGCGCGTACTTCAGTGACCCCGTCTCCGTCAGCGATGCGATCGTGACGCGGGCGTCCGAGGGGTCCTGCTCGCGCACGAGCCAGCCCTGTCTCTCCAGCCGGGACGCGATACGGGACAGGTGTGACGGGGTGACCCGGGACAGCTCGGCGAGTGAACTCATGGTGTGCGTGCGGCCCCGGTGCTGCGTCAGGCACCACAGGATCAGGAACTCGTGATGACTCAGTCCCTGCTGCTTGAGCCGGCCGTCCAGCGCTGCCGGAAGCCAGAGGAGCACCGACAGCAGTGACTCCCACGTCTCCGCCTCGGCCGGGACAAGCTCGCGATTCGCTTCCACACGCGCGATCGTAGCGCGGAAGCACTTTCCATGGTAAGTGACTCTCAGGTACTTGCTATGGAAAGTTTTACACTCTAAGTTAGTTTCCGAAGCAAGCGAATGGCGATCAAGGAGTAACGATGCGTGCTGCCCGCTACCACGACTACGGCCCCGCCGACGTACTCGTCATCGAGGACGTCCCGGAGCCGCACGCCGGCCCCGATGAGATCCGTATCCAGGTCGCCGCGGCCAGCGTCAACCCGGTCGACTGGAAGCTGCGCTCGGGGGAGGTCCGCGCCCACTTCCCGGTCGACTTCCCGGCGATCCCCGGTCGCGACGCCGCCGGCGTGGTGGACGAGGTCGGCGAGGGCGTCGCCGGTGTCACCGTCGGTGACCGGGTCTTCGGCCTCGGCGGCATATTCGGAGCGACCGCCCAGTACGCCACGCTGACCGCCTGGTCCCCGGTGCCGGAACCGTGGACGCTGGAACAGGCCGCCGGGGCCGGGCTGGCCGTCGCCACCGCGGGCCGGGGGCTCAACGCGCTCGGCGACCTGTCCGGCCGCACGCTCTTGATCGAAGGAGCCGCCGGCGGTGTGGGCAGCGCCGCCGTCGCCATGGCGGTGGCCCGCGGCGCCACCGTCATCGGCACGTCGAGCACGGGCAAGCACGCCTATCTGCGCACGCTGGGGGCCCTGCCCACCACTTACGGCCGAGGGCTGGCCGATCGAGTCCGCGAACTCGCCCCGGCGGGAGTGGACGCCGTGCTCGACATGGCCGCCTCCGGCTCGCTCCCCGACCTCGTCGCCATCGCCGGCGACGCGGACCGCGTCGTGACGGTCGCCGACGCGGCGCGCGCGGGCCAACTCGGAGTACGGCACCTCTACGCGGAGAACGACGCAACGGTGCTCGCGGAGGGTGCAGCACTGGGCAGCCGGGGCAGGTTCACGCCCCACCTCGCCGCAACCTACTCGCTGGACAGGATCGCCGAAGCGCACCGGGAGGCCGAACGCGGCCACACCCAGGGGAAGATCGTCATCACCCTGTAGCGGCAACCGCTGCCCGGGCGGGACTGCCCGCCCGGGCAGCGTCACGGCTGGACGGGGCTGTTGTACGAGAAGCTAGATCAAGGTCCTTTCTTCGGTGACCATTACTGCCACCGAATTCACGTCGATGAACTTGCTTTCGTCCGGGTTCACCAGTTTCTTGTAGTTCTCGGACGTGAAGAAGGCGTCGTGATCTGCCCAGTTTTCGAACCAAATCTCGGTGAGGCCGTCGTAGGCGGGCTCCGGGTAACCTTCGGCGCGTACCGGGTGGGAGACGGTGTACTTCTTCACGTACTGCTGGGATTCCGGAATGGAGGTGAACAATGGGCCGTGATGGCATCGGTGATGCTCGACGAATTCCTCGAAGGTCATCCCATCGATGCGGTTTATCATGAAAGCGAACTTGATCACGGACTTCTCCTTTTTCGTGCTTGCGGACGAGAGGGACGGCGGCCGGATGCTCCACCGGTTGGTCGCGAGCCGTGGGGTTAACCTAGGTGCTCACATCGATGTCAGGGGCAAGCCGTTGTGCCCCGAGGCGCATGGGGGTGGAGATGCGGATCGGTGAACTGTCCGCCCGGACAGGAGCAAGTCGTCGATCGCTGCGCTACTACGAGCAGCAGGGCCTACTGGTCAGTGCAAGGTCCTCCAGCGGCCAGCGATGCTACGACGACGACCACGTCCGGCGGGTGGAGCTGATTCAGACGTTCCTGGCCGCCGGAATGTCCAGCAGAACCATCGCTCAGTTGGTCCCCTGCATGGCGCAGCCCAACACGGACAGAGCCCGGGAGGCCATGGCTGTAATGGACCAGGAGCGGACGCGTCTGTCCTCCGCGATCGACGGCCTGGCCGCCGCAAGAGAAGCGCTTGATCACCTGATCGGCGTCAATCGGAACTTCCTGGAGAACGCGACGGGTGACTCGGCCTCGGGCCGACCGGATCACAGTGTGAACGCCGCACGCGCCGGCGCAGGCTGAGCCGTTTCCTCAGCACAGCTCGCCCTTGCCCACCCGCGCAAGAACGAGACGCTCGCCCAGCTCGGCGCAGGGTGCGGCGTCTTTGAAGCAACGGCCTGTCGGTACGTGGACGCGAGGGTCGAGGTCCTTGCCGCCTGGGCGCCGGCGCCGCCGTCCGCACCCCTGCCGCCACCACGAAGCCGGTCGACGAGTTCGGCCTTCTCGAACTTCGCACCGGCCCGAGCCGGCGCGACCCGGTGGGAAGCGTTGACGGCGCGCCAGCGGGCTTGTGCGGACTCGATGAGCTTGTATGCCAACTCGCGCAGAGGTCGTGGATCGATACGGTGAGTGACACCGTGGGGGTGTTCGAAGACGGTAGAGCCGGGTCGGATGCGTGTGACGGCGATTCCGACCGGCAACTACGTCGCTGAGGAGCGACCCGCAGTCACGGCGAAGCGATCAGGAGCCGCTGATGTCCGAGAACCCGAGCAAGGCGCAACCGCCGGTCGTCGACCGCACGACCTTTCAGCAGCGGTTGGAGGGGCTGCGGGCAAGGGAGAAGGCCCACACCCGCGAAGGCGACGCGATCGCCGCCGCGCGCCGCAGGCTCCCGATGGTCGAGGTGGCCGCAGACAGCCCGCTGCTGGGGCCGGACGGTCCCATGACGCTCCTGGACGCGTTCGAAGGGCGACGCCAGATGATCGCCTACTACTTCATGTGGTGGCCGGGCCGGCCGGCCGCTGAGCAGTGTGAAGGCTGTACCTGGGTGATGAGCCACGTGGGCGAGCTGGCCTATCTGCACTCCCGTGACATCACCTTCACCGTGCTTTGCCAGGGACGGAACACCGCCTACGGCTTCGCGGATGCGCAGACGTCGTACGAGGAGAGCCTGCGCTACCGCGCCTTCATGGGCTGGACGATGCCGTGGTACTCCGCCCAGCCCTCGCTCGAGCCGCTTCTTGTCGGCCGGGAGCTCGGCTTGTTCCACCTGGTGTGCTACCTGCGAGACGGCGACCGTGTCTTCGAGACGTACTGGACCAAACGTCGCGGGGCCGAGGCGGTGGACTACAGCTACGCGCTCATGGACCTCACAGTGTTCGGGCGCCAGGAGGCCTGGGAGGACTCGCCGGCAGGCTGGCAGCGCCTCGGGCACGCCACGCGGACCCTGGGCGGGGCTCCCGACTGGCCGCCGCTGTGGGAGGAGCGGCCGGTCGGACGTCCCACAGCACAGTGGCCGCGCGTCGACGCCGGCCGCTCTGATGACTTGGGCGCCACCGGCACCGGCCCGGCGGCCGAGTCCGACCACTGCCACTGATGGCGGATGGGCGATCGGGTCGGCGACTCAAGCGCGGATCATCCGGATCCGCGAGCGCAGGGGCGTCCCCATCCTGGCCCCGACCTCGCTCACCAGGGCGGCGGCCCCTGGCCGACCACGAGCACCAAACGCAGACTCCTGCAGGAGCTCACCCCCACCGAGAAGACCGTCACCCGGGCTTTGGCCGCCGCACGGGCGGGTCGCACGCGGGGTCGCCCGCCTGAAGTCCTGGCGGATCTTCCGCAGATCTCGCTGCAGTCCCAGCCGCATCACGTCAATCGCCGAAGCCGTCCTCACCCTCGAGCGGCAACGCTGTCCACGTGAGTTTCCGAAGCTCGATCGCCGATTACCAAAAAGTCATGTCCGGCGCCGCAGGGTACCGTCCTGCCGGCGGTAGAGGTCGCGCAGCAGGGAGATCTCGGCGCCGTGATGGATCAGCTCCCTGTTGACGTGCAGGACGATGCCCTCCATGGGAAACCGCTCGGGACCCACCGTGGGCGGATTCTCCAGGTCGGCGTCCGAAATTTCGCGAACCCCCGCGTTCCATCTCCCGTACATCTCATCGAGCTGTTTCAGCGCCTCGTCAGCGGTCCCCGCGTAGGCGAATGTCTGGGAGTCGACGTCCTGGCCGCCGAAGTGCCATCCGACCCGATAGCCCAGGCACGAGACGATGATGTGCGCCAGCCGCCAGGCAATCGTGGTCACCGGCGCCGGCACCGGATCAGGGGACGCGGAGTCCACCGTCCACTCTCCCGAACCTGCCGACGTCGGTGCGGCCGACGTGCCACGTGGGCGGATGCTCCAGCAGCCGTGCACAGGCTCCCAGAAGTACTCCTCATCAGTAAGACCGTCCAGCCGCGGCCGCAGGTTCTTGCGCCAGTGCCAGTCCAGTTGCTCCGCGAGCCGCTCGCTTCTTGTCATTTTTCGCACACTACATACAACGGAGACCTGGCTGCGACAATATGACGGCCAGTCAGAGTCACGCACTCCCGCCCTGCGATCAGCGTAAGTACCCCGAGCGAGCGCCACGCCAGAGCCTCCGACACGCCGGAACGTCGGGCGACAGCGGGACAGGTGATCGACATCTGCTCGCGCAGGCTGGGGCGGGGGGACGCCTTGCACCTGCCGTTCGGGTGGTGGCACCAGGTCCGTTCCGACGACTTCTCGGTGTCACTGAACTACCCCTGTCTGCCGCTGCGGGACGCCTCGCGGCTGCGAGCACGCGTGCTGCCGCGCCCCAGGCGGAGAGATGAGCGTCGCCCTGTCGGGTGGACCATCCGCCGGCGGCAAGCGGCGCGCCCGCCCCGTATTGCTGCTGCGTGCCTGCCGCGTGGGTTGTTCCCCGGGAGCACCGGACCTGCCGACCCCACGTGAGGGCCGGGTAATGCCGATGCCGTTGCCCGTGAATGCGACAGCACCGGGGTCCCGTCGACTGACGTCGCCCGTCGGAGCCGACGGGCATCACGCCGACTGCGTTCGCTGCTGGGACGGGAGGACGCTTCGACCGCCCCGGCACCCGCGAACTCTCCACGGGGCGTGCACATCGGCCCCCGGTCGCGGGCTCCATCGTGCAGGCTGTCTGTGTGGACCGACGGGCAGACGCAGAGACGGACCGGGCCGGACTCTCCGGTGATACCGGGACCGTGGAACCGGCCGGAGCAGCCCCGCCGGCAGGGGGGCGGCAGGACCAGGCTTCCGGGGAAGACCTGGAGAGCTTGAAGCGCCTTCTTCGGCGCCTCCGAGTGGAACAGGGCCTCAGCGTAGGAGGGTTGGCTCGGCGCGCCCGGCTCGGGCGTACCACGACGAGCCAGGCGCTCAACGGGGGGACCGTACCGAGCGAGGCGACGCTCGTCTCCTTGGCGCAAGCTTTGAGGGCGCCGGCAGACCAGTTCCTCCGCCTCCGAGCTCTCGCCCGCACGGGCGGCGACTCACCGATGGCTGCGACGCGCTCCGAGGGCTCGGCCCGCCCACCCGGACAGGAGACAACGAGGACGATCGGGCCTGCGCGGGATCGGGAGACCAGATTCACGTACGACTACCTGGACCAGCGGCCCCTGGGCCTGCTCCGTGTGCTCCACGGCAAAATGCTGGACTCCCCGTTGATCGGGCTGAGGATCCGGACTGTCGACATCCACCGCTCCACGGAGCTCAACGACCCTGAGCTCGCTGACCGGATGGTGCAGTACGCGGACGAATGCCTCGCCTGCGAGGCTCAGATCAAGAGCTGTCGGGATGGGGCAGAAGCGCTGCTTCTCCTCGTCCAACTCACCAACGTCAGCGAGGCGCGCTCGTCGTCGGATCCGGCACAGGCGAGCGTGTCGAACCACGTCTACGGCAGTGCCATGGTGTTCCTGGACCGCTTCGGGGTCGATTCAACGACCTTCCTCCAACTGCAGTCGTTGGTCGATCGGGAAACGGGCGGCGGCAGAACCCCACCCTGGTCCCTGCTCGAGGAGTTCGAGCGCCAGCTGGCAGACGTCTTTCCGCCGTACCAGTGACCCCTGCCGCTCTCCGGGTGATGTCAGTGTTCACCAGTGTTCTTCTTCGATCACCCGAACGCCGCTGAACACCGTTTCAGGAATCTTCGACGTATCAACCTGAAAGCCCAACGCATCAGGAGCCGTCGTGTCCGGTGTCGCCACAGTCCTCCTCGCCGCCTTCGCGGCCCTCTTCCTGGCTGTCCTGGTCTCTGTGGGGGCGGGCAAGCTCGCCCGCCTGGACGGGGCTACATATCCAGCCGCGATCCTGCGGGCCGCGACCGCGTTCGCCTCCGTCGTGACGCTCACAGCAGCAGTGACCGCGGCCCTCGCCGCACTGCTCCGGTGACAGGGTGACGCCGGCTCTGCGAGTTGTGCCGGAGCTTCATCGACCAGCGGATCAGCCTGGCTCCACCCTGTGAGAGCGAGGATCTCCCAACGGGACGCCGTCTTCGTCCGAATCACGGTGGGCAAAGGCACGTCTCCAAGGAAGCGCACGCCGACTGACGGCAGCCGAAGAGAGCTCCACGGAACCGGGACGGACTTGCGCATCACCCGGTCCGTACGCATCCGGCCCAGTACCGTCACCGGCAGCCCGGCCAGGAGGTGGGCCATGCGCGGGGTGTCGCAGCCGGCGTCGAACACGATCAGGATGTCGCGGTCGCCGAGGCGCCGGCGCCCCATCTCGATCAGATCGACGATCACCCGGCGGACCTGGGCGGCGGTGGCCTCGGCGACGTCGTCGGCCGGGCCGAGACGCACGGCGTCCAGCAGTTGGCACCAGGGCGTCCGGCCGCCGCCGAGCAGTCCGTGCAACAGGCGTTGCACGGGGCCTCGTGGCTCGCCCGTTTCCAGAACCACCCGGGTGGACGGCCTGGTTCGAGGAGCATTTCGACTCTTCGATAGCCTGCATCACCATGATGCGCGCTTGGATCCTGCCGACGCTGCTCGTGCTCAGCGGCTCAGCCGTCGCGACCGGGCAGATATTGAAGGGGAGCCCCGGCACAGCCGCAGCACTCCTGCTGGCCTTCCTGGCGCTCGCCAGCGTCAACTCACCCCTGATCTTCCCGAGGTCGATCGGTGCGCAGGAGGCACAACGCCGCAGCGCGGTCGACGGCCGACCGGTCGTCTTCTGGCGGCCGGGCTGCAAGTACTGCATACGACTGCGCATCCGGCTGGGCCGCAGCGCCCGCCAGTTGCATTGGGTCAACATCTGGCGCGACCAGGCAGGAGCGGCAGCGGTGCGAGCAGCCAACGACGGCAACGAGACCGTACCGACCGTCGTCGTGGCGGGCCGGCCACACACCAACCCCGATCCCGAATGGGTGCGCGAACAGCGCTCCCCTTCCGCGTGACCAGAGAGACCGCGCCCTACGGCGAGGCACCCGCAGACACAAGCGCACAGAGGTTGAAGAACAAGCTCAGACGCTCACTGGCCAACTGAGGCACTCAGGTGACCGGCTTGGCCAATCGCCTGCCGCAGCGACGTCGACCGCGGCGCAGGAGGGCAGCGGCTCCGTCACCTACCACGGCGGCCTGCCAGCCACCGTGGAAGGCAGCGGCACCCCCCTGTGACAGGTGGGGCGCCGGCGTCGTCCTTTCAGCGCTCGGGCGACTCGGCCCACACGCGTGCGGCCATAGCCTCTGCCTCGTCCTGCGGTGTTCCAGCCTGTACCAAGATGATCCCGCGGGACTGGTCCGGGAACGTGACCTCCCGCATCGCCGTACCCAGCGGGCCCATGGGCTCGTCCGACATGGCAGCCTCCCTTCGCGGCTATGGCCCACGTTAGAGGGGCGCCGACCAGAAGACGAGGACCCTCGTCCGGACGGGGCGCGAGCCTGGCCGCAACCGGACGACTTCGCCGACCTCGGCGCCACCGGCATGGAGATCCTCGGCGAGGGCAACATCCCCGGCTACGCGCACCCCGACCCGTCCTGGACCGACACCTGACACCGGCTGCTGGACCGCTACGGACTCACACCGGCGAACTACGGCTCCTGGGTGGACACCGCCATGCGGCGCGGCCGCAACCCTCATCGCAGGGAAGGTCGCTCCCACCTCGCACGGGACCTGCGCCTGGCCAAGCCGCTCGGCTTCACGTCGATCCGCCCGAAGTGCTCCGGGACCGCGCCCGTGAGGAGGGACACACCCGTGAGCGGTTCCGCCACCACGTCTGGACGCAGGCCGGCCACGGCGACCAGCTCGCGTGAAGGCGAAGGCGGCCGAGTTGCCCTGAGTCGCTCGGCTCCGGTCCCCTCTTCGGCCGAGCGGGTGAGGAGGCAGGGTCACTCCCTCCCTCTCAGGTACTCGACGGCCCTGCGTGCCGCAGCGCCGATCACCGCGTCGGCGCGGGGCAGCCGACGGTCGGCCCGGGCGGCCTGGGTGAAGACGACTGCCGTGTACGCGCGGCCATCGGCGAGTTCCACCACCCCGACCTCATGCCGCATGACGCCGAACGTCCCGGTCTTCCCGTACACCGCCACGTCGTCGTAGGGGAAACCCGCCGCGAGCCGGTGCTGCCAGGGCTGGAGTCCCATGGTGCGACGGATGAACGCGCAGCCGTCGGGGGAGGCCGCCTCGTCCGTCCAGACGGCGCGCAGCAGACGCGCCATCTCGGCCGGGGTGGTCGAGGCCGCCCACGCGGGGTCGTAGACGCCGGGCGGCACCGCCCGATCGTTGTCCGCGATGTGCGCCATGGCCGCGTCCACGGACTCGGCCCCCGTCACCGCCAGCAGCCGGGCCAAGGTGCCCGCGGCACCGTCGTGGAGGTGTGTGCGGACCAGGCCGAGGGCGCGGCAGGCGTCGCCGAACGCCTCGGCCCCCACGTGGTGCAGCACCGCGTCGGCAGCCGCGTTGTCGGAGACGCTCATCATCATGACGACCAGGTCGCGCAGGGACATGGACACCTCGTCGCGCAGTTGTGAGATGCCGGTGGGTCCGGGCAGCCTGTCGCCGGGCGGTAGGGTGATCCGCCGCTGCGGGTCGAGGATGCCGGCGTCCACCTGCCTGCAGTAGGCCACCGCCAGCGGCACCTTGTAGACGGAGCCCATCAGCACGGCTGTGTCCGCGTCGACCGTCACCGCCGCCGCGGGCCGGTGCAGTTCGGCCACATGCAGCAGGCCGCGCACACCGGCGTCGTCGAACATCGCGCGCAGGGTGCGCTTGATGTCCCTGTCGGAGGCCGTCGCGCTCATCGGGCCGCCTCCGCACTCGTCCGGTGGGCCGAGGCCAGCGCGTCGACCAGGACGTCGGCCGCTTCGGCGGCGTCCGCGGCTGCGAGCCGCCGGGCGTCCCACACCACCCGCAGTCGTAGCGGCAGCGCCGGGGCGGTGGCCGGTCGCCGGACGACCCCGTCCGCCGTGAGCGATTCGTCCGCGGTAACGAGAACGGCCTGACCGGCGGCGACGAGCGCCAGCCCGGCGCGTTCGTCCGAGACCGCCACCGTTTCGACCCGTTGTCCCCGCCCCGCGAGCGTGTCCAGGAAGAGATCGTGCGCCGCGGGCGCCTCGGCACGCGGCCGTACCGCGTAAGGCAACCGCCGCGCCGCCCGCGCCCCCGCCGCACGTGGACCCGGCGTGCTCGTCCTGTCCTGCGAACGGTGCGCAGGAGACCGACCGGCGTCCGTCTCGCCCGGTGCGAACCGCCCCGCACCAACGGCGTCGTCCGGTACCAGCAGCCACGTCGGCAGCAGCGTCACAGGACCAGCGGACAGGCCGTGCAGAACGGCGGGGTGGCGTACGACGGCCAGATCGAGCCGCCCCGCGGACACATCCGTCAGCAGCGTCGCCGTCGGCGCCGTGACCACCGAGACCCTGGCCCGGACACCCGCCCGGACGGGTGAGGCGGCGACGGTCGCGCCGAGCCGGGGCGGGAGCTCGGGCGACAGGCCGAGCCGGAGGCGCTGTCCGTCCGCGCCCTCCCTGGCGCCGGTGTCCCGCAGTTCGACCAGTGCGGAGAGCGCCCGGCGGGCGTGCGGGAGCAGCGCCGCTCCCTCCTCGGTGAGGGAGACCCCGCGCTCCCGGTCGAACAGCCGCACCCCCAGCAGCGCCTCCAGCCGACGCAGTCCCTGAGAGAGAGGCGGCTGAGTGATGCCCACGCGCTGTGCCGCGTCGCCGAAGTGCCCTTCCTCCGCGATGGCGACGAAGATCTCCAGATGCCGCTCGGTCAGCATGCGTCCCCCGTGGTCTGCGGTGATACGCCGAACGTATCGGACCGCGGTCGAGAGTGTATTCGACACGGGGCGGCGGTCGAGGCTTGACTCCAGGGCCAAGGGCCGTGGCAAAGAAGCCCAGTTGAGGCCCGCATCAGGTAAAGGAGCCCACCCGTGTTCTCAGAGCAGTCCCCAGCCGCCCAGCGACGTGTCAGTCGACGCAGTGTCCTGAGGACGAGTGTCGTCGCGGGTACGGCAGGAGCCGTGGGGACAGCCGGAACGGCGTCGGCCGCACCGCCGCGCGCCGGTCGGGCCCAGAGCGGTTTCCGCCCGGGGCGCAGTGGGGCGAGGCTACGCTGGCTCGGCGTGGCGGGCTGGGAGCTGAGCTTCGGGGGCCACCGGATCCTGATCGACCCGTATCTCACCCGGCAGCCCTACACGGACTCCGACGGCAAAGCCGACATGACCCGGGAACTGCAGGTGGACCACCGGATCATCGACTGGGTGCTGCGTGAACACCTCACCTCGGCACCGGAGTTCATTCTTCTGACGCACGGACATTGGGACCACCTCGCCGATGTGCCGTACCTCCTGGACCACCCCGCCTGGCGGGACCGGGAGATCAGCATCCTGGGCACCGAGACGCATCTGCACCTGCTGGCCGCCATGGGTGTCCCCGGTGCCGGGCGCAAGCACCGTCTGGTGGTGGTATCGGGGGACGAGGTGCTGCGCCATCCCCTCCAGTCGTCCGACAAGCCGTCCCGCCCCGACTACACCATCGAGGTGGTACGCAGTCTGCACAGCCAGCTCGGCGGGTACGGCTTCGACCCGTACGGCACCCTGACCGCACCCCCGGCCCGGCCCCGGTCGCTGGGCGATCTGGTCGAGGGCGGCACACTGGGCTACCAGGTCACGGTGGGCGACCGGTTGAGCATCATGTTCCTCAGCGGGTCAGCCAACTTCGCGGCCCGCGCAGTCGCCGGAGCCACCCCCGACGTGCTGGTGCTGGGCGCCAGCGGACACGCGGCCGTGTACGACTACTTCGAGCGCGCCGTCGGCACCCTGGGCCGGCCTCCGCTCATCGTCCCGAGCCACCACGACGACCTGGTCACGGCCCTGGACGACCCCGGGCTGCATGACACGGTGAACCGTCGCGCAGTCGACCGCCTCCAGCAGGTGATCGGGGCTGACGGCCGTGTCCTCGACCCCCGCCACCTCGAACCGCTGGACCTCTGACCTCCGGCGCCTCCCCCCGCTGCGCAAGGTCCGCCCGCTGGACAGGTACTCGCGGTACTCGTGGATGCCAGGCGTGATCACCAGCGGATGTCGTGTCCCATCTCCGTGGGCACCGCCCTTCTTGCGCGGCGAGGGGATGCCTTCACGTCGCGGCGCGGCGGAACCACGGTTCATGGATCACCCGGAGCAGTTCCGCCGGCCGGAGGTGTGCCCAGTCGGGTGGGTCGGTTTCGTTGCAGCCGTTGGGTTTTCCGAGTGCGGGCCACGGCTCGACGAGGTCGTCGATGATGAGACCCGCGCCGCGCAGGACCCTGACCCAGTCGCCGTAGGCGAGCTGGTAGCCGGCCGGGCCGTCGTCTTCGGCGATGGTGTTCAGCCCGAAGCAGTCCTGCTGCGGCGTCGTGGTCACGCGGCTGGCGGCTTCGTCGTAGCACGCTTCGAACCATGGGCCGGCGACGTTGAACACCAGGCGCCCGCCTCGGCCCAAGACGCGCGGCCCGCGGGACGGCCAGGTACGGGGGCGCCCAGCTGATCCGATGTCGAAGCCGGTGTCCGACCGGAAGACCCTGACCGCCACCGGACGCCTCAACCGCAGAGGCGGTCGCCTTACGACATCCCTACCTTTGGTGAGCGGCGCCGCGGGGACGCGGCGGAATGACTCCGGTCGAGAAGGTGTGCGGCTGTGGCACAGCGCGCGGCCGCGCCGCCCCGAACAGCCGGACGGCTCCCGCGCTGTTGGCAGCGGAAGCCGTCCGGCTGTTCGGGGCCGAGGCCCGACCGAGTCATGCGTGACGGTGCGAGCGCCGGTTGCCTACGACGAGGCGGTAGAGAGCGAGCAGGAGGACGGAACCGGCGATGGCGGCGATCCAGGTGGAGAGCTCGAAGAACCCGTCGATGGAGTCGACACCGAAGACCACCTTGCCGAGCCAGCCGCCGAGCAATCCACCGGCGATGCCGATGAGCATGGTGATGATGACGCCGCCGGGGTCCTTTCCCGGCATCAGTGCCTTGGCGATGGCGCCGGCGAGCAGGCCGATGATGATCCACGCGATGATGCCCATGGGTTCTCCGCTTCGTCGTGTAAAAGATGTGTCAGTTCACCGTGTACACCGCCCGCATCCGAACAAACGTGCCAGCTGGAGTCGAGTTCTGACGACTGATGACCGAGGCGGGGCGCGGTCTGCCGTCCGTGGCGAACCGCTGCTGTCCGGGTTGGTCGGCTCGCAAGGAACTCGGGTGTCCGAGAGGAGAGTTACGTGCCGCCTGGTCCGGACCGTCTCCACCATGGACGTGCTGCAGACGTTCCCGGCACCGAGGCGGCGGTCCTGATCCTGCCGGACGGAGCGCTGGCGACCGCCGCCGAGCCGGATGGCGCACCCGTCGTCCCGGTCTTCGCCTCCCGTCCCACCTGGGCGCCAGCGGCTTCGTTCTCGCTCGCGCCGCCGTCGCGGACCTGGACCGTTCGCCGCTCGGCTCCTTCGCTGTGGTGAGTCTGCCCAGTCCCGCGGGCGGCGTCCTGGAGTCCGGTCGTCTCACAGGGGTGATTTTCCGCAACCCCTTTCGAGGTCCCGGCGTCCACCTCCATGAAGGCTGGCCACCGATCACCCGGGAGAGCACGTGGCGAAGAAGGACCAGACCACGCAAGCGGCGCAGGAGAAGGACCGCGAGAGGTGGATGGCGCGTTTCCAAGTACGGCTGGCCACGCAGCCGGGTGTGGACCGGGCCGTTGTGCTCCAGGCGGTCAAGGATGTCACGGCGCACTGCGCGGATACGGGGGAGCACCCGCGGACTGCCTTCGGTGATCCGGACGCCTGCGCCGTGCAGACCGCCGCGCGGCTGGTGCCGGCGGATCGGGCGACGCACGCGAGGCGGCACAGCGCCGTGGTGGACGCGCTTGAGGCCGTGCGCAAGAGGGCCGCAGACATCGCCGGTCTGTGACCGCTGGAAGCAGCTTCTGTCATGTCCCGGCGCACATGTCCACCTCGGCGTGGAGGTCGCCACCACCGACCAGTCCACGCCGCGACCGGTCGCCTCGGCAGCCAGGGGAGCCTGGCGTACCGCCGCGGGCCGAGGCATGGTCGACCCGGCGAGCGGCACACCCTACGCAGGTCAGGTGACGTCGGTATCTGACGCGTGGCCACCCTCTTTCACGGTACTCCGGAACTCGTCGACAAGGTCCATGAGCACGCAGCGCCCGGCATCTACGGTCGAGCACGACCGGCATTACCGGCGCACACGTGTTTCGGCACCACCGAAGCACGCGGGACTGTGTCGACCCACTGGTCACCGGGAAGCGGAGCGCAGTTCGCGTTCCCGCCACCGCGGCGGCAGGATGGAACCATGACCGAGATCCGCACCCCTCGCCTTCTCCTGCGTCGATGGCTGGCCGATGACCTTGTCCCCCTGTCCGAGATTCATGCCGATCCGGCGGTGATGCAGGGCATCGGCGACGGGAAGCCGCGCTCCCTGGAGCAGACTGCCGAGGACATCGAGACGTGGGAGGAGGAGTGGGACGAGGAAGGGTTCGGGATGTTCGCGGTCGAGTTTCTGGGATCCGGTGAGTTGGCGGGAGCCGTCGGCCTCTCCGTCGCCGAAGCGCCGGTCGAGGTGGCTGGTCAGGTCGCGATCGGTTGGCGGCTCGGGCGGGTGTTCTGGGGGCAGGGGTACGCCTCCGAAGCGGCGCACGCCACACTGGAGTTCGCCCTGCAGGACCGAGGCCTCGACCGAGTGGTCGCCGTATGCCGTACGGGCGACAGGGCCTCCGTGAACGTGCTCGACAAGCTCGGCATGCAAACGGAGGCCACCGTACAGCCCCCGGGCCACGACTATGACCTCGCGGTGTTCGGCATCGACCTGACGCAGTACCAGGGTTAGGGACAGCACCCGCAGGACCGGCGAGCGCCGGGGGCGTAGAGGCTGCTGACATGCGGTGCCCCGGTCCTGAGGACGGGACCGGGATCGGACGTCAGGTGTTCTGTCCGCCCCGTGAAGCAGGACGCCGCCTACGACGCACAGCTCCTGCGTGCCGGACAGGAGCTCGTCGCCGAACTCCAGGGAGCCGAATCAGGGGGCCGTCAATTCGGTGGCACCGCCTCGGAGCCGTGGCTACTCTGTCGATGCTCCGTCGACCTGCTCTGGGCCTGAACGCGCCCTGGAAATGAGAATTTATGCCCCGGCCCGCGCTGAGCGCGCCTCGCCACACTGCCTGACCGTCCGACCCCGTCATGCCGCCCCCTGGCCGGTAACCGGACGCGTTCCGGGCCGTTGTGCCCCTGCCCTCACCGCCGTGCCCGCATGCGTGCCACGGGTCGGGGCAGGGCTGTTCGTCGAGGCCGCTCGGCCTGCTCTTGCTGTCACCACAGACCGACTCAGCAAGGAGCACACCGGGTGTCCCACACCAAGAAAGCTCTCTCCAGCACTCCGCGCAACGTCCTCACCGACACTTTCGTCTGCGCGTGGTGCGGCCTGACCGTGTCCGCCGCCGCCTGCGACGGCACACGGCGTAATCACTGCCCGTCCTGCCTGCACTCCCAGCACGTTCTCGACCACGTGGAGGGCGGACCCAGCGACTGCCACGGCCGGATGACGCCGATCTCCATCGCCGTACTGCGCACCGGTGACTGGATGGTCATCCACCGTTGTGTGGGCTGTGACGAGTTGACCTCCAACCCCGTCCGCGCGGACGACAACCAGCTCGTCCTGATGCGCATGGCCGTGCGACCACTGGCTCAACCACCCTTTCCACTCGAAGTGTTCGGCGAGCTGTGAGCCGGAAGGAGAACTGTCACCATGCCCAGGCGCAGTAGGCCGCCGAGGCGGGCACAGGCCACGCGGCGGCCGCAGCGGCGCAAGGACGTCCTGCACGGCCAGGGAGAGCACCGGGCGAAAGCCTTCCGGTGCGTGGGTTGTCGGACGGAGGTCTCACTCGACGCGCCCGGTACAGGACACCGCAATCACTGCCCGAACTGCCTGTCCAGCCTGCACGTCGACCGGCGGGTCCCGGGTGACCGGGCCGCGGACTGCCGGGGCCGCATGGAGGCGCTCAGCATGTCGGTGCGGCCCGACGGTGAGTGGATGATCATCCACCACTGCCTGGCCTGCGGCGTGCTCAGCGCCAACCGGATCGCGGGCGACGACAGCGCGCCGGTCCTCGTGCGCCTCGCGCTCAAGCCCCTGAGGGACACCAGCATCGCCCAACGCGTGCTGCTGACCCTTTGACGGCGACCGAGTGAGTGTGACCGCCGCCGATGCGAGGCGGCGGTCCTCTCCCGGCCGGGGCCGGCCCTGTGCTGTGCCGCCCCGGCGCAGCCGCACCGAGGCCTGCCCCGTGAGGTCGTTCGTGCCGTCGGCGTGATCTCCGAGCGTGACGATGCGGTCGGTCCAGACGCAGGGCATGTGCGTCGCGGAGATCGACGAGTTCCGCGCCCGCGAGAACCAAGGACACGTCGCCTTGCGTGATCGGTCGAGCGGAGGGCAGTTCCAGGGGGATGACGAACATATCCCGAGCAATTCATGCTCGTTATGTGCTGCTCGAACCGGGCGGCCGTGTCCCGCCACGACTCTCCGGTCAGCAGATGCATCGCCAGGGCATACGTCATCGCAGCACCCACGGCTGCTGACCGCGCTTCTTTCGCGTGTTGCCACGGGACGTCGCTGACCGGACGTTATACCACCGGTCCTCGGGTACTCGCTCGGTGTGCCGAGACCGTGGGTCGGTCGCCGGTGCTGATTGCGACGGATCGAGCAGAGAGGAAGGTTGTCAGATGAGCACGGTCAAGGAAACGGTGGAAGTCGGCGTTCCTGTGCACACCGCCTACAACCAGTGGACCCAGTTCGAGGAGTTCCCGCAGTTCATGGAGGGGGTGGAGCAAGTCAGGCAGCTCGATGAGCGCCGCAACCACTGGACCACCAATGTCAGCGGGGTGAAGCGCGAGTTCGACACCGAGATCGTCGACCAACTCCCCGACGAGCGCATCACGTGGCGTACCACTACGGGCGACACCAGTCAGAAGGGCACGGTCCGCTTCCAGCGCCTGGACGACACGCACACTCGGGTCGAGCTCGTCATGGACGTCGAGCCCACCGGCATCGCGGAGAAGACCGGTGACATGCTGGGCGTGATCGACCGCAGGGTGAAGGGCGACATGCAGCGTTTCAAGGAGTACATCGAGGGACGCGGCGGCGAGTCCGGAGCCTGGCGCGGGCGCATCAGGCCGGGTGAGTGACCCCTGTCCTGCCCCTGACGTCCTGTCCCTGAAGCGCAGCGTTGTCGGCGCCGGTGACCGCTTGGAGCCGCCGACGCCGGCGACGCGCGTGTCACGACCACATCGCTTGCCTGCTCCCGTATGCGCATGGCCCCGAATCCAGTGCAGCCCATCGGACGCCCCCGTCGGGGCGGGCGCGCTCCGGGCGATCCGGACGCTCTCCAAGCGCTGTGTACGAGGACAGGATCGATCCGGCGCGGTGGCGCCGCGGACTGCCACGCTGCTGACCGGCTAGGCGGTTTCGTTTGGATCATCGGGTGGACCAGAGGAAGATGCCTGCGATGTGGAGTCCGGCCAAGTAGATGGTGGCGGTCTTCTCGTAGCG